>JBPPMF010000257.1:0-2051 GCA_051305915.1 Thiobacillus sp. | reverse complement strand
CGAGGTCTTGCTGATGGGTCTGATCCTGCTGCCGCTGGCGGGTGCGACCGAGCTGAGTCAGGCGCTCGGCCCGGGTGTGCTGCGAAGCCAGATCCTGCGACCTGCGCACAGCGGTCACGACGAGGCCCACGACGGTGGATCCAGATGATCGAGGTCCGCGGTGCCGCCCAGGCTTTGCTGTTCGCAGCGCTGCTGGCCGCACCCGCGACACCCGTGTGCGCGCAGCCGGGTGATCTGCGGCCATTGATCGCCTCCGCGAATGCCGAGCTGGCGTCACGCATGGCTACAGAGCAAGCCGCGCTCGATCGGGAACGGGTGGCACTGACCCAATACGGTTCTGTTAGACAAGAAAGCCACCTGCAGGGCGCTCCGGTGACCACAGCTTCGGGCGCGGGGTTCGCGGTGCAGGGCGGATGGGTGGACCAGTGGCCGGACGCGGCGTGCAGTCCATGGGAACTCGGGTTGCAGCGGTTCGGTCGTGGGGAGCGTACTGCGAGTTTCGACGCTTGACCATGCGCGGTGACCGTCGGTTGATTGTCCTGGTGGCCCGGGTCCGTGCGCTGGCTTGGAGCAACTCACGGAACCAACGCTGGCGACGTCTGGGCCGCTCTGGGGGGGAAAGGCCCCGGATTGGGGCTGTGCGCGCCGCAGCAGTTCGACATGTCCTTTGAAGGACAGCTCGGCGTGGGGTATTCGGTGCAGCGTGGCGCCTTGGTGCAGCAGCCATCGCACCGCGTAGTGCGCCAGCACCCAGCCGAAGAACTCCTGGCACACGAGCTCCGGCGTCTTGCTGCGCAGCACCCGCCGGCCTTGCCGCAAGTGCGTCTTGAGCTCATCGAAAACCGCCTCGATCTCCCAGCGCTGGTGGTACAGCGCCGCCAACTCCATCGCCGGGGCCTGCTGTGGATCCAGTAGCGTCGTCAGCAACCTGTATCTCGGCTGTCCGTCATCGACGCCGGGCAATGCGTACTCGATCACGCGCACCGTAATGGCCTGCTCGGTGGCCTCGGCGCGGCCCACGCCAGTGGGTCGAATGACACTGAGGAAGGAGCCGTCGGGCAGTAGCTGTTGCATCGGCAGTTGCCGGGTGCTGCTGCATCGCCACAGCAGCTCGGCTCCCGTGGCCCTTGCATCGCGCCATTGCTCGAAGCCGTTGAAGCCCCGGTCGGCCATGCACAGCATGCCTGGCTGCAGCCGAGGCAGCAGCTCGGTGCACAGTGACCACTCGCCAGCGCGAGCGGGCCCGAGGTTGGCGCCCAGGACGGCGTGCGTGGCGCACTCGACCAGCACCACACAGCGTGCCTGCGGGTAGCCCGCATGCCCGGCCAGGCTGGTGCGACTGCCGGGGTAGCCAAAGGTCTCGGCGTTGCCGGCCTCGTCAGGCAGATCGAAGCAGCTGCCGTCGATCGCCACCAGTCTCAGGCCCGCGTAGAACGCCTCGGGATGGTCCGCGATGTTGGCCAGAGGTACGCAGCAGCGCAGGACCAAATCGCGCAGCGGTGCCGATCCGATGCGGCTGCGCAGGGTGCTGATGGAGGACTTGCGCACCAGCGCCGGCTCCGCCGCACCACTGGCCCATGCCAAGCCCTGCGCGACGACGGCGAAGACCTCTTCGTACGCCGCCTCGGGGTACAGGCTCAGTGCCATGCAGTAGTAGACACCGGCCACGGCGGGAAAGCTGCGGATGCGCTGGCTATTGCGGCCGTGCTCGTTGAGCACTGCATGCACAACCTCGGCAGGAACCACTCGTGCCAGCAAGCTGGCCGATAGGTAGTCACTCAGCCGCGCCCCGGAACCCAGGACCGCCTTCGTTCGCGCCATGCCGCCTCCCGTCGTGGAGTTGCCATGCCGGCTATCTTAGGCTATTATCGTCTAAAAGAACAGTATTGGGTCAGGGGCCGGTCAAACGCAAAAGCAGCTTCTCGTAGCGCAAAAGTATGTCCGGCCATGTGAAACCAGCTTCGAATCGCGCCAGTGTGTTGCGGCGCATCGCGTCCAGAGTTGCAGTGTTGTCAAGCAGTTCGTCGAGCAGGGCTGAACAGGCGTCTGCG
>JBPPMF010000244.1:0-12071 GCA_051305915.1 Thiobacillus sp. | reverse complement strand
CGTGCCGCCGCGTGGCGACCGAATGGGTGGGCAATCCGGTGCGTACCGACATTGCCGCCTTGCCGGCAAACGAGCGTGCCGGCCGCAGCGGTCCGTTGCGCCTGCTGGTGGTGGGCGGCAGCCTTGGTGCCTCGGCCTTGAACAATCTGGTGCCCCAGGCGCTGGCTTTGCTGCCCGCGGAAGAACGTCCGCAGGTGGTGCATCAATCAGGCCACCAGCATCTCGAAGCCTTGCGTGCGAGCTATGCCGCTGCCGGGGTCGAAGCCGATGTGCGCGACTACATCGAGGACATGGCCGCCGAGTATCGGGCGTGTGACTTCGCCATTTGCCGTGCCGGCGCGATGACAGTGGCCGAACTGGCGTGCGCGGGCGTTCCCGCGGTGCTGGTGCCGTTCCCGTTCGCGGTGGATGACCACCAGACGGGCAACGCCGAGTTTCTATCCGGTGCCGGAGCCGCCTGGTTGATGCAGCAGCGCGACCTGACTGCGGAGAAACTGGCGGCGCTGATCGGCGGGCTCGACCGCGTCACGCTGGCAACCATGTCCGACAAGGCGGCTGCCCTGGCGAAACCCGACGCGACCCGGCAGGTTGCCGATATTTGTGAGGCACTGGCGAAATGAAACACGCCGTTAAACAGATCCACTTTGTCGGTGTGGTCGCAGTGAGCAGGGAGCAGGGTTCCCGCTTGCGGGATGCGACCGGCCGCGAACGGCGCCGGATGCCGACCTGCAGCCTGCGGACGTGGAAGGTGCAGCAATGAAACACGCTGTCAAACAGATCCACTTTGTCGGCATCGGCGGCGTCGGTATGAGCGGTATCGCCGAGGTGCTGTTGAACCTGGGCTATGCGGTGTCGGGTTCGGACCTGGCTGATAGCGCGGTGACGCAGCGGCTGGCGAAGCTGGGCGCACGCATCCATCGCGGGCACACCGCCGAGAACATCGCTGGTGCCGACGTGGTCGTCACCTCGACCGCGGTGCAGGAGTCCAACCCCGAAGTCATCGCCGCCCGCGAGAAGAAGATTCCCATCGTGCCGCGTGCGCTGATGCTGGCCGAACTGATGCGCCTGAAGCAGGGCATCGCCATCGCCGGCACCCACGGCAAGACCACCACGACCAGCCTGGTCGCCAGCATTCTCGGCGAGGCCGGGATGGATCCGACCTACGTCATCGGCGGCAAACTCACCGCGGCCGGCACCAACGCGCGGCTCGGCCAGGGCGATTTCCTGGTCGCCGAAGCCGACGAATCCGACGCTTCGTTTCTCTACCTGACGCCGGTGATCGCGATCGTCACCAACATCGACGCCGACCATATGGAAACCTACGGCCATGATTTCGAGCGGCTGAAAACGGCCTTCGTCGACTTCTGCCAGCGCCTGCCCTTCTATGGCATGGCGGTGCTGTGCATCGACGATCCGCACGTGCGCGAAATCCTGCCGCGCATCACCAAACCGATCATCACCTACGGTTTTGACGAGCTGGCACAGGTGCGCGGGGTGAATCCGCGCTTCGAACACGGCCGCATGCATTTCAGCGTCAAGCGCGACGGCATGGCCGATCTCGACGTGGTGCTGAATCATCCTGGCATGCACAACGTGCTGAATGCGCTGGCGGCGATTGCGGTGGCGACCGAGGTCGACGCCAGCGATGCGGCCATCGTCAAAGCGCTCGCCGAATTCCATGGCGTCGGCCGCCGCTTCCAGCGCTATGGCGAACTGGAAACGCGCGATGGCGGACGCTACACCCTGGTCGACGACTATGGCCACCATCCGGTTGAAATGGCGGCCACGCTGGCGGCCGCGCGTGGTGCTTTCCCGGGGCGGCGGCTGGTGCTGGTATTCCAGCCGCATCGCTACACCCGCACCCGCGATTGTTTCGAGGACTTCGTCAAAGTGCTGTCGGAGACCGACGTGCTGCTGCTGACCGAGGTCTACCCCGCGGGCGAAGCGTCGATCGTTGCCGCCGATAGCCGTGCGCTGGCGCGTGCGGTGCGGGTGGTCGGCAAGGTTGAACCGGTGTTCGTGGAAAACGTCGCCGATGTGACCGCAGCGCTGCACGATCTGGTGCAGGCCAATGACGTGGTGCTGGTGATGGGCGCCGGCAGCATCGGCCAGGTGGCGCCGGCCCTGGGAGCACAGCATGCGGCATGATTATCGGATGAGCGAGCTGGACCTGGGCGGCGGCGCTGCACCGGTGCTGCGCGGCCATTTCCTATACAACGAGCCGATGAAAAAGCACGTGTCGTGGCGTGCCGGCGGCGTCGCCCAGCGTGTTTATATTCCGGCCGATATGGATGACCTGACCTGGTTGCTGCGCTCGGTCCCCCCGCATGAAAATATTCATATGGTGGGGCTGGGCAGCAATCTGCTGGTGCGTGATGGCGGCGTGATGGGCGTGGTGATCATGCTGCATGGCGTGCTGAAAAAACTGGCGATCGAGAGCCGCACCCATGGCTTGCCGCCTGCGCCAGCGGATGTCGACACGTCGCTGGTGTACGCGCAGGCGGGGGTTGCCGCACCCAAGCTGGCGCGATTCGCCGCCAACCACAACCTGGTCGGCGGCGAATTCTGGGCGGGCATTCCTGGCACGGTGGGTGGGGCGATTGCGATGAACGCCGGTTGTTACGGCAGCGAAACCTGGGACAAGCTGGTGCAGGTGCAGACGCTGGATCGCGAGGGGCAGCTGAACGAACGGCTACCGGACGAATACGTGACCAGCTACCGCCATGTGGCGTTGAAGCACCCGCACGAAGAGTGGTTCATTGGCGGCTGGTTCCGGCTGGAGAAGGGCGACGGCGCGGCCTCGCGCGAGACGATCAAGGCACTGCTGAAAAAGCGCATTGCTTTGCAGCCGCTGAATCTGCCCAATGCCGGATCGGTATTCCGCAACCCGCCCGGCCATTTCGCGGCCCAGCTGGTCGAGTCCTGCGGGCTCAAGGGCTACCGCATCGGCGATGCGCAGGTATCGGAGAAACACGCGAATTTCATCGTCAACCTTGGCCACGCCACGGCGACGGATATTGAACGCCTGATCGAACACATCGAAAACACTGTGGAGGCGCGCACCAATGTGCAGCTGATCCGCGAAGTGCGAATTATTGGAGAGCGGCCGTGAGCAAGTTTGGCAAAGTGGCAGTGATGCTGGGCGGCACTTCGGCTGAGCGGCCGGTGTCGCTCAACAGCGGCGGCGCGGTGCTGGCGGCGTTGATCCGGCAGGGGGTCGACGCGCACGCCTTCGATCCCGCCAACCGTAATCTCGGCGATCTGATCAGCGGGGCGTTCGACCGCGTGTTCATCGCGCTGCACGGGCGCTTCGGCGAAGACGGCTGCATGCAGGGCGCGCTCGAACTGCTGGACATTCCCTACACTGGCAGCGGCGTGATGGCGTCGGCCATCGGCATGGACAAATGGCGTACCAAGCTGCTGTGGCGCGCCGCCGGCCTGCCTACCGCGGACTGGGCGATTCTCGACTCTGCCAGCGATTTCGCCGCAGTGGAGAAGAAACTCGGCCTGCCGATTTTCGTCAAGCCCGCGCGCGAAGGCTCCAGCATCGGCATGAGCAAGGTGACCGAACACGGCACGCTGAAGGCGGCCTATGACTCCGCGGCCGAACACGATGCGCTGGTGCTGGCGGAACGATTCATCGACGGCGCCGAATTCACCGTCGGCATCCTCGGCGACAGCGCGCTGCCGTTGATCCGCCTGCAGCCTGCGGACGACAAGGCCTTCTACGATTTCGAAGCCAAATATATTCGCAACGACACCCAGTACCACTGCCCGGCCGGTCTGCCCGATGCACAGGAAACTGCATTGCGGCAACTGGCGCTGGACGCCTTCCGCCTGATCGGCGGACGCGGCTGGGGTCGCGTCGACTTGATGCTGGACAGCCTCGGCAACCCCTATCTGCTGGAGGTGAACACCTCGCCCGGCATGACCGACCACAGCCTGGTGCCGATGGCCGCGCGCGTGGCCGGCCTGGATTTCGATGCGCTATGCCTGGCGATTCTGGAGCAAACATTGTGACCTCGCCCGAGCTTGCCGCCCATCCCCTGTCGCAGGTCGCCCGCGTGCTGACCTGGGGTGCGCTCGGCCTGCTGGCCTATGGTACGTCCAGTTGGGTGGTGGCGCAGCCGTGGTTCGCGCTGCGCAGCATCGAAGTGAAAACTCCGGTGGCGCACGTCACCGAAGCGCAAATCCGGTTGGTGGCCGAGCGCCAGGTGCGCGGCACCTTCTTTACGGTCGATCTCGAAAGCGTGCGCAACAGCCTGGAAAAATTGCCGTGGGTGCGCGAAGCGCGGGTGGAGCGCCGCTGGCCCGACACCCTGGTGGTGTCGCTGACCGAGCATGTGCCACTGGCACGCTGGAACGACAACGCGCTGGTGAACGAGGCGGGCGAGGTGTTTGTCGCCGCAGTCGACGCGCGCTTGCCGCGCCTGTCCGGCCCCGAAGACAGCAGCCTTGAGGTGGTGGCTGCCTATCGCCGCCACCAGGCGACCCTGGCGCCGCTCGGCCTGGTGATCGATGAAGTGCGCCTGTCGCCGCGGCGGGCCTGGCGGTTGCGACTCGACAACGGCATGCAGCTGGCGCTTGGTCGCGAACAGACCGACGCGCGGCTGGTGCGATTCGCCGCGCTGTATCCGCGCCTGTTCAGCGCGCAGCCAGCGGTCCAGGATGCGACGCTGCAACCGGCCACAGCCACGGCTGCCGCGATTGTCCCGGTCACGGTCGATCTGCGCTATCCGGATGGTTTTGCCGTGCGGATGCCGGATGGCGTATCCCCTTTTAAACCGAGTGAAACATGAGCACCACGCATTATGAGTAAGCCCAGAGACCCTAAAAACCTGGTTGTCGGCCTCGACATCGGCACCTCCAAGATTGTCTGCATCGTTGCGGAAATCAACGACGAGGGAGCGCTCGAGATCATCGGCATGGGCACGAGTCCGTCGCGCGGTCTGCGCCGCGGCGTGGTGGTCAACATCGAAGCCACCGTCAACGCTATCCAGCGCGCGCTGGAAGAGGCCGAGTTGATGGCGGACTGCAAGATCCGCGAGGTGTATACGGGGATTGCGGGGAGCCACATCAAGAGCTTCAACTCGCACGGCATGTTCGCCATCAAGGACAAGGAAATCAGCCAGATGGACGTCGACCGCGTGGTGGAAACCGCGCGTGCGGTGAACATCCCGACCGACCAGCAGATCCTGCACACCATCCCGCAGGAATTCATCGTCGACGGCCAGGAAGATGTGCGCGACCCGCTCGGCATGAGCGCGGTGCGCCTCGAAGTGAAGGTGCACATCGTCACCGGCGCAGTGTCGGCAGCGCAGAACATCATCAAGTGCGTGCGCCGTTGCGGCATCGAAGTCGCCGATCTGGTGCTGCAGCCGCTGGCGTCGGCAATGGCCGTGCTGACCGAAGACGAGAAGGAACTCGGCGTCTGTCTGGTCGATATCGGCGGCGGCACCACCGACATCGCGGTGTTCACCAACGGCGCAATTCGCCATACCGCGGTGATTCCGGTGGCGGGTGATCAGGTCAACAACGACATCGCAGTGGCGCTGCGCACGCCGCCGAAAGAGGCCGAGGAGATCAAGGTGCGCTACGGCTGTGCCCTGCGCCAGCTGGCCGACGCGCGCGACATGATCGAGGTGCCCGGTATCGGCGACCGCCCGCCGCGCACCCTGTCGCGGCAGACGCTGGCCGAATTCATCGAGCCGCGCATGGAAGAGCTGTATTCGCTGGTGCAGGCGGAATTGCGCCGCAGTGGTTTCGAGGAGTTGCTGTCGTCCGGCATCGTCATCACCGGCGGCTCGGCGGGCATGCAGGGCATGGTCGAACTCGGCGAGGAAGTCTTCCACATGCCGATGCGCATGGGCTGGCCGCGCTACGAAGGCGGCCTGGCGGACGTGATGCGCAACCCGCGTTATGCCACCTGTATCGGCTTGCTGATGGCCGGGCTGGAAGCACGCGGACGCGACGCGCCGAAGCTGACCGGAAGCGGTTTCAAGGATGTGCTGGAACGGATGAAAAGTTGGTTCAAGGGGAATTTCTGACGGCGTTGCGCTGAGGTCGGGCGTGGCGACGTTGAAACGGGATTTGGTGGGCTGCCGGATGCGAAACACATCGTGGCTAGTACGCCAAAGGATTTTTGAGTGTGGTTTTTGTTTAGGCAAAAAGAGGAGAGCAACATGTTTGAACTGATGGATGTAGACACCCAGGATGCAGTAATCAAGGTCATCGGCGTGGGCGGCTGCGGCGGCAACGCGGTCGATCACATGATCGACTCGGGATTGAGCGGCGTGGAATTCATCGCCATCAACACCGATGCACAGGCGCTGAAACGCAACCAGGCCAAGATGCAGCTGCAGCTGGGCAACGCCGTGACCAAGGGCCTGGGTGCCGGTGCCAACCCCGATATCGGCCGTGAAGCCGCGCTGGAAGACCGCGAGCGCATTGCTGAAATGATCGACGGCGCCGATATGCTGTTCATCACCGCCGGCATGGGTGGCGGCACCGGCACCGGCGCGGCGCCAGTGGTGGCCGAAGTCGCCAAGGAACTCGGCATTCTCACCGTGGCCGTCGTCACCAAGCCCTTCATGTTCGAAGGCAAGCGCGTGCGCGCCGCCAACGCCGGCATCGAAGCACTGGCGCGCCACGTCGATTCGCTCATCATCATCCCCAACGAAAAGCTGATGCAGGTGCTGGGCGATGACGTCTCGATGCTCGACGCCTTCAAGGCCGCCAACAATGTGCTGCATGGCGCCGTCGGAGGCATCGCCGAAGTCATCAACTGCCCGGGTCTGGTCAACGTCGACTTTGCCGACGTGCGTACCGTGATGAGCGAAATGGGCATGGCGATGATGGGCTCGGCCCAGGCCAGCGGCGAAAACCGCGCCCGTATCGCCGCCGAGCAGGCGGTTGCCAGCCCGTTGCTGGAGGATATCAACCTGGCGGGCGCGCGCGGCGTGCTGGTCAACATCACCGCCTCGTCCACCGTGAAGATGCGTGAAATCCACGAAGTGATGAACACCATCAAGGAATTCACCGCGGAAGAAGCAACCGTCATCGTCGGCCAGGTGCTTGACGACAGCATGGAAGATGCGCTGCGCGTCACCATGGTCGCGACCGGTCTTGGCAGCCCGGTGGCACGCCAGCAGCCGCGGCCGATGCAGATCATCCGCACCGGTACCGATGATGCGCCGATGATGGTGGGCGACAGCGATGAAGTGCCCAACGTGATGAGCACCCGGCGTAACCGCACGGTTCAGGCGATGAGCGATTCCGGCATCGACACCCTGGATATTCCGGCCTTCCTGCGTCGCCAGGCGGATTGAATCTGCGTCGCGGGGTGGCTGGATCGTTTCACCCGGGGCTCGCTACAAGGGGTTCCCGGGCGAATGGCGGCCCATTCCTTCGAGCGGTTAAAATGCCAGGATGATCAAGCAACGCACCCTCAAAACACCGGTCAAGGCGACCGGTGTCGGCCTGCATTCGGGCGTCAAGGTCGAGATGACCTTGCGCCCGGCGGCCCCAAATTCCGGCATCGTGTTCCGGCGGATGGATCTTGCCCCGCCCGCCGAACTCAAGGCCGACCCTTATCTTGTGACCGATACCCGGCTGTGCTCGATGCTCGAATCGGGGCCCGCCAAGGTATCTACCGTTGAACATCTGATGTCCGCCCTCGCTGGCCTCGGCATCGACAACCTGCTGGTGGACCTCACCGGCCCCGAAATTCCCATTATGGACGGCTCCGCGGCGCCATTCGTATTCCTGCTGCAATCCGCCGGCATCGTCGAGCAGGATGCGGCGAAGCGTTACGTGCGCATCAAGCAGCCGATCGAGGTGAAGGACGGCGACAAGTGGGCGCGCTTTGTGCCGCACAACGGCTTCAAGGTCGAATTCACCATCGACTTCAAGCACCCCGTGTTCGACCGGAGCGGCAAGACCGTCAGCATCGATTTTGCCGACACCGCCTACATCAAGGAGGTCGCGCGCGCGCGCACCTTCGGCTTCATGCACGAGGTCGAATACCTGCGCAACCAGGGCCTGGCGTTGGGCGGGTCGCTCGACAACGCCATCGTCATGGACGAGTTCCGAGTGCTGAACCAGGACGGCTTGCGCTACGACGACGAGTTCGTCAAACACAAGGTGCTCGACGCCATCGGCGATCTGTACCTGCTGGGCCATCCCATCATCGGTGCCTTCGAGGCCTACAAGTCGGGCCACGCGCTGAACAACGCGCTGCTGCGCGAACTGCTGCAACATCAGGAATCGTGGGAGTTCGTCAGCTTCAAGCGTGACGAAGACGTTCCCCTCGCTTTCCTGCGCCTGCACCCGCTCACCGCATGATCTTCGTTCGCCTGCTGCTCGTCGCCCTGCTCATCGCAGTGGCGGCACTCGGATTGGCGTGGCTGTTCACCGGTAACCGCAAATACCTCGGTTACATTGGCAGGGTGCTGCGCTTTGCGCTGGTTCTCGGATTGGTGGTGGCGCTGGTGTATGTGGTCGAGCGGGTGTTGCTGCGGTGACGCTGCGGCGGCTGATTGCCCAGCGCATCGGCCCCGCGCTGGGCGCCTTTGGCACGCAGCGGATCATTGCCATCGGCTTCACTCTGGTGTTGGTGCTCATGGTTTTGCTGGCCGTGCTTGGCCTGTCGCACATGACTATGCTCAAGGTGCGGATGGTGAATCTGGTGACCGAAAGCAACGTCAAGATCGAAAGCGTGTACCAGATGCGCAGCGTGTCGCGCGAGCGTTTCGCCAGCCTGAGCCAGATGGTCGTGCTGCATGACCCGTTCGACCGCGACGAGGAATACATGCGCTTTCAGGCGCAGGCGACCGAATTCATCCGGGCGCGCGACCGCCTGCTGGGCTTGGGGATGGGGCGCCAGGAGCAGGCAACCTGGAATCAGGCCCGTGAATTGATCCAGCGCGACGAGCAACTGCATGCCCGGATCATTGAACTGGCTTTGGCCGAGCAGGGCGAAGCCGCGCTGGCCATCCTGCTGCGCGACGTGCGGCCGCTGGAGATCGAGCTGCTCGATGTGTTCAACCAGATGGCCGAACAGTATCGCCAGGCGAATCAGCAGTCATTGCGCGAATCCGAATCCGATTATCGGGTGGCCGCGGCATACATGCTCGGCTTGACAGCGCTGGCGCTGCTCATGGGTCTGGCGATCGCGCGGGTGGTGATCCGGCGTTCCCGGCATACAGAATCCGAACTGAGCCGCCAGCATGAGGTGGCGGTTGCCGCCGCCGAACAATTGTCCTGGGCCGCGAGTCACGATTCGCTGACCGGGCTGGCCAACCGGCGCGAGATGCAGCGCCGCCTCGGCGAACTGGTAGAGAACACCCGGGCTCGGGGTGCGCGTAACGTCATCCTGTATATCGATCTGGACAAGTTCAAGCTGATCAACGACAGCTGCGGTCACTTTGCCGGCGATGAAGTGTTGCGCCAGATGGCCGGCCTCTTCATGCGGCATGTGCGCAGCGGCGACCTGGTGGCCCGGCTCGGCGGCGATGAGTTCTGCATCGGGCTGGTCAACTGTGAGTACGACAAGGCGCGCCAGATTGCCGAAGCCATCCGGGATGATGTCGAGCAGTACCGCTTTGCGTGGGAAGACACGGTTTTCCAGGTCGGCACCAGCATCGGCCTGGTTCAGCTTGATTCGGTCATGGACGTCGACAAGGCCTTGAAGGCTGCCGACGTTGCCTGCTATCAGGCGAAGGAGCGGGGCCGCAACCAGGTCTGCGTGTGCGGCCAGTAGCGTGTGTGAGGCGCTGAGAATCTCCGGATGCCGTAATCGTTGGCTGCCGATCTGCCCGCCTGAGCTCAATTACCTTTCATTCCGCCCGGCGGGCTTGTTGTTATCAGTCGGTGTCGGGTATGTTCGCGAAACATCTCCAATGCGAATCCGCCATGCCCCTTGAACTGCCTTTTGATTTCCAGACCCTGCTAGACACTGGGCTTGCCCTGATCCAGGACCCGGGGCTCTGGTGGGAGCTTGGGGTGCTGCTGCTGGCGGCGACGGGGGCGCTGCTGGTGCATCGCGCGCTGAGTCAGGGGCTGGCGGCGCGCACGGAAGAAAGCACGGAATACACGGTTCGCCATCTGACGCTGAAGGCGGTGCAGCGCCTCCTGTTTCCAATCAGCATGCGGGTGGGGGTGCTGGCGGGACGGGCGCGGTTGCAGTATCAGGGCAACCCGGCGAATCTGCTGAATCTGGCGGTGCCCCTGCTGACCTCGCTGGCCACGATTCGCATCCTCATCTATTTCCTGCGCAAGACTTTTCGCCCGGGACCGCTGGTCAAGGCCTGGGAAAACCTGATCGCCACCTCGGCCTGGATTGTCGTTGCACTGCACCTGCTGGGCTGGTTGCCCGCCGTGTTGGAGGGCCTGGACGGCATGGCCATGCAGGTGGGCAGCAACCGGGTTTCCGTGCTGGCGTCCATCAAGCTGCTTCTGGCCCTGGCTTTGTTGTGGCTGCTGGCGCAATGGCTGGGGCGCGTCATCGAGAACCGCATCAGTCGCGCAGCGTATGTCAACCCCGGCATGCAGGTGGCGCTGGTCAAACTCAGCAAATTTGTTTTGCTGGTATTGGCATTTTTGCTGGCGCTGGATGCGGTGGGAATCGACCTCACTGCGCTGGCGGTATTCGGTGGGGCGTTGGGCGTGGGCCTGGGCTTCGGCCTGCAACGCATCGCCAGCAATTTCATCAGCGGCTTCATTGTGCTGTTCGATCGCTCCATTCGCCCGGGCGATGTCATCACCATCGACAACAAGCTCGGTTGGGTGCAGGAACTGCACGCCCGATATGTGGTGGTGAAGGACCGTGACGGCGTCGAGCGGCTGATTCCCAACGAGATGCTGATCACCAACGAGGTGATCAACTGGAGCTACAGCGACCGCAATGTGCGCCTGAAGATTCCGGTTTCCATCAGCTACGACAATGACCCGGAACAGGCGCTGGCCTTGCTGGGCGAAGCTGCCAAGGCCAACTCGCGGGTGCTCGCTGACCCGGCGCCGACGTCGCGTCTGTTGGCCTTCGGCGATAGCGGCATCGAACTCGAACTGCGGGTGTGGATCCAGGATCCCGAGGCCGGCCTGGGCAGCGTGCTTTCAGATATCAATCTGGCGATCTGGCGCGCCTTTAAGGCTGCCGGCATTGTGATTCCTTACCCGCAGCGCGACCTGCATATCCGCAGCGGGCTGGAGGCAATGAAACCCGAGCGGGTGCTAGCGTCAGGGGCGTCTGAATGATGGTGATCACGCGTTAAAGCATTAAGGATGAAGCCTACGGATTTATGGTGTTGCAGCCCAAAGGTGGCAGCGAGTTCGAGGAACTGGGTGTCGTCAGAAGGAGCGGTTCGGACTGACGCTAGCCAGCCAGCAGGTGGCCGCGAGTTACCTTGTTGCCAGGTCGCTGGAACCACTTCGCCCCTCGCTTGATCGAAGGTCTATACATGCAGGATGTGGCGTGCAGAAAAGCATGCTGCGGATTGTTCGTATGACCTGATCCTGAGAATGGGGCGCTTCCATGACTATCCTGCACCGTATCGGCCTGATTCCGTTGTTGTTTCTGCTCGCTTTGTTCGTTTCCGCCGCCGTGGCGGCAAACGATGACGAGGTCTGGATGCCCACGCCACCGCGGCTGAGCTTCATCGACGGTGAGGTGTCCTATTGGCGAGAGGGGGCCGAGGACTGGGCGCTCGCCCGACCCAACCTGGCGCTGGCGGTGGGCGATGCGTTCTATACCGCTACAAACGCCAACCTGGAAGTGCAGTTCGGCAGCCGTAGCTTCGTGCGTGTCGATGAAAACAGCCAGTTGACCTTGCTGGATCAAGATGAGTATTACATCCAGTTCAAGCTTGCCAGCGGCCTGATGTCGCTCGATATGCGCAGCCTGGCGGAGGGCAGCGTGGTGGAAGTGAGCACACCGAACGCGGTGTTCGTCATTGAGCATCCCGGCTATTACCGGGTGGAGGTGGACAGCCGCGAGACTCATTTCATCACCCGCCGCGGCGGCGAGGCCACGGTGATCACGGCCGACGGGCGTTCGCTGAGTATTTATCCTTCCG
>JBPPMF010000182.1:0-7528 GCA_051305915.1 Thiobacillus sp. | reverse complement strand
GGCCGCCGATGCCGTCGCCGTCCCTGCGGGCCATGAGCGACGCCGATCTCAAGGCGATCTACCATTACGTGCGGCACCTCGGCGTGAAGGGCCAACCGGTTCCGCCCTACGTGCCGCCGGGCGGCAAGGTGGCGACACCCTATTTCGATTTCACGCCGAAAAACCTGCCGCCCGGCTAATCGCTCAGGTGCGGTACTCGGCGTTGATCTTCACGTACTCGTAGGAGAAATCGCAGGTCCACACCGTGG
Organism: Thiobacillus sp.; assembly: GCA_051305915.1. Classification (GTDB taxonomy): domain Bacteria; phylum Pseudomonadota; class Gammaproteobacteria; order Burkholderiales; family Thiobacillaceae; genus Thiobacillus. The sequence continues at coordinate 7,280 of JBPPMF010000182.1, read as the reverse complement.
CGTTCACCGCGCCGCGGTTCAGCACCACGCGCACGGTGATATCGGCTGCCTGCATCACCGCCGCGCCCTGTGCCTCGGTGTAGCTCGCTGCGCGGCCGCCCTTCTCCGCCACCAGCACGTCGCCCAGATAGACCTGCAGCGTGTTGACGTCGAGGTCATTGACGCCGGCATAGCCGATGGCCGCGAGGATGCGGCCGAGGTTGGGGTCGCTGGCGAAAAATGCGGTCTTCACCAGCGGCGAACGCGCGATCGCATAGGCGATCTGCTTGCACTCGGCGTGGTCGCGGCCGCCTTCGACCGCCACGGTGATGAACTTGGTGGCGCCTTCGCCGTCGCGCGCCATCGCCTGCGCCAGTTCGATGGCGACCTCGCTCAGGGCGGCTTTCAGCGCGGCATAGTCGGCGCCCGTGGCGTCGCTGATTTCGGCATTGCCGGCCTGGCCGCTGGCGATGAGGATGAAGCTGTCGTTGGTCGAGGTATCGCCGTCGACGGTGACGCAGTTGAACGACACGTCGGCCACTTCCTTCACCAGTTGCTGCATCAGGCCGGGCGCGATCGCTGCGTCGGTCGCTACATAGCCGAGCATGGTTGCCATGTTGGGATGGATCATGCCGGAGCCCTTGGCGATGCCCGTCACCGTCACCCGCTTGCCGCCCACCTGCGCCTGGCGCGATGCGCCCTTGGCGACGATGTCGGTGGTCATGATCGCGTGCGCGGCGTCCGACCAGTGATCGGACGCGAGGTCGGCCTGCGCGGCAGGCAGCGCGGGCAGGATCTTGTCGACCGGTAGCGGCTCCAGGATCACCCCGGTGGAAAATGGCAGCACCTGCTCGGCGGCAATGCCCAACAGTTGCGCCACCGCATCGCAGGTCTGGCGTGCGCGGCGCAGGCCTTCTTCACCGGTGCCGGCGTTGGCATTGCCGGTGTTGATCACCAGTGCGCGAATGTCGCCGCCGCTTTGATCAATCTGGCCAAGATGCTGCTTGCACAGCGTGACCGGTGCGGCGCAGAACCGGTTTTGCGTGAACACGCCGGCGACGCGGGCGCCCGGCGCCAGTTCGATCAGGGTGATGTCGCGCCGACCGGGTTTCTTGATGCCGGCGGAGGCGATGCCGAGACGCACGCCGGTAATGGGCAACAGGGAGGCAGGATCGGGGGCGCTGAGGTTGACGGGCATGACGGCTACGCGAATCGGAAAGCCGCTATTTTATGCCTGCCGGATGGCAAATTGCTGGAGTGAATTACAGCGTACGCCCCAGTAGCGCATTCAAGACGCGGCGGAATTCGGGGCGCCATGGCCACACCGGGTCGAGTTCAATGGATCGCGCCAGTGAGGCGAGTGAGATGAGCGCAAAAACGGAAAACAGCAGTTGCGAAACGAGTTGGCGTGGGGTGAGCATGCCCAGGGGGATATCCAGAAAACCCGGGACATAGAACAGGCTGGCGAATGCCGCGAACAAACAAGCCGGACCCAGATACATGGCGTTCCCCATCATTAGAATCGTTGTGCGGGATATCATGCAACTCTTGTGCCAAGCTAATAATGCGTATAAAAACAGGCACATGTGCGCGCTCAGCCAGTTGCGCAAAGGCAAAATGTAAATTAATTCGACAGTTATTTTTCAGTCGGAACGGTTGCGAGTTTGCGCAGGATTTCGTGCGACAGCGCGTAAAACCGCGGTGTCGGACCGAGGTCTTCGTAGATCGGATCGCCATAATCATCTTCGGCAATGACGCGGGTGCCGGGGATATAGGGCATGGCCACTTCCAGTTCGTCCAGGGCGGCGCGGATCAGGTCGGCCATCAACTGGGCATCGCTGCGACCGGGGTACATCATGTGCAGTGCCTCAACGCGAGCCGCATCGCGCAAGGGTAACTGAACCGTGTAGGCGCGCGCTTCGGCTCGGGCCTGGCTCTCCTTGCCCCAGCGTTGAATCAGTTCGGCGATGCGCATCGGTCTTCCTAGCGTTACAACAGGTCTCTTTATAGCAAAGCCACCCGCGAGAAAAAGGCCGGAATCACGATGCGCAGCGATTATTTAGCCGCCGCGTCGCCACACCAGGGTGCGGTTGTTCGCCGGCATGGCAATGTCCTGTTGCAGCACCAAGCCTTGCGCACGCGCCAAGGCATCCACTGCCTCGAAGTCCCGCACGCCGGAGGCCGGGTCGCGCGCTTTCAGCCAGGCGTCGAAACGGGCATTGCTGTCCGAAGTGAATGTGCCGTTGTAGTTGAACGGGCCGTACACCGCCAGCACGCCCCCGGCTTCCAGCACCGCGCCCACGCCAGCGAAGAAATGCTCGACCGCGGGCCAGCCCATGATGTGCAGGGTATTGGCTGAAAATACCGCGTCGTAACGGCTACTGCGCCATGCCATCTGGGTAACGTCGAGCACGAGCGGCGGCAGCACGTTGGGCAGCGCAGCCTCATCCAGCCAGGCCCGGATGCCCACATGGTGCTCGGGCACGTCGGCGGTCTGCCAGACCAGGTGCGGCAGTTCGGGCGCGAAATACACCGCGTGCTGGCCGGTGCCGCTGCCGATTTCCAGCACCCGGCGGCGGTCGGCGAACCACTCGCGCAGCACCGCCAGGATCGGCTCGCGGTTCTGAACGCAGGATTCGGCAAAGGGCTTGTCGGGCATCTTCAGGACTCCAGTTGGACCAGCCGGCCGTCGGCTAGCAGCAGCGCGGTATGCACCGGCTTGCCGGGATACAGGCTGGCGAGCAGTGCCCGGTAGCCCGCCAGTTGGGTGCGATGGCGCTCGGCCAGGTGTGCGTCGGGCAGGCTGCGGCTGTCGTCGCCGGTCTTGTAGTCGATCAGCCACACTGCATCGTCGAGTTCCACCACGCGGTCGAGCCGCTGCAGGTGGCCGCTGGCATCGAGCAGCGCCCATTCGTTATGCGCGCACCGAAACTGCGCCGGGTCGAACAGGTGCGCCAGATGCGGCTGCGCCAGTAGTGCGCGGGCAGCGGCCTCGGTGACTTCAAGCTGGTCTTCCAGCCCCAGGTGCGCCGCCAGAGCGGGCAAGTCGATCGGTGCGCCGGGCGGCGCGTGATATTCCAGGCAGGCATGAAAGAGTTCACCGCTTGCCGCAGCCGGGCTCGCTGACGGCGGGGCGACGCGTTGCCCCATCGGCGGTGCATCGATGCGGATGGGCGTGGCTGCGATACCCATGTCCTGGGCGGCGGCGGTCGGCAGATCGGTCGGCAGCCCCATCTCTCGCCAGGCCGCATCGACGCGTTGCAGCCAGGCATTCTTGTTCGCTGCGCCGCTGACGATCAAGCCCTGCCCGGCGCGGGTGAGCGCCACGTACAAGAGGTTGTCGGATTCGCGCTGCGCCAGCGTCTCTTCCTCGGCGAACCAAGGTTCGCGCGCCGCGCCGCGCTCGTCCTGGTTGCCGAACAGCGAGAAGTGCACGGGCCGCGGCGCGTCGGGTGGCCACGGCGCCAGCGCGGCATAACAGTCGCCGCGGCTGTGGTCGCTGCCGCCGAGCAGCCAGACGATCGGCGCTTCCAGCCCTTTGGAGCCGTGGATGGTCAGCAGCCGCACCGCGTTTGCGCCATCGGCGGCCAGCCCCTCGCCGGGGGCGGCGTCGGCGTCATCGACCAGTGAAGCCAGTTCGCGGATGAAGCCAGCCAGCGTCGGATAGCGCCCGGCGTCCTGCGTCAGCGCCAACTGCATGAAGGCGCGCAGAGTGGCGGCGACCTGCGGCCGCATCGCCTCCGGCACGGCGGCGGCGTAGCGCGCTTCCAAGTCGCCCTCGAAATATATGCGGTCGAGCAGATCGTGCACCGGCAACGTGCCGCAGTGAGCGCGCCAGCGGGTCAGCAGTTCAGCCGCACGCGCCAACATCGGCTGGCAAGCGGGCGAGTTGGACAATGCAAGCAGCCGTTCCCAGCCGCGGATTTCGTTGCCCGGCTGCGGCGCGAATACCCGCAGCAGATCGTCGTCGCTGCAGCCGAACAGTGGGCTTTTCAGCGTGTGCGCCAGCTTGAGGTCGGCGTGCGGTAGCAGCAGGGTTTCAAGCAGCGCGATCACGTCCTGCGCCTCCAGCGCGTGCAGCAGGCCGCCGCGGCGCGAGGTGATGAAGGGGATGCGCGCGGCTTCCAGTTCGCGTTCGTAGAGATGCAGGTGGGTGCGTTTTCTGACCAGCGCCATAACGTCGCCCGGGCGCGCCGCGCGCGTGCAACCGGCGTCGGTCACGCCCCAGCGGCCCAGCACCTCGTCGCGCAGCACCCGGGCAAATTGTCGCGCTTCCTCGTGCACGGCGCGGTCGTCGGCTTCGGTCAGCGGCGTGGTGAGCGGGTCGCGCATACGACTCCACACGTGGCCGGAGGCCGTGTAGTGGATCGGAGCCCCCGTGTGGGGCAGGCCGTCGGCTGTCGCTGCGTCGGATTTCTCTTCCAACTGGATCGGCAGGCTGCGTAGCGCACCGGGTCGCGCTGCGTTGGCCGGGGCATGGGTATGCGGTGCAAACCCGGAGACCGCCGCAAATATCGGATTGACCGCCTGTACCACGGCGGGCGCCAGCCGCCGCGTCATGTCGGTGCTGAAACGGGCGGCGCCGAAATGCGTGTGGAGGAAATCCGCAGCCGCGGCGAATACCCGTGCCTCGCCACGGCGGAATCGGTAAATCGCCTGCTTGGGGTCGCCTACCATGAACACCGTCATCCCGCTATCGGCCGCGCGCGCCTCGGCAAGCCAGGTCGACAGTGCTTGCCACTGCAAGGGGTTGGTGTCCTGGAACTCGTCGAGCAGCAGGTGGCGGTAGCGCGCGTCCAGTTTCAGCGCCAGCGCGGGCGCGTGTTCCTCGCTGGCGAGCAGCCGGCAGGCCAGCCACTCGGCGTCGGCAAAGTCGATCACGCCCTGCTGCGCTTTGGCGTCCTGATAGGCGGCGAGCAGGGCATGGCCGAGCAGCAGGCCGTGGCGGTTGAGATTCCAGATGCGGATGTCGGTCTGGATCGCGGTGATGGTTTCGAGCGCGGTTTCCAGGGTATCGAGATCGCGCAGATAGGCATCGAGTTGATCTCCGAGCGCCTTTTCCAGTTCGCGCGTGGCCTGTTTCTTGCGCCGCTTGCCGGCCGTCATCAGGTGTCTCATGAGTGAGACATGCGCCTCGTCGGGCGGCAGGCTCAGGCTGTGCAGGATTTCAGGCCCCCGCACCTGTTCGCTCTTGCCGCCCTTCTCCAGCGCGTAACCGACCCGCTTCACCCGCGCCACCATGACTTCGTCCGCCCAGAACGCCGCCACCGGATCGCTGTCCAGATCGGGGTGCAGGCCGGGCCGCAGCTGTTCCAGCGCGTAGGCCACCGCATCGGGCTGGTCCTCGCTGTACGCCCACCATTCCGCGCGGGCATCGACAAAATGCTTCAGCAGCGCCCGCAGATTGTGCTCGCCGATGTCGGCCAGCAGTGCGATCAGGGCGGCGCCATCCGCTGACGGAGCAGGTGCCTCGCCGCTTTGCCCTTCCGCAGCACCCGCAAGGAGTACACCAAAGGTAGGCAATCCGCTATCGACTAAAGCCGATGCGGAATTGACACCGCCGGCGGGTACCCCGCCGCTGCGCGGCGACCCTTCCGCAGCCCATTTCGCCAGCAGGCGGTCGCGTACCTCGTCCTGCAACAGACGGGTGCGTTCCAGCAGCGGCGCGCCCCACGGCAGGCCGGCTTCCAGCGGCGCACGCTTGAGCAGGTCGAGGAACCAGCCGTGGAAGGTGGTGACCGTCGGCCCTGGCTGCGCGGTCAGCACCGTTTCCAGCAGGCCGCGCGCACGCGGCAACAGCGCTTCGATCTCGCGATCCGGCACCGCCCGTTCGCGCAGGAATTCGCGCACGGTCGCGTCGTCTTCCAGCGCCAGCACGCGCAGCCACGCATGCAGACGGTCGGTCATCTCTTGGGCCGCCTTGCGGGTAAAGGTGATCGCCAGCAGTTCCGAAGGCGCCGCGCCCGCCAGCAGCAGGCGCAACATGCGCGACACCAGGAGCCAGGTCTTGCCGCTGCCGGCGCAGGCTTCCACGACGGCGGAGCCGGCGGGGTTCAGGGCGGTGGCGGTGTCGAGAGAGGTCGTCGTCATGTATTCTGGAGACTGCGGTTGGATGTGCATGCGGGCGCATCTGCAAGGGCAGCGAGCGCGTCAGGCCCGCAAGACTGCACCATACCGGTCTGCTGTTTTTCTGTCGATGGACCCTCGCGGCTTCAATGCTTGAACCGCGGCATCGCTCGCGCTAGCCTTTAATCTGGTATGACGCAATAAGAACCTCAATCCACAGGAGAACACGCATGAAGAAAAGCACGGTAATGGGTCTGATGGCGGGATTGGCGGCGCTGCTTTCCCTGACGGCGCTGGCTGAGCCGGTTGCGGATTACGCCCGCGAGAAAAAATGGGCGGACGAAGTGGTGCCCGGACTGGTGGTGGGCGATCCGGTTTATCTGCAAACCCCGCGCGGCCATCACAAATTCCTCACCCTGTTCACCCCGGTAACGGGTACCGACAAGGCCGCCATCGTCATCCATGGCTTGGGCATTCACCCGGATTGGGGCATGGTCGGCACCCTGCGCTCCGACCTGGCTGACCGCGGTTTTGCCACCCTATCGATCCAGATGCCGATTCTGGCCGCCGATGCCACGGGCGAGGCGTATCCGCCGACCTTCCCCGAGGCGGCTGAGCGCATTGCCGAGGCGGTCGACTTTATGAAAGCCAAGGGCTATACGCAACTTGCGATCGTTTCCCACAGCATGGGTTCGCGCATGAGCCGGGTGTATCTGACGGGCAAACCGGATCCCGCCGTGAAGTCGTGGGCGAGCCTGGGGATTTCGGTGGATGACTATCAGGCAGTGAAATTGCCGATTCTGGATCTGTATGGCGACAACGACCTGCCGCAGGTGCTGGCGAACGCAGCTAAGCGCAAGCAGAGCCTGGCCAGCAAGGACTCAAGCCAGGTGATGGTAGCGCGCACCGATCATTTTTTCACCGGGCACGAGGGCGAGATGGTCGAGGCGGTGGCGGATTTTCTAAAGGTGACTTTGAAATAAAACCTTGTCCGCGAAGTACGCGAAGAAACGCGAAGAAACGCGAAGGTGTTCGTGGAATGCAGGGGTCGGTTCCCAGGGTTTTCTTCGTGTGTCTTCGCGTACTTCGCGGATAACGCTTTTATTTACCCCAGCAACCGCGACATCGCCTCGCGGTATTTCTCGCTGGTCTTCTCGACAATCTCGGCGGGCAGTTCCGGTCCCGGCGCCTGTTTGTTCCAGCCGCTGGCTTCCAGCCAGTCGCGCACGAACTGC
>JBPPMF010000160.1:0-21045 GCA_051305915.1 Thiobacillus sp. | reverse complement strand
AGCCTTGCCGCCACCGACTTTGTGAAGAAGCCCAAGCAGACTCGGCGCGAGAGGTTTCTTCTTGAGATGGAGTCCGTTGTTCCCTGGTCTCGTTTGCTGGCGGTTATCGAACCGCATTACCCTAAAGCCGGCAACGGCCGGCGCCCCTACGAATTGCCGGCCATGCTGCGCATCCACTTCATGCAGCAATGGTTTGGCTACGCCGACCCCGCCATGGAAGAAGTGCTGCACGACATCCCGCTGTTGCGCCGCTTCGCCGGGCTCGATGCAGGCACCGACACGATGCCTGACGAGACCACCATCCTCAACTTCCGCCACCTGCTCGAAACCCATGGGCTGTCAGCCCACTGCAATCTATGCGCCCATCCTGCTGCGCCCGCAGATCGACGGCAAACTGGGCTGAGCAGCCCCGCTGACACACACAGGCCACTATCAAAGCGCGTGACGTTTGCTAAAGTGAACGGCGTTCCCCGGCTTTTTTGCAGTTCGTCTCCCCGGGGCCAAGGAGGTGAAAGATGAATATCGTCGACATGATTGTCCAGGTGGACAAGACGGTTACCGCCGAGAAAATGCATGAACTGGAAGAGGTGGTGCGCACCGACGCCTGCGTCATCAGCGCCTGTAGCTCGAACGGGAATGCCCATATGCTGCTGGTGACATATGATCCCGCTTGCACCAGTTCAGGCAATGTCCTGCACATGATCCAGGCGCAGGGAATTCATGCCGGTCTGGTCGGACTCTAGCTGTTGAGTTGCGATAGGTTGTTCCCGGCATGCCGGGAAGGTGGAGGTTTGTAGCAGAGAAAACAGGGTCAGCTCAGCGACTCGGGCTTTCCCCTATCATGGGCGATCAACCCTCAACGCTGAAATTCTAAAACCCACCGCCGTGACCCGCAAACCGTCGCAGCGCTGACCGCAGACTCCCCCCACAGCAGTCCGCCGAAACTGCCAGCACACTCCCGTTGCAGGCGGCGTGCTGGGCAAACGGTGTGTTTCGGAGAAAACTGGACTGCTGGAAGTCGGCAGAGTAGGATTTAATCCTATCCGAACAAAGGAGCCGGGCCATGCGAACCACCCAGCAAATGAGCATCACTCTGCCCAACGACATGGCGGACGTGGTGAAGACCAAGGTGCGAACTGGCGAGTACGCCAGCGAAAGTGAAGTGATCCGGGATGGCCTGCGGGCGCTGATGGCGCGTGATCGTGCCGTGGAAAGCTGGCTGCTCAACCAGGTCGGCCCGGCCTATGACGCCCTGAAGGCCGATCCCTCCCGCGCTGTCACCGCCGACCAGGTGCGTGCCCGCTTGGCCGCCGAACATGCGAAGACGCGATGAGCTGTCGCGTTGTCTTCACACCGGAGGCCCAGGAACAGATTGCAGAGTTGTACCACTACATAGCCGAGGCGGTATCGCCCAACATTGCCGCGCGGTACACCGAAGCCATCGTGAGCCACTGCGAGAGCCTGCGCACGCTTCCCCATCGCGGCGCGATGACGTACGGCCAGGACTGCGCATCACCAACTACAAGAAGCGAGCGGTGATCGCCTTCGACGTGGACGCCGAGGTGGTTTCCATCATAGGCGTCTTCTATGGTGGCCAAGAATACGAAACCATCCTACAAGACGAAACGGACGACGGCAGCGCGGGGTACTGAACGTCCTACCGACGGGCATTAGTCTATGGGGCCGTACACGATTGTCTTTCGAATATCACGCACTTTCCCAGACTTTTGCACCACTGGGCTTCGACGGATGAATGTTGCAGCAATTGATCCGAGCTTTCCACCTCCACGGTCGATCCACCGTGGACACGAAGGTTCTAAAACCCACCGCCGTGACCAGTAAACTGTCGCAGCGCTGACCGCAGATTTCCCCACAGCAGTACCGCCGACACCGCCAGCACAGTTCCCGCTGCAATCCCCAGCGGCGGCCAGAACGGCACCCCGATCAGCAATACGCACGCCATCAGGTGAAGCCTGAACTGCCAGCGCATCCAGCGTTCGGCAATCATGTCTTTCATTGTGGGAATGCTGCCCGCCTTGGCTTGCAATTGCGCCTGCAGATGAAACCAGGCGAGGAAGGGCACGATCTTGTAGAGCATGCCGCTGACTACGCTGACGGCGAAGCCGCCGATGAACAGGACGCCCAGCAGAAGCGGATAGGCGTCGCTGTCGGCCCAGGCCGGCCAACGTTGCGCGACGAGCCAGACGGCGACGCAGGCGATGAGGCTGGCCATGCCGAGGCGCCAGTAATCGAGGGTGACGTCGGGTAGTTTTCTGCGGCGGCGCATTTGCAGGCGCAGTGTGGCGCTGGCGAACAGCAGAACGCCGCTGGCGAGGCCGGCATCGACGATGCGCGTGGCGATGACGGGCAACAACGGGGCTGCGGCGTGCAGCAGCAACAAAGTGAACAGTGCGCCGGCCAGCCAGCGGCTCAGCCGTGGCGGATAAGGCGGCGTGAGCTGGAACATGGGCACCACCTGGTAGGCGACGCCGATTACCAGCAGCAGGACCCAGCCGAGCAGGCCGAAGCTGACGTGCGCGGCGATGGCGGCTTCGACCGTGGGCGATGACCACCAGCCGGCGCGCGACAAGGCCAGCGCCAGGCCGAGCAGCAGGGTGATAGCCAGGCTGGCCACCGCGAACCGGATGCCGTTGACCGTGACCCCGGCCATGGCGCGCACCAGGCTGATGGCAGCGGCTGCCAGAAAAAACGCGATGCCGCCGCCCAGCAGGATGAGGCCGATGCCGGAAGCGGCCGGCGAGGCGGTCAGAAAGCCGGCCATCAGGGCAACCGTTCCCAGCGTAAGTGAGCCGTGGCTGATCCAGGCCACCAGGCGGGGCGCCGGCAGGGGCGAACCTGCCACCACCGGCAGCATCTGCATCAATGCGCCCAGCATGACCATGGCGAGGAAGCCCAGCGTGAGCGCGTGGGTCAGCGCAAGCGCCTGCGGCGTCCAGCGCGAAACCAGCGCGCCCGGCTCCAGCGCGATCAAAGCGGCTGCTGCCAGCAGGAATACTGGCGCTGTGAGGAAGAACCGCAGCGGCAGCGCGAATGGCGGCGCCTGTTCGAAGGCGAGTCCGGTTTGCTGGCTCATGGTGCCCCGGCCTATCCAGCCCCAGCAGACGGGCGGATCAGGATGATATAGCTGCCGTCGGCTAGCATGGTGGTGGCGTGGCGATAGCCGCGTTCTGCCAGGATGGGATAGAAAGGGAACGGTTCGCGGTGCAGTAGCAGCCGGATCGTCTGGCCGGTGCGCAGCAGGTTTAGCGTCTGCTTCACCTTTTCCATCGGCTCCGGCGGCTCCAGACCGCGCGCGTCGATGAGGATTTCTTGGGGTGGTGCTGACATGCGAATCGCTACGGTGCAACGGCGTCCATGTCGCGAATCAGGCTGTCGCTGTCTGCGCCCAGCACCCGGTCTGACATCGGATACAACATGTTTTCTTCTTTCAGGTTGTGCTGCTGCATCAGCATGTTGAGCGTTTCCGACAGGCCAAGATAGCGCTCCTGATCGGCATTGGCGGCGGCGACCGTCATTTCCTGCAACAGGTCGCGCATCTGCGCGTGCTCCATTCTCATGACTTCGGTTGGGCCGGAACGCATGCCGGTGCGGGTTTCGAACGCGGGAAACAGCACGTCTTCTTCCATCGCCAGGTGGCGTGCCATCGCCGTCTGAAATTGCGCGAACAGGCTGCGCGCGCTGTCCCAGTCTTTTTTCGCCATGGCTGCTTCGGCAGACGCGAACACATCGTCGCAGGCGTGGTGATCGCTGCCCATAAATTCCAGAATCGTGCTCATGCAATCCTCCTATAAGTAGCTGAATAAATACATGTTTAAGTTTATCAGGATTTCCTAACCCGAATTTCTTCTTGACTAACGCACAACATGTCGTATGTTTCATTCACGCAAGACACAAGATGTGGTTTTCAAGGAGGATAAAATGGATTCGGTTATTACGAGCATTCCCCGCGAAGTCATCAAGCGCGACGGCCGACGGACGACTTTCGATGCGGCCAAGATCCGTTCGGCGCTGTTGCGTGCGGGCCAGGCCAGCGGTGAATACGGCGAAGCCGAGGCGGACCTTCTGACGGCCCAGGCGGTGAAAGTGCTGATCCACAGCCTGCGCGGTGCGCCACCCGAAATCGAGCGCATCCAGGATGTGGTCGAGCAGAGCCTGATCGCCGCCAACCACCTCGCCACCGCACGCGCCTACATCGTCTATCGCGAGTCGCACAAGAAGCTGCGCCAGGACCGCAAGACCGTGGTCGACGTCGAATCCTCGATCAACGAATACCTGTCGCGCCAGGACTGGCGGGTCAACGCCAACGCCAATCAGGGCTACTCGCTGGGCGGCCTCATCCTCAACGTCTCGGGTAAGGTGGTGGCCAACTACTGGTTGAACCACGTCTACCCGCCAGAACTTGGCGAAGCGCACCGCGACGGCTCGCTCCACGTTCATGATCTCGACATGCTGGCCGGCTACTGCGCCGGTTGGTCGCTGCGCACCCTGCTGCACGAAGGCCTGAACGGCGTGCCGGGCAAGGTCGAGGCGGGGCCGCCCAAACACATGTCGAGTGCGGTCGGCCAGATCGTCAACTTCCTCGGCACGCTGCAGAACGAATGGGCCGGCGCGCAGGCATTCTCGTCGTTCGACACTTACATGGCGCCCTTCATCCGCAACGATGGAATGCGCTACGAAGCGGTGCGCCAGTGCATCCAGGAATTGATCTACAACCTCAACGTGCCGTCGCGCTGGGGCACGCAGACGCCGTTCACCAACCTCACCTTCGACTGGGTATGCCCGGAAGATCTGCGCGAACAGGTGCCAGTGGTCGGCGGCAAGGAAATGCCCTTCACCTACGGCGAACTGCAGGTTGAGATGGACATGATCAACCGCGCCTACATCGAGGTGATGACCACCGGCGATGCCAAGGGCCGTGTGTTCACTTTTCCCATTCCGACCTACAACATGACGCCGGACTTTCCGTGGGAATCGGAAAACGCCACGCGGCTGTTCGAGATGACGGCCAAGTACGGCCTGCCCTACTTCCAGAACTTCATCAATTCTGAGATGAAGCCGAACCATATCCGCTCGATGTGCTGCCGTCTGCAGCTCGACCTGCGTGAATTATTGAAGCGCGGCAACGGCCTGTTTGGCTCGGCCGAGCAGACCGGTTCGGTCGGCGTGGTGACGGTGAACTGCGCGCGCCTTGGCCATGAATACCCGGGCGACGAAGCGGGCCTGCTGCGCCGCCTCGATGCGCTCTTGGACATGGCTAGGAACGGCCTTGAAATCAAGCGCAAGGAAATCCAGCGCCTGATGGACAACGGCCTGTTTCCCTACACCAAGCGCTATCTCGGCACCCTGCGCAATCACTTCTCGACCATCGGCGTCAACGGCGTCAACGAGATGATCCGCAACTTCACTGGCGACGAACACGACATCACCAGCGAATGGGGCCACGACTTCGCGGTGCGGCTGCTCGACCACATCCGCCGCCGCATCGCCGCCTTCCAGGAAGAAACCGGCCACATGTACAACCTCGAAGCCACGCCGGCCGAGGGCACCACCTACCGCTTCGCCAAGGAAGACGCCAAGCGCTACCCCGCCATCCTGCAGGCGGGCACCGAAGATGCGCCCTACTACACCAATTCGTCGCAACTGCCGGTGGGCTTCACCGACGATGCGTTCGAGGCGCTGGAACGGCAGGATGATCTGCAAAGGAAGTACACCGGCGGCACCGTGTTGCATCTGTATATGTCGGAGCACATCTCATCGGCGGAGGCCTGCAAGAACCTGGTGCGCCGGGCGCTGACGCGCTTCCGCCTGCCCTACATCACCATCACGCCGACTTTTTCGATCTGCCCGAAACATGGCTACCTCGCCGGCGAGCACGAGTTCTGCCCCACCTGCGACGACGAAGCCCTGTCCCGCAAACGCGCTGTTGCCGCCTAACCCAAGGAGATTGATATGAACGACATGACCGTTCCGACCCAGGCCCTGAACGCCGCCGATTTGAAGGAAGAGGAGCGCACACGCTGCGAAGTGTGGACCCGCGTGATGGGCTATCACCGCCCGGTGATCAGCTTCAACAAGGGGAAAAAGAGCGAGCATCGCGAGCGGCAGTTTTTTGTCGAAGGGCGTTGCAGGCTGGGCTGATGTTGGTCATGACACGGGTAGGAGCGGTCTCCTGGCCGCGATTGCTGCCTATCGCGCCTTGGAAGGCGCTCCTACATATAGGCTGCGCGCCATGCTCCGAGTCGGCGGACTGACCCCGCTTTCCACCACCGACTGGCCCGGCATGCTGGCCGCGGTGGTGTTCTGCCAGGGCTGTCCCTGGAGCTGCAGCTATTGCCACAACCCCGGCCTGATTCCCCCGCGCGGCGACAGTGAAATCCCCTGGGAAGACGTGCTGGCCTTCCTGCGCCGACGCCAGGGCCTGCTCGACGGCGTGGTGTTTTCCGGCGGCGAGCCGACGCTGCAACCCGCGCTGGCGGATGCGATGCGCGCGGTGCGCGCGCTTGGGTTCAAAGTCGGCCTGCACAGCGGCGGCGGCTATCCGCGTCGGCTATTGGAAGTGCTGCCACTGGTCGACTGGGTGGGGCTGGACGTGAAAGCGCCGTTTGCCGATTACCCGCGCATCACCGGCATTGCCGGCAGCGGCGAGCGTGCGCTGTCCAGCCTTGAGCATGTCCTGGCTTCGGGCGTCGCCCATGAAATTCGCACCACCGTCCATCCAGCCCTGCTGGCGGATGCCGAGGTCGTGAGCCTGGCACAGGATCTGTCGACGCGTGGCGTGAAGCACTATGTCATCCAGGCGTTCCGAAGCCAGGGCTGTGCGAATTCGACGCTGTTGCAGAACGCCCAGCGCACCAGCCCTTTGGCCAGTCTGGTGGAGGAAGTGGCCCACCAGTTCCGGCCTGATGCCTGATCTGTTGCCCGCGGGACAAGCCCTCGCGCATTGACGGGTGCGGCCAAACCAGTGCAGTCTTGGGCCTCTCCCCGGTTTATTCGCTGATCTCCATGCTCCTCCGCTCGTATCTCACGCGCTGGTTCGCCCTGCTTTCCCTGTTTTCCGTCTCGGTGCTGGCTGCCTCGCCCGATGGCGTGGTGGCGGTCTCGCATCCGGCCGCTGCCGCTGCCGGGGCGCGCATGCTGGCTGCCGGCGGCAATGCCATCGATGCCGCCGCTGCGGTGCAGTTCGCGTTGAACGTGGTCGAGCCGCTGTCGTCCGGCATCGGCGGCGGGGGTTTCATGATGATTCACCTCGCCCAATCCAACGAGACCTTCATCGTCGATTCGCGCGAGCGCGCACCCGCCGCGGCCAGCGCCGACATGTTCGCGCCCGATGGCCTGCCGATGGCCTTTCAGCTGGCCTCGACCAGCGGTCTCGCGGTAGGCGTGCCGGGCACCCTGCGCGGCGTTGATACTGCGCTGCGCCGCTGGGGCACCAAGAAATTGGCCGATACGATGGCGCCCGCGATCGAACTCGCCGAGCGCGGCTTTCGCGTCAACCGCTTCCTTGCCGCCGACATCGCCAACGATTTCGGTCGCACCCGGACCCATGCCGAGACCGCCGCGATCTTCCGTCCCGGCGGCATGCCGCTCGTCGAGGGCGACTGGCTGGTGCAGCGCGACCTCGCGAAAACCCTCAAATTGATCGCCGCCAAAGGGCCGGATGCCTTCTATCGCGGCCCGCTGGCCCGGGCAATCGTCAAAGTCCAGCAGCGTGCGCGCGACGAACTGGGCGAGGACGGCCGCGGCCGCATGACGCTGGCCGATCTGGAGCAGTATCAGGTGGCGATCCGCCAGCCACTCATCGGCCACTATCGCGGCTGGACCCTGGCCACCATGCCGCCGCCCTCTTCTGGCGGCCTCACCATGCTGCAGATGCTGGGATTGCTGGAGCGCTTTCCGCTCGGCGACGCCGCGCAGGGTTACGGCTTCGGCAGCCCACAAACTCTGCACGCGATGATCGAGGCGATGCGCCTGGCCTTCGCCGACCGTGCGTTGTGGATCGGCGACGACGATGCCGCGCCGCTGCCGCGCAAGGGCCTGCTGCATTCCGAATATCTGGCGAAGCGCGCGGCCTTGATCAAATCGGACAGCCGCATGGAGACGCCGCAGGCGGGCGACCCCCGGCCCTGGGATGCGTCCGCCGTGCCGCCGAAACCCTCGCACGCCAATCAGGAAAGCCCCCACACCACCCACTTCTCCATCGTCGACCGCTGGGGCAATGTGGTGAGCTACACCAGCACCATCGAATTCACCTGGGGCTCGGGCATTACCGTGCCGGGCTACGGCTTTCTGCTCAACAACGAATTGACCGATTTCAATTTCCTGCCCGCGGCCTATGCCGCCGAAGGCAACCCCGGCGCCAACGACGTCGCGCCCATGAAACGTCCGCGTTCCAGCATGGCGCCCACCCTGCTCTTCAAAAGCGGCAAACCCATCGCCGCCTACGGCTCGCCCGGCGGCGCCACCATCATCAACTCCGTACTCAACGTCACCATCAACCTCATCGACCACGGCATGACCCTGCCGCAGGCCATCGCTGCGCCGCGCCTGTCGGTCACCCACGCGGCAGGCAAAGTGAGTTGCGAAGGCGGACAGGATTTCATGCAGCCGCGTTTCGGCATCGCCGCGCAGGACGCCTTGCGCACGCTGGGACATGTGGTGCCGGGTGAAGCCGGGACGGATGGCTGCAAGGAAACGATCGGTTCGGTACAGGCCGTCGTCATCGATCTTGCGACCGGCGAGCATCGCGGTGCTGCCGATCCGAGACGCGAGGGGACGGTGATTCGAATCAAGCCCTGAATGTGTCAGGTTCGCGATCCGACGCGGAAGTTCAAGCGGTTTGCGGCGAACGTCTCTTGTTCGGCCTTATGTGGAGCGCTACATAAGGCCGAACTGCTCATCCTGTCGGTCTGAAGCGGGTCAACGCCCTTCCCTCGCCCCGCCACACACAGCATAGGTGTTCATCTTGAGGCCCATTCAGACAGAGGCTGCGTTTCAGTCGTCCGAATCAAAACGCATCCGGCAATAGGTCTCACGGGTCAGCGCCACGGCGAGGACGGCACCCACGGCACTGACCGCCAGCCATAGAAAAGCGGCGTGGTAGGCGGCGCCATCGTAGACGCGGGCGCCTTCGACGATGGCGCCCTGCCAGTTGCGGTCGAGTATCCAGCCCATGGCGCTTTGCTGGATGGCGGCGAAGCCGAGCACGGCCATGTTGACGACGCCGCCGACGGTGCCGGCGGCGCCGGGATGGTTGACCTCGCGCGAGAAGGCGAAGCCGATGATGAGCCCGCCGGCAGAAAACCCGATCATGGCGAACAGCACGTAGAGGGCGGTGGCCGACAGGTCGTCGATGAACAGGAAGCTAACCCAGCCCAGCGCATGGACGAGCGCTGCGCCGAGGTAAGGCAGTTTGCGCCGGCCGATGCGGTCGGACAGCGCGCCCAGCAGCGGGCCGCCGATGGCGAAACCAAGCAGCATGGTGGTGGTGAAGACGGCGGCATGGCTGCGTTCCAGGCCGTGCACCTGAACCAGGTAGGGGACGCCCCAGAGGCCGGCGAAGGTGAACACCGGCGCGGCGATCAGGCCGCCGGCGAAAAACAGCAGCCAGGTGTCGCGTTCGGAGACCACCAGTTTCAGGCTGCGCCGCGGTGACATGCCACTGTTGTTGAGCGCTTCCGGATGGGCATGGCTGGCGTAGCCGCGTTCGCTGGGGTCGTCGCGCACCCATAGCCAGACGAACGCCGCCAGCACCAGGGTGACCCCGGCGCTGGCCAGCATGGCGCTGCGCCAGCCGACGCCGGCGACCGCCTCGGACAGCGGCACGCCGGCGAGCACGCCGCCGAGATTGCCGATCAGGAGCGAGATGCCGGTGACGGTGGCAAAGCGGTTGGCGGGGAACCAGTGGCCGGCGAGTTTCATGCAGGCGACGAAGGCGACGGCAACCGAAGCGCCGATCAGCCCGCGGCCGAGACTGGCCATCCACAGGCTGTCGGCCTGGGCAAACAGCACGATGCCGGCGGCGGCGACCACGGCTGCCGCGGTGGCCACGCGGCGCGGGCCGACGGCGTCGGCAAGCAGGCCGCTGGGGATCTGCATGGCGGCATAGGTGTAGAAGTAGATGGCGGAGAGGTTGCCGAGCATGGTGGCGGCGATGCTGAAATCGCGCATCAGTTCGTCGACCATCACCGCCGGGGCGACGCGCTGGAAGTAGCCGACGAAATAGAGGCTGGCGAGCAGGCCCCAGGTCAGCCAGGCAAGCGGGATAGGCGGCAGGCGGGGCGTGCTGTCGGTTGGGTTTGGGTGAGTCAATTTCCGGTTTCGCCTGGTTTTGGAGTAGTCGTGTCCGATGGAAGGCAGGAATGGGCCGCATGCGAAAGGCCCAAACTGGAGTCAAGTCTACGCTGCGGCGAGCAGCAGGCGCCCTGCCTTTTCATCCATATGGGTTCACAACGGCCATGCCCACAGCAGCACTGGAATGCCGACTGCCACGATCAGGATTTCAAGAGGCAAGCCGAGCCGCCAGTAGTCGCCGAAGCGAAAACCGCCCGGCCCCAGGATCAGGGTGTTGTTCTGGTGCCCGATCGGGGTCAGGAAGGCGCAGGAGGCCCCCACTGCCACCGCCATCATGAAGGTATCCGGATTCGCGTTTAACTGGCTGGCGGTTCCCAGTGCGATCGGGAACATCACGGCCGCGGTGGCGGCATTGTTCATCAGATCCGACAGCGTCATCGTGACCACCAGGATCAACGCCAGTGCAAAAACCGGATGTCCTTGTGCGACGCTTTCGAGCAGGAAGCGTGCGATCAGGTCGGCCATGCCGGTGCTCTGCATCGCCGCCGCCACCGGGATCAGCGCGCCGAGCAGCACGATGACCGGCCAGTCGATGGCCTCGTAGACTTCACGCGGTGGCACCGTGCGCAGCGCCATCGAGGCAAGCACGCCTGCCGTGAAGGCAAGCGCAGCAGGCAGCAGGCCGAACGCTACCACGGCCACCGCCAGGCCCATGATGAGGCTGGCGGTGATGGCTTTGCGCTTGTCGGGAATGTAGAGGGCGCGTTCGGCCAGCGGCACGCAGCTGGCGACGCTGGCGAATTCGGCAATCGCTTCCGGCGTGCCCCGCATCATCAGCACGTCGCCCGCCTTGAAGCGATAGGTGCGCAGCCGGGCCCGGCTGCGCTGGCCCTGGCTCGATACGGCGAGCAGGTTGATACCGAAACGGTTGCGCAACTGGATATCGGTTGGCGTGCGCCCGAGCAGGCCGGAGGACGGCAGGATCGCCAGCTCCACCAGAACGATTTCATCGGAGGTCTTCTCCTTCTCTTTCTCCTTTTCTTTGTCTTCCGTCGCGGCCGCGTCTCCGGTTTCCTCCTTTTCCTGTTTTTCTGCCTTGTGCTGGGCTTCCTCCAGCACCAGCCCCAGGCTGGACAGGGCGGTCGCGAGCTTTTCCGCCTCGGCCTCGATGATCAGAATGTCGCCTGCGCGCACATAACGGCCGGAATTCGGCGCCGATACCCGCACGTCGTTGCGCACCAGGCCGATGATCTGCGCCTCCGCCTCCTCCAGCGCCGCCTCGATCTCGCGCAGTTTCATGCCGGCCGCCTTGCTGCCTTCGGGCACCAGCGCCTCGGTCAGATAGGTTCCGGTATCGAAGCCCTCGACGTCGGTCTGCGTGCGCCCTGGCACCAGGCGCCAGCCGACAAGGCCGATGAAAACGACGCCCAGTGCCGTGACTGAAAAACCGACGGGGGTGAAATCGAACATGCCGAAGTTGCCGAGGCCGGCCTCGGCGCGCAGGCCGGAGACGATGAGGTTGGGCGGCGTGCCGATCAGCGTGGTGGTGCCGCCGAGGATGGAGCCGAAGGCGAGCGGCATCAGCACTTTGCCGGGCGGCAGGTTCAGCCGCCCGGCGATCTGCATGGCGACCGGAATCAGCAGCGCCAGCGCGCCGACGTTGTTCATGAAGGCGGACAGCAGCGCCCCCAGCGCGGTGAGCGAGAAAATGGACAGCGTCGGGCCGGCCTTGGCGGGCAGCATGTGGCGCGTCAGCACATCCACTGCGCCGGAGGTTTGCAGGCCGTGGCTTAACACCAGCACGCAGGCCACGGTGATGACGGCCGGATGGGCGAAACCGGCAAAGGCGTCGGCATACGGCACCAGTCCGGTGAACACGCAGGCCAGCAGCGCGCCCGCCGCCACCATGTCGTGACGCCAACGTCCCCACAAAAACATGCCGATGGTTACGATGAGAATGCCGACGATGAGCAATTGCTCGAAGCGCATGCCTGTCTTCCTCAGGTCTTGGTCGAGAGGGGATTACAGCACAAAGGCATGTAAACCGGGACTGACGTGCGATGGCCGCATCCCCCGAGCGGATTGCTCAAGCGTGGGACCCGCCGAGGAACTGTATGCCCGCCTGCCAGTGCTGAAATGGCTGATGCGCGGACTCGCCAGACAGGCGGCTGCGCCCCTGTAGGCGGGTTGTTTGCGGTCATCCACAGCATTCTCAGCGCTCAGGAAGTGGCATAATCAAGCCCCCTGTTCGCTCCCGACTCCGATGCATACCGACCGCACCCAGATTGCACCGCCCAACACGTTTGCCCTGTCCGAGGGGGAGTTGATTGCGCTACAGGCACAGGCCGCGCAGGCGCTGGGCGTTCCGGACATTTATTTTCATGACACGCTCTCGGACGGCAGCGCCGTACCCAAGCTCGCGGTCATTCCGGCAGGCTTGTTCGAATACGGTGCGGCACCTGAGGAGGCGGCAGCCGATGCGGAGCGCCCGCGCAAAGCCGCGCTGATCGAGCGTGACTTTGCCATCGGGGTGAATCCCGTCACCACGGAAGAGTTCGAAGCTTATGCCCGCGCCAGCGGCTGGCAGCCGCGCGAGGAACTGCTGTGGCTGTCGGGCCGCATGCCGGTGATCGACGTGCGGCAAACCGATGCCCGCGATTACTGCGCCTGGCTGTCCAGCGAAACCGGCCAGCACTACCGCTTGCCCACCGAACAGGAATGGGAATATGCCTGCCGCGCAGGGGCTGCCTCGGCATACCCACGCGGCGACACAATCGGGCCGGACGAAGCGGTCTACAACGTCAGAAAAGATCTTGATGCTGCACGCCCCCAAAGCTCGCACCCAGTGACGAGCCGCATGGCCCGCTGTGGCGTAAAAGAGGCCGGCAAGCTGCGTCCCAATCGCTGGGGCCTCTTCGACATGCTGGGCAATGTGTGGGAGTTCACCGCCAGTCCGTGGACGCGTGACCATGCCAGCCTGCCCGATCGTCCCCAGCCCGGCGGAGCGCAAGCGGTCGTCACCAAAGGCGGTTCCTGGTTTGACGGCCCCGAGGATTGCCGGGCTGCCGCGCGCCGTCGCCGGCTGGAAAACGAGCTCGACATCAACCTGGGATTTCGCGTGGTCCGCGACCTGTAGACGATATGTCCGATCTGCCCAGCGAAACCCGGCGCTTCGTCGCCGAACTGGATGCAGCGGTCGAAGCGCACATGAACTGGACGCGCCGGATTCTGCGCTGCGCGGTATTGCGCGCGACACCCGGCGAAGATGTGCTCGATCCGCTGGCGCATACCCTGTGCCGCTTCGGTCACTGGTTCATGGCGAACCGCGACCATTTCGAGGCGCTGGATGCCGTGGCCGCACGCCGTGTGGAGGCGGTGCACCAGACCATGCACGATGCGATCCGATCAATTTGCAACCAGGTTCTGGCTGGTCAACCCGGGCAGAGTGTCGATCTGGATGCGTATGAGCAGTCACAGTCCGAACTGCTCGGCTTGCTCGCCATGTTTAAGACGCTGGTTTTATCGCAGGCCGTACGCAACGATCAGCTGACGGGCCTGCCCTTACGTTACGGCATCGAAAACGAATATCGCCTTTGCCAGAATGACGCCCAGCGCAATCACACCCTGCTGTATATCGTGCTGATCGATGTCGACCATTTCAAACGGGTCAACGATACCTATGGACATCCCGTGGGCGACCGTGTTTTGCAACAACTGGTCGAGACGCTCAAAAGCACGCTGCGCAGCGGCGAGCCGCTGTACCGCTATGGCGGCGAAGAGTTTCTCTGGCTGCTGAAATGCAAAACGCCTGAAGAAGCGAAAACCTCGGCGCGACGTGTCCTGGCAACCGTCGGCACCACGCCGATTGCAATCGGCGACGACGAAACGCTCAGGCTGACGATTACCCTGGGGCTCGCCCGGGCCGGTGATAACGAAGACCTGTCCAGCATCATTCAGCGCGCCGATCTGGCGCTCTATGAAGGCAAGCGAACCGGCCGCAATCGCTACGTCGTCGCCGAGTCCTGACGGGCTTGCCGGCGCGGCAATCTCGCCGCGTCAGGCGGCCAATTCTGCCTTGGACTGAACCAGCGCCTGCGCCAGCCGCAGACCGCTTTCCCATGCACGCTCGACCCCCACGCCGGCAATACCGTCGCCTATCAGGGCAACCCGGTTCTCGCGGTCACCCAGCCAGAAACCACCAATCGGCGCTTCCGGCCGCGCATAACGCCACAGCTGCGACACTTCGACCTCGACCGGCCAGGGGAGCCCTAGCAGGCCCATCAAGGCCGAGGCCGCACGCGTGCTGGCTTCCTCGATCGAGGCTTCGAGGTAGGTTTCGGCGAATTCGTGGCTGCTGTGCACTGCCCACAGATCGGGACCGCCGGAAGTCTGGCGCACGGCCAGGTTCAGCAGGGTGTCGTCGAACTTGACGACATCCGCCGCGGGTCCGCCTTCCCAACGCATCAGGAACGACCAGATCGGCCGGTAACGCACGTCGTTCAGGCGCTCGCGCAGCAGCGGCAGCGCCTCCAGCATGGGAATGGCCTGCGGCGTCGGCACGCTGCAAATGATGCAGTCGTAATCGCCCAGCACCTGACCGTCTTCCAGCACCAGGGTGCGTGTCTGCAGCGCAGCCACGCGTGTCTGCGTGTGCAGGCGTGCCGTGCCCAGCAGGTGGCGCACCAGTTGCGACGGTTCGATGGTGGGCTGGTAATGGCTTTGCAGCTGCGCCTGCGCCCACGACAGATTGGCGCGACCTTGCCAGATATTGCCCCGCACCGGCGCCAGCCAGCCCTGGCGCATCCAGTCGCGCAATTGGCTGCGAAAGGGGTCGCGCTTGGCCGAGATAAAGGGGGTGCCCAATGTGGCCCAGCCCTGTTCCAGACGCCGGGTCGAGAGACGCCCGCCCACACCGCGTGCCTTGTCGAACACGTCGACGTCCCAGCCTGCAGCGGCAAGCGTTCCCGCGCAGTTGGCGCCAGCGATGCCCGCTCCAACAATGCCCGCTCTGAGTTTGGTCATTTTCTTATCCCTGCCGCAGCCGCTGGGCGGGCTTGCGGAATTGTGATTAATCGATGGGGTAGCCGTTTCCATGCTGCCGGGCCGGAATGCGTTCTGAAAAGCGAAGGCACCCTACTACACTACGTATGGTGTCAAAAACGGCATTATTAGCCAATTCTTAAATACGAATATAGCTGACCCAGGTTAAATCGATACAGTTCCAGTCAGGCAAGATTTTTCAACATGGCGACATGGGGTATGCCGGCTTCTTCATAAACTCCGCCGATGGCAACGAAGCCTGCGCGGGCGTAAAAATCCGCCGCGTGGGTTTGCGCGCTGAGCAAGAGCCTGCTGTGTCCGCGCGCCTGCGCAGCATTGATGACCGTCGCCAGCAAGGCGCGACCAACGCCACGCCTGCGCCAGCCCGGCAATACCGCCATGCGGCCGATGTGACCGTCGGGCAGCAGGCGGGCACAGCCAATGGCCTGCCCTGCGCCATCGACACCAAGGACATGCAGCGCGCCAGCGTCGTCGGCATCCCATTCCAACGCTTCGGGTACGCCCTGCTCGTCGATGAACACCGCACGCCTGACGTGGGACAGGCGCGCCTGTTCGTGCGTCCAGTCGGTCAGCAGGATGCTGAAATCAGGCATGTTCGGTCTGCAGGGTGAAGCGATACGCCGCACGGCGCCCACGGTCGGCGCGAATACCGCGCAACACCCACAGGCCGGCGACAAAGTAGAGCCCGGTGATCAAGAGCGCCTGGCGATGGTTGCCCGCGGTCAGCCAACTGGTCGCACCATAGGTCAGCGGGCCGGCGATGGATGCCAGTTTCACCGCCAGCCCCCACAGCCCGAAAAATTCGGCCTGATGCGCGGGCGGCGCCAGCAGGCCGACCATCGCCCGCCCCGCCGACTGCGCGGCGCCCATGCACAGCCCGGCCAGGTTCGCCGCCAGCCAGAACATGCGTTCGTCCGGCGCGGCCCAGGCCAGCAGCACCATCGCGATCCAGCCGATGAGCGTCAGCGCAATCGCACGCACGTGGCCGATGCGGTCCTGTACATAGCCGAAAGCAAAGGCGCCGAGCGCCGCAGTGATGTTGACCACCAGCACCAGCACGATGGTCTGCTGGGTATCGAAGAGGAACACCTGGCTGGCATAAATCGCCGCCAGCGTGATGACGGCCTGAATGCCCGCCTGATACAGCACGGTGCAGATCAGAAAGCGCTTGAGGTCGGGCAATTGGCTCAGATGGCCGAGGGTGTAACGCACCTGCCGCCAGGCATTGCGCGGCGTATGGTTGGGCTGCGGGACGGCACGTTCACGCAGCATCAACAGCGTGGGCAGGCTCGCCAGCAGGAAAATCGCCGCGGTGATCAGCATCGTCACCGGCACGAAATCGGCAGCGCCCTGCCCTTGCCCCTGCGCCCAGCCGATGTAGGCGAGGCTGGCGCCGAGCGACACCAGTCCGCCGACGTAGCCCAACGCCCAACCCCAGCCCGAGATGCGTCCCAGCGCGCGCGGCCGGGCCAGTTCAGGCAGGAAGGCGGCGATGAGGTTTTCGCCGGTGCCGAAAAAGTAGTTGGACAGCACCAGCGCCGCGATCGCCAGTGCCAGCGCACCCGGTGCAGCAAAGTACAGCGCTGCGGTAAATCCGACGCAGCCCAGCGTGGTCAGCCACAGCAGTTTTTTCTTGCTGGCGTGGGCGTCGGCCCAGGCGCCGATCAACGGCGCGGTCAGCATCACCAGCGCATAGGAAACCGACAGCGCCAGCGTCCAGGCAAAAGTCGCCCACGGCGCATCGCCCGCCACCACCGCGACAAAGTACGCACTAAACACCGCGGTGATGACGACCGTGGTGTAGCCCGAATTGGCGAAGTCGTACATCGCCCAGGCCCACACCTCGCGGCGGCGCACGCCGGGTTGAAGCAAGGTATTCATGTTTGAAGAGGTATCCAGAATCCGATATTAAAAAGAGGCCGAGACTTCATGGCAGTGAACACGCAGGGCCGGGGTCGGCCCTGCGCTGCGTCAGCAGGTAAGCGAGAAAACGCGCGCGTGGCAAATGCCGCGTAATTTCAGAACAATGCAGGCTCATGTACCGCACCGCCGATTTTCCCCCACCCCATGCAGCACGCATGCGCCCCCGCCAGATCCAGCCGGCTGCTGGCGAAGCTGGCGTAGAACAAACGGTCCGGCAACGCCCAGTCCCATTTCTCCGGGTTGCCGATGACCTTGCGGTTCAATACTTGATCCGGCCCTGGACATGGCGACGCGGCTATGGCCTGAAGAACAGCGGCGAATTGCGCCGAATCTGTCTTTTTGACGGCAACGCAAATACCCCAGTTTTCCGCTTCCAGGCCATGGTGCTTAAGCAGGGTAACCAGCCCATTCTGAACTGCATCTCCGCGCCAGAGAAACAGATAGATGCTCTTGCCGTCCGCCACCTGAATGCAGTCCGTGAGTTTCAAGTCGCGGTACTGTCGGCGCGCCGCGCGCAACACATCGCGCGAACTTTCATCCAGCCAGCCAGGCTCATCCAGCCCCGCCAACACCGCGCGCATTTCCTCGCGCACCTTGTCATGCACCGGGCTTCCCTCGCCGCGCGTGCGCGGCCGTTGTCCGACTGCTGCCGGTACCAGATTCACCCGCCGTTTGTCGTGGTCGATCTCGATCATTTGCCAACGACGCCCGGCAAAGATCACCACCATGCCCGCCTGATGACTAAGCTTCAGTGGCAGCGTGCCGAGTTCCTTGCCCGCGTGCATTAAACGGTATTCCTGGGTATCGGGAAAGGCCGCGAAGAAGGTGAAGTGATTGACGCGCTTCTCGCCCAGCGGCCCATGCAACAAGAGTTTGCTGGCATCCTGCATGATCAGCTCGTTACCCGCCAGGGCGCGCAGAAGCTCAATAAAATCAGCCTCGCTCACATTGCTGAACGGGCCGTTCAGACACAGCGCGCGGTACGCATCGGCGGCGCTGACGCCGTGCCGCTCCCCGATCAGCGCCAGAATTTGCTGCACCAGCGTGGAGTAATGCAACGCGCCAGCACGCGGCGGCTCGTACCACTTGCCCAGATACAGTTGAATGATGGCCAGCGCCTGCACCAGATCAGGATGCAGACCGGCCGCGCAGCCCATATCGGCACTCGGTTCCTCGGCCACGCAGTATTGCCACAAGCGCGCCGCTTCTCCGCCGCGTCGTCCGGCGCGGCCGATGCGCTGGCACAGGCTGGCCACCGTATCCGGCGCGCCAATCTGCACCACGCCGCGAATCGCGCCGATGTCGATGCCCATTTCCAGCGTGGTGGTGCAGATCGCGCTGATTGGCCTGTCGCCGCGTTTCAGCTCGGCCTCGGTGTTTTCCCGTTCCGACTTGCCCAGCCGTCCGTGATGCGGAAAGAAGCTCAGCGGCACCCGGGCGGCTTCGCTCAGCAACCGCAAACTATCGGCGTATTCCTCGACCAGTCCGGTGGTATTGGGAAAGATCAAATAGTTGGCATCGCGCAGGCGCTCGAACAACTCGGCGGCAAGGGCCTTATGTGCGGCGTTCACGGAGACTTCTGTGACAGGCTGCACCAGCACTGCCTTGAACTCGATAGCCGGGGGCTTCGTCTCCGCCGAACTGACGATAACCGCTACATTGCTTCCTGAGCCTGGCCGCAGAAATTTAGCCGCCAGCCCCATGTCCCCCAAGGTGGCCGACAACCCAACACGCCGCACCCGCCGCCCAATGATGACCTCCAGCCGATGCAACAGCGACTGCAATTGCCGCCCACGTTCATTGCCAATAAACGCGTGCAACTCGTCCACCACAATGGCTTCCAGGCCCGCAAACAGTGTGTTGAGTTCAGTTCCGCGCCGAAACAGCAAGGACTCCAGCGATTCCGGCGTAATTAACACCACCCCGCGCGGATCGGCGAAAAATCGCTTGCGCAGCGTCTCGCCCACATCGCCATGCCAGGGCGTCACCGGCAATTCCAGCCGCTCGCAGATCAGGCCAAGGCGCTCATGCTGGTCGTTGATCAGCGCCTTCATCGGCGCCACGTACAACACCAGCCCCTTGCAGTCGGCGTTCCACAACCGCGTCAGCAGCGGCAGAAACGCCGCCTCGGTCTTGCCGGAGGCGGTAGCGGCGGCGATCACCATGTCTTGCTCGCCATCCAGCAACAAAGGCAGCGCTGCCGCTTGCGCCTCACGCAGGCCGGACCAGCCTTGTTCCCACAGCCAGCGTTGCAGGGGCAAAACCAAGCGGTCGAAACCCGCCCCATCAGAGATAGGCATTAACGAAGGATCAAGCGTGATCGGCAGAAGCCCAGACCGCATCGGGGAAGCGATCCCGGATCAAATGGTCGGCGGTCACCAACGCCGCGCCAGCGGCCATCGCCTGGGCAACGATCAGGCGGTCAAACGGATCACGCGTCCAGTCGATATGCTCCGCTGCATCCACCACACGGCTATAGGGTAAATCGCTCTCAGCCAAGCCCAGCTTGGCTGACAACTCGGAAAGCAGAACCTCCGGCGTGACCTTGATTCGGCCAATCTCGAACAAATAACGCAATTCCAGCCGCACCATCGGTGCATGTCGCAAACGGCCTTCGTTCAACATCAGGCGGGCTGGAGCGGGCCAGGCACGCTGCGGCTCGACATACAACCAGACCAGCACCTGAGTATCGAGATGAACTTCCGGCGATACAGTCATGGGCGTTCCCACTTCTGACGCCAGTTGGCCTCGTCCCAGGGCGATGAAACAGTGGCTTCCCCGGATGAGTCGGGCACTGCATCCGGATGGGGCTGAAGAGCCGCAAGCCGATCCCCCGGCGCTGTCGGCAATTGTGCGGAAGCCTGGGACGGCTCGAGCCCATCAGGCTGCGTCGTTATGGCCAACTCCTCATACATCACCACCACGCGTACAGACTGGCCCGGCGACAATTTATGGGGCTGCGGCAGGGGGATAGCGCGGTCTTGTACTACGGATTCAAATTCAATGGCGTGCATGGCATGGCCTCCAAAAGACAAAGTGGTGCAGATATTCACTTCTTCACAAATCAGGGTTAGCTACGTATCAATTTAGCTTTGATCATGCCGCTTCGAGCTTGATCACGCTGTCATCCAGATTGCATGCGGCAAAACCCAGCGCCTGGCGAACATCCTCCGCATCGAGTTCGGGGCACTCCCGAAACAGTTCATCCCGGTCCGGATACAAGCCACGGCCTCGACTACGCGTTTGACGGTAAGGCGCATGCCACGAATGCAGGGTTGCCCGTTTGAGGAAGAAGGTTTTGCCGGAGCCGAAATCGCCAATGATCAGCCTGAAACTGGCGCCGCCTTCGGCGATGCGGTCGAGGTCTTTGTCGAGCGCGGCAATTTCGGCGTCGCGTCCAACCTGGATATGCCGTGCGCCAGTACGCGGGGTGACGCCAGAGCGCAGCGAGTGGATGAGGGCGTCGCGATCGCGCGGGCGAAGGATGGGCAAGGTCACGACTGTTTATCTCCCCGAACGGTTTTTATTTCGTGATGCGATGGCTGGCGCGTAAGGGTTCCATTGTATGCGGATTGATACGCGGCCTGACACAGGTCTGCCCAGACCTCGCCTATATTAACTGGGCCAATAGGTCTGCTTGAGGTCCCGCGCCATGAAACAAGATAAGCATCTCTCGATGATCCGCAGTTTCCATCTAGCGGACTGGTTTACGCTGGGGAATGCAGCCTGCGGTGTCGGTGCGTTGTTTGC
>JBPPMF010000136.1:0-22350 GCA_051305915.1 Thiobacillus sp. | reverse complement strand
TGTCGAGCCCAGGCTGCTTGACATGGATTTCCATCCGCATCGATTCGTCGGGCTGGATCGACAGCAGGATCCAGTTGGGATCGATCGACTCGAGCGGGGTTTCGCGGAACAGTTGCTGCGGCGGATGGCGGAAGCGGATCGCGATCATCGAGGTCTGGTGCGGCATGCGCTTGCCGGTACGCAAGTAAAACGGCACCCCGCGCCAGCGCCAGTTGTCGATGTAAAACTTGGCGGCGACGAATGTTTCCGTGATGGAATTCGACTCGACGTTTTCTTCCTGCTGGTAGCCTACTACGGGCTTACCGTCGATCGTGCCGCGGGTGTATTGCGCCCGCAGCGCATGCGCGTGTACCGCACGCTTGGCGATCGGGCGAATCGAGCGCAGCACTTTCACCTTCTCGTCCTGCAGCGCATCGGGTTCGAGCGCAGCGGGGGGCTCCATCGCGACCACGGTCAGCAACTGCATCAGGTGGTTTTGCAGCATGTCGCGCAGCGCACCGGCGCGATCGTAGTAGTCGGCACGATTCTCGATGCCGATCGACTCGGCCACGGTGATCTGCACATGGTCGATGAAGTTGCGGTTCCACAAGGGCTCGATCAGCGTGTTGGCGAAACGGAAGACGAGCAGGTTCTGCACCGTCTCCTTGCCGAGAAAGTGATCGATGCGATAAACCTGCTCCTCGTCGAAATGCTGGTGCAGCAGGCGATTGAGCATCTGCGCCGATTCGAGATCTTCGCCGAAAGGCTTCTCGATAACCACCCGGTTCAGGCCGCGCGGCTCGTTGAGTCCCGCCGCCTCTAGGTTCTGGATCACCGCGCCGAATTCTGCCGGCTTGATCGCGAGATAGTAGACCGCGCTCGAACACGCCGATTCGGGGGGCAGCCGCTCGGCCAGCGCGCGGTAGGAGGCCGCGTCGTTGAGGTCGCCCTTGAAATAGCTGAAGCGCGCAATGAAGCGTTTAAACACCGGCGTATCGAGCGAGCCCTTGATCTTGCCATCGAGCACCTTGCGCATATGCTCGCGCCAGTGTTCCGTCGTCCAGTCACGCCGCGAAAACGCAATGATCGAGAGCGACTCCGCCAGCCGCCCGGCAGCCTCCAGGTGGTACAGCGCCGGCAGAAGCTTGTTGGACGCGAGGTTGCCGGTCGCACCGAAAATCACGAACGTACACGGCAGATTATCGGCTTCGGGGTCTTGGGCCAATTTCATCTCAGCCCTCCTTGACGGCGTGGCCGCCGAAGCCCTGGCGCATTTTTGCCAGCATCTTATTGGCGTAATCGCTCTTGCCCTGACTGGCGAAACGCATCATCAGGGACAGCGTCATCACCGGCGCGGGAATTCCCTGCTCGATCGCCTCAAGCGCGGTCCAGCGGCCTTCGCCGGAGTCGCCGACATAAGGCAGAATGTTCTCGAGCGTCTGGTCCTGTGCCAGAAAATCTGCCGACAAATCAAGCAACCACGATTGCACCACGCTGCTGTGACGCCACAGTTCGGCGATATCGCTGACATTCAGCTCAAACCCCGGCTTGTTTTTCATCAGCGCAAAGCCTTCGGCCAGTGCCTGCATCATGCCGTACTCGATGCCGTTATGAACCATCTTGACGAAATGCCCGGAACCGACCGAGCCGCAATGCAGCCAGCCGCGGTCCGCGGCGGGCGCGAGCTTTTCCATATAGGGCTTGAGCCGCGTCGCTGCCGCTTCGCTCGCACCGAACATCAGGCAGTAGCCGTTCTCCAGCCCCCATACACCACCGGACACCCCGACGTCGGAAAACTCGATCTGGCGCTCGGCCAGCCAGGCCGTGCGGCGCTGCACATCCTTGTAGAAGGAGTTACCCCCATCCACGACCAGATCGCCCGGCGCCAGCATCGGCCGCAAGGCTTGCAGCGTGGCCTCCGTTGCGTCGCCAGCAGGCAACATCAACCACACGATGCGTGGCGTGACGAGTGCGTCGACCATGGCCTGCAAGCTGTCACAGGCGAGATGGCCCGTTTCTTCCGCCAGGCCTTGCGTCACGTCAAAGCTGCGGTTGAACAGCGCAATCTGCGCCCCCTCGCGCGCCAAGCGCCGTGCCATATTGCCGCCCATGCGGCCCAGTCCGACGATACCGAATTCCATAGTTGACTCCTTTGGGATGAATATTTGCATGGCGCAGCAATCGTGCCAACTGTGAACACATCATAGAACGCGAGGATGACCTGCGCATTGCGCAAAGCATGCCAGGCGGTGCACGTCATACCCGATCAGGCCAGCAGTCCCGGGAACAGCTTGCCCAGGCCGCTCGCAATCATCTCGACCGAAATCGCCGCAATGATCAGCCCCATCAGGCGCGTGACGACATGAATCCCGGTTTTTCCAAGGCGCCGCGCAATCATCGGCGCGGCTCGAAACGCCAGCCACACCGACAGGGCCACCAGCACCACCGGGATCAGCAGCAGACCTTGATGCAGCGCATCGCCCTGCGCCGTGCCCGACGCCACGATGACGTGGGTGATCGCACCCGGCCCGGCCAGAAGCGGCACCCCCAGCGGCACCACGCCAACCGAGTCCTTCTCTTCGGCCTCCTGTGCCTCGTCCTGGGTCTGCCGCTGCGGGCTGATTTGCGCCCCCACCATCGACAGCGCCAGCAGCAGCAGCAGCAAGCCGCCCGCCACCGAGAAGGCTGCAAGACGGATACCGAAGAACATCAGCAAGGGCTCGCCGGCGAAGGTAAACAGCGTCAGCACACCCAGCACCGTCAGCGCTGCGATACGCGCTGCTGCGTGACTTTGCGCCAGCGTGTAGCCCTGGGTGGCGAGGAGGAAAATCGGGATGACGCCGACCGGGTCGACGATGGCAAACAGCGCGAATGCGGATTTGACGAGGGCGAGAATGTCCATGCCTGCATCATAGCCGCATGATGCGGCGAGTTAGGCCCGGCGGAACACCAGGTCCCACACCCCATGGCCCAGACGAATGCCGCGCTGCTCGAACTTGGTGAGGGGGCGGGTGTCGGGGCGCGGCGCGTAGTCCGCAACGGTGTTTTGCAACTGCGGCTCGGCGGCGAGCACCCCCAGCATCTGCTCGGCGTAGTCCTGCCAGTCGGTCGCCAGGTGGATATAGCCGCCCGGCTGCAGGCGACTGGCCAGCAAGCTCACCAACGGCGGCTGGATCAGGCGGCGCTTGTGATGGCGCTTCTTGTGCCAAGGATCGGGAAAGAAGATATGGATGCCGGCGAGGCTGGCCGGCACCAGCATGTTTTTCAGCACCTCGACGGCGTCATGCTGGACAACCCGCACATTGGTGAGGCCGCGCTCACCAAGCTGCTTCAGCAGCGCGCCTACGCCAGGCGTGTGGACCTCGACGCCAAGGTAGTCCTTTTCCAGATTGGCGGCGGCAATCTCGGCCAGCCCTTCGCCCATACCAAAGCCGATTTCCAGAATTCGTGGCCCGTTTCGGCCGAACTCCGCATCGAGATTGAGCATGCCAGGCTGGTACGGCAGCATGAACTGCGGACCGATTTCGGCCAGCGCGCGCGCCTGGCCGGAACCAACGCGTCCGGCGCGCAGCACATAGGAGCGGATGCGCGGATGCGCGCCGGAGTCTTCAGTTGTCATGCTTTATTTGTTGCCGGTAATGATGCCGTTGGTCGGCGAACTGGGACTGGCCTGGTAGATTTTTTTCGGCATGCGCCCGGCCAGGAAGGCTTCGCGCCCGGCTTCCACCGCTTTTTTCATGGCCGAAGCCATCAGTACCGGGTTGCCGGCGCCGGCAATCGCGGTGTTCATCAGCACGGCATCGCAGCCGAGTTCCATTGCAATGGTGGCATCGCTGGCAGTGCCGACACCGGCATCGACGATCACCGGCACGCTTAGACGGTCGATGATGATCTGCAAATTCCACGGATTGAGGATACCCATGCCGGAGCCAATCAGACTCGCCAGCGGCATCACCGCAACGCAGCCGATGTCTTCCAGCTGTTTGGCGGCGATCGGGTCGTCCGACGTATAGACCATTACCTGGAAGCCGTCCTTCACCAGCACCTCGGCGGCCTTGATGGTTTCGGCCACGTTCGGATACAGCGATTCTGCGTCGCCCAGCACTTCGAGCTTGACCAGGGAATGGCCGTCCAGCAGTTCGCGCGCCAGGCGCAACGTGCGGATCGCATCGTCAGCCGAATAGCAGCCCGCGGTATTTGGCAGGTAGGTGTATTTCGACGGCGGCAACGCATCGAGCAGGCTGGGCTGACTGGCATCCTGGCCGATATTGGTGCGGCGGATGGCGACGGTGATAATTTCCGCGCCCGAAGCTTCGACCGCGAGGCGCGTCTGTTCAAAATCCTGATACTTGCCAGTCCCCACCAGCAGGCGGGAGGCGTAGGATTTTCCGGCAATGACGAGAGGGTTCATAAAATTCAGGTAAGGCGTAAGGAATAAGGAATAAAGGAGAGAGCCGAAAGATAAAGGCGGGACCGCACTTCACCTGACGTCTCACCCCATCAGCCGCCACCAACCGCGACGACGATTTCCAGCCGGTCGCCGCTGGCAAGCGGAGTGCTGGCGTGCTGGCTGCGCGGGACGATTTCACCGTTTTTTTCGATGGCGATGCGTTTTCCCGTGAGCTCCAGCGACTCGATCAGTTGGCTCAGGGTCAGCGGTGCGGCGAAGCGACGAGGTTCGCCGTTGATGATCAATTCAATCACAACTTCTATCCGGACGTAAGTTTCAGTATGATGCCGAATTCTACCGCGCGGGCGTCGTATAGTGGCATTACCTGAGCTTCCCAAGCTCATGAGGAGGGTTCGATTCCCTTCGCCCGCTCCAAAAAAACGCTCGGCCTGCAATGACTTAGGCGATGCCGCTTGCAAATCCGCGCTACGCATCACTCAATATACTTTCGGCAATTGCCGGCCAAAATATCAAGCCGCACACTTAAGTTTCACCTATCACGGTCGATACATCAGCTGTGCGGTTGTGTGTCAGTCCTCTGGCGCCGCAACCGAACACCGAACAGGGCAAACCCGCCGCGAGGCGGGGACGCAAAGTTTCCGGTCTCACCACCCAGCATGGGCGGCCGAGACAGCGGGACCGCCGGCAGCACTTCTGTCCCGCGCACGTCACTCTAATTCCCTGGTCGGCAAGCCACCGATACTGCGAGGTGACCCCATGGAGCGCGAGATGCAAGAAAATTCAGTTGTAGTTAACCTCAATCAGTTCGAGCGTTCACGCCGCGCGCAGGTCTCCGCCGAGACGCTGTCGCTACTGAATGGCAGCCGCGATCTCCTGATCGAGGGCGCTACCCGCGCACTGACACGGCAAACCGAGGCAATGGAAAACACCTTGCTGGCGATGGCCGATCGCGCGCCGTTGCTGGAAACGCGAAACAGCTACTACAGCGCCCAGGGCATTCTCAACAAGCGTGCCAACGAACTGTTGAGCGCCTGCAAGGATGCGTATTGCCAGGCTTTCAGTCATTTCACCATCAACCGCGAAAAATCAGCGGGCAGCGAACTGCTAGAACTGTCGCTGATCGGCGATCAGGATTTCGAAATCACGTTGGCAGTCGACAAGGCCACTTCACGACTGCGCTTCAACAGCGCCGAGGAACTGGTTGCACTGGATGCCCGCATTGCCCACCTGATGGACCGCTCCGATCTTTCAGAAAATGACAATCCGCTTGGCCCCCGTGCGTTGTGTGAAGCGCTGCTGGATGGCTTTGCCAGCATGCAACTGGAACAGAATGCCCGGGTCGTGCTGCTCAACCAGTTTGACCTGGTGCTAACCACTGAAGTAGCGCATATCTATCAAACTGTTAACCAATACCTGATTGATCGGGGCATTCTGCCCAATCTCAATATCGGCATGAAAAAGCGGCTCTCTAATACGGCCGCCACTTCAAATAGTGCACCCCCCACAGCCACTGCGGCCCAACAGGGCAACGACATGTTAAATCTGTTTGAGCAATTGGCTCAAGGCAGCGCCGGCCAGACACCAGGGGGCCGCACAGCAGGTTTTGCCGGACTCAATCTGCTTGACTCGCTTAGCCAGTTGCAAATGGGCGGCTTGATGCTCCCTGACGGCGGACGATTCGAATTGCCTTTGTTGGAAGCAGCCTCCGTCCAGAATGTCCTGCGCAGCTTGCAACAAAGCCCGGTAATGCAGACGGCAAGCCCACTCGACGCCGTGCTGGTGGACGCAGTCGCCATGCTGTTCGATGTGGTGTTCGACGAAAGCACCATTCCCGACCGTCTCAAGGCACAGATCGCGCGCCTGCAAATCCCTGTGCTGAAGGCAGCAATGCTGGATCGCAAATTCTTCTCGCAGTCGAATCATCCGGTGCGTCGCATGCTCGATGCGACCGCCACGCTTGCTGTTCATTTGCCCGACAACGAAGCCGGCAATGCGCGTCTGGAATCCATTTCGCGGGTGGTCAGCAGGGTGCTTGAGAATTTCGAACAGGACATCGCAGTGTTTGATTCCGCTGCGGTGGAGTTGGAGGAAATGGGCGTCTTGCTGGAAAACACGCTGGATGAAGCCGTGGACGCCGGCCTGCAGGATGATATCGACCTGATCAAACAGTCCGAACGGGCAGAGCTTGCGCCGGTGATCGTGCACGACTTCATTAATCGTGCAATGCAGGATCAGCCTGTGATGGAGGCCGTACGCGAATTTCTTCGGCGCGACTGGGCGCAATTGCTGACCCTGGATTACATCAAAGAAGGCGAACAGGGTGCGCATTTCAACAGCCATGTCGAAACCATGCGTGAACTGGTCTGGAGCGTGCAGCCCAAAGCCGACATGGACGCACGACTGATGCTGGTGCGCATTCTGCCCGGATTATTGAAGCGGCTTCGCGAAGGTGTCGCGGAAATCGAGCTGCCACAAAAGCTCTCGGATCACTTCTTTGCCACCCTGGTTATTCTGCATGCCAACGCGGTGCGTCCCAACACACAGCCGGTTCCGCTACCCGACATCGCCCCCGAGGAAATCGAGGCACTGGTGCCGTCTTCGGGCGATACAAACGCAACGGCAACACCCGAGCCCGAAGCCGAACCTGCCGTCCCCGAAGTGGAAGATGAATTTACCTTACGCACCCGTGCCCTGAACAAGGGCGACTGGGTAGAATTCCACTACGACGACGGCACCTTCCGTTGGGCGCGCCTGGGATGGGCCAGCAGCATCAAGAGCACCTACCTGTTCTCGGATCAGGACGGCATGAACAGCTTCTCGATCAGCCAGCATCGTCTGGCTGACAAGCTGCGGCGTGGCGAAGCCGTGCTGGTCGAGCGCAAATCCATTACCGAATCGGCATTCGGCAAGCTGATGAATCTGTTCCGCCAGAAACTCGGCCACGTCTGAGCGCGTGTTAGTCGCCGATTTATCGGTTTTGCAACCACGTCCCACCCCCTCGCGGGTTATCCAGGTTTGCCCATTGATTCCCCCCTTCACCCCGGCTACCCTGCCGGGGTGAAATCGTTTGCTTCCCGTATCATCCGCTGGCAACAACAGCACGGCCGCCATGCCCTGCCCTGGCAGACCCGCCATGACCCTTACCGCATCTGGCTGTCTGAAATTATGCTGCAGCAGACCCAGGTCGCCACGGTGATTCCCTACTTCGAGCGTTTTGTGGCGCGTTTCCCCGATCTGCACACGCTTGCTGCCGCAGACGAAGACGCGGTGCTGGCGCTGTGGAGTGGACTTGGCTATTACAGCCGCGCGCGCAACCTGCACGCCGCGGCGCGCGCGATCGTTTTAGATCATGACGGCCAATTTCCCGCCAGCCCCGACGCTCTGGTGAAGCTACCCGGTGTCGGGCGCTCAACCGCCGCCGCCATTGCCGCACTGGCGTTCGGCCAGTCTTGCGCCATTCTCGACGGCAATGTCAAACGCGTGCTCGCCCGCCATGGTGGCGTTGCCGGCTGGCCTGGCGACAAGCAGATTGAAACTACGTTATGGCAACTGGCCGAGTCGTACTTGCCGCACAGCGCCATCGAGGCCTACACCCAGGGCATGATGGATCTTGGCGCGCTTGTCTGCACCCGCAGCCAACCAGCCTGTTCCACCTGCCCGGTCAATGCCGATTGCATGGCCTACACGCAGGATCGAACTGCCGAATTGCCGACGCCGCGTCCCAAAAAAGTCCTGCCCGAAAAGCAGGTGCAATTGCTGCTGTTGCTCGACCGTGGCGAACTGATGCTGGAAAAGCGCCCGTCACGCGGCATCTGGGGCGGCTTATGGAGCTTGCCAGAACTTGCTCCGGAGGCCGACCCTGTCAGCCATTGCCATGAGCGCTTCGGTTTCACCGCGCAGACGCAGCAGGTATTGCCATCGTTCAGCCACAGCTTCACCCATTTCAAGCTGCATATCCTGCCTGTCCAGATGCAGCTGGTGCCCCGCTTGACCACGCTACCCGGCCAGGTCTGGCTGTCTCCGGCCGATGCGCTCGATGCCGCACTGCCGACACCAGTGCGCAAACTGGTGGCCCGGCTCGAACATATCTGAATACAGGGCTCCCATCCCCCCCCAGCACACGGATACAAGCCTGCGCGATGAAGCAGGAGTGAAAGCCTGGCTGGCCCGCATTGCCCAGAATGACGGCCTGGGCTCACTCAATGAATTGCAGATCAGTCTGTTGTGGACCTTGCGGGGCGCGTTTTCCAAACACAGCTCGGTAACGGCGTTGAGCCATGTCTGCCATCTCGCCGGACAGCGTCCCGATTGCTTGCAGCGCCTGTTTCCCAACCCGCGCGAGGCATGGCGGATCGCCGGCCTGCCCAATCCGGGCGAGGAAACCAAGGCCTACATGTAAGCGTTTGCAATGCGACAATGGCGAGGTGACGCTCACCCCACCCGATACCGACGCCAATGCCTGCCTGCACGAACCCATTTAGCGACCGAAGGCATTGTGCGTGCTTCCTGCATGGCACCTATATCGTGCGGGCAGATTACTTTCCAGAATTCGTGCGCATCAATACGCCGTAAGTCATAGACGCGCCAATTCCTCACGCGTCGCGTCGCCATCAGCCGTGGCCCCTGCCGCGTCATAGGTGCGCGCCGCCAGCGCCAGCCAGCGGCCAGCCTGCGCCCAGTCGCCGCGATCGCGCGCCAGCCAGCCGCGGTAGCGCGCCGCCACCGCCTGCCAGTAGAGATCATCCGCTCGCTCGATCAGCAACGCGCCCTCATCCAGCAAAGCCTGGGCATCATCAAATTTTTTGGCTTCGCGATACAGGTTGCCCAGATTCATCAAATGCTTGCCCAGATGATGAAAGTGATCATGCGCGCGG
The DNA here is from genome assembly GCA_051305915.1 of Thiobacillus sp. Lineage (GTDB taxonomy): Bacteria > Pseudomonadota > Gammaproteobacteria > Burkholderiales > Thiobacillaceae > Thiobacillus. The sequence continues at coordinate 13,086 of JBPPMF010000136.1, read as the reverse complement.
TTCAGCGCAATGGCTTCCTGCAACCACTTTTCGGCCCCCGATGGGTCGCCCTGCGCCTGCAGAATCAAACCCAGATTGTTGAGACTGGCCGAACGCTCGGACAAGTCGGGATTGAGCGGAATGGATTCCTGGTAAAGCGCCATCGCCAGCGCAGTATTTCCCTGCGTATAGGCCAATCCGGCCAGGTTGTGCAGCGCAGTCGCCAGATTCTGCTGGCTGGCCTCACGCCGCGCCGCAGCCAGCGCAGCTTGACCATATTGCATCGCCTCGCGTTCGCGCCCCAGCTTGCGCAAGGTCACCGTCAGCCAGTTGTAAGCATAGGTGCGCGCTTCCGCCTGCGGGCGCTGGGCCTCAACCGCACGCAAATGCAGCAGCGCAACGCCAAAATGCCCGGTTTCATAGGCGGCACGGGCGGCACACATATGCGCCATCACGTCAACAGGTGCGTCCACGAAACGTGCCTGTGCCAATTGGCCGGCATGCGCATAATCGAAGGCGGCAAGCGCGTCATGGCAGGCGTCGGCATGCGCCAGCGATGTGCCCGCCAGCAGCCAGGCGACATTAATCCAGCGGCGTATCGACATAAGCCATGCCCTGCGGGCACCCTGAGTTGTAATGTTTCACGCCCGCCCGTGTATAAGGCAGCGGGCGCCCTGGCGCGCCGGTGGCGGGATTGCGTTCGAAATGGATCCGCACCTCGCGCAGCATCGGTCGCCGCTTGGCCGGCGTGGGCGTACGTGGCGTCTGGCAGTCGAAGGTAACCGCGTCCTTCAGCGCCGGATCGGCCTTGGCCAGCACCTCGCGCAGGGAAGTCAGGCTGACCTCCCGCCCTTGGTGGCGGGCGATTTCCTTGCCCAGCGCGCGGTTCACCCGCTCAGTCAACGCGGCCGAAACAGCAAAATAATCCGCCTCGCTCAAGCCCGAGCAGCTGCCGTGCTTGGCCCACTGGTAACGATCCAGGCAATCCGCAGTGGCCGGCATCACCTGACCCAGCCGCGCACGCGTTTCCACCGGCAATCTGACCGCGGGTAACTTGCAAAACGATGCGGCCGTATCGCCCCGGCAATACGCAGGATGCTTGCGGTTGGCGCGATTCGGCCACAGCCCGTGCAGCGTCAGCGGCATCGCTTTGAACGACGATTCGGACAGACGCTGACATTGCGCAAATTTCTGCTTGCGCCGCGGATCGTCCTCACAGAAGGCCGGCGCCACACTCAGGGCCAGCAGGTAATAATCGAAACGTGCCGGACCGGCATGGCTAGCCAGCGGCGTAAGCACCAGCGCCAAGATCATCCATTTCCATTGCATACGCAGCCTCCCTCCTAGCCGAATCGTGCCATAAAGCCAGTTGATACGGCGCATTGATCTATCGTGAACTTGAGTGCCATTGCGCGCATCCCAGTGCCCGGATTCCGGTAAAATTTGTTTTTTACATTCGTTAAGAGACTTTCACCATGTCCATGGCCGACCGCGATGGCGTCATCTGGTACGACGGCAAACTCGTTCCTTGGCGCGACGCCACCACCCACGTCCTCACCCACACCCTGCACTACGGCATGGGCGTCTTCGAGGGCGTGCGCGCATACAAGGCCGAACAGGGCACGGCGATTTTCCGCCTCAAGGAGCACACCGACCGGCTGTTCCGCTCCGCCCACATCCTCGGCATGAAACTGCCGTTCGACAAGGACACGATTTCCGAAGCGCAGCGCACCGTGGTGCGCGAAAACCAGCTCGAATCCGGCTACCTGCGCCCGATGGCATTTTACGGTTCCGAAGCCATGGGCATCTCGGCGAAGAATCTGTCGGTGCACGTCATCGTCGCCGCCTGGCCGTGGGGTGCATATCTGGGACAGGAAGCCCTGGACAACGGCATCCGCGTCAAAACCAGTTCGTTCTCGCGCCATCATGTGAACATCACCATGTGCAAGGCCAAGGCCAACGGCAACTACATGAACTCCATCCTTGCGCACAGGGAGGCCGAGATGGATGGCTACGACGAGGCGCTGCTGCTGGACGTCGACGGTTTCGTTGCCGAAGGTTCGGGCGAGAACGTCTTCATCATCCGCAACGGCAAGCTCTACACGCCCGACCTCACCAGCGCGCTGGAAGGCATCACCCGCGACACCATTATTCAACTGGCTGACGAAATCGGCCTGCAACTGGTTGAAAAGCGCATCACGCGCGATGAAGTGTATAGCGCAGACGAAGCCTTCTTCACCGGCACCGCCGCCGAAGTCACGCCGATTCGCGAACTCGACAACCGGACCATTGGCGAAGGCACGCGCGGCCCCCTCACGACCAGGCTGCAGGCGATGTATTTCGACTGCGTGCACGGTCGTACCGCCGCACACATCGACTGGCTCACCCCAGTCAAATAAGCGAGAATGGCATGAGCGAGCGGCAAAACAATACGCAACGGGTCATTGAAGTCACCGAACATGACCTGCCCCTGCACTGTCCTATGCCGCAACACGCGGACTGGAATGCCCACCCGCGCGTCTATCTGCCGATCGAGTCCCGCGGCGATGCGCTTTGCCCCTATTGCGGCACGCTGTACCGCCTGAAAGGCAAACCCAGTGGCAGTCATCACTGAATAGCCCCCAACCCCAAGGAGAAACCCATGAAGCGTTTTATTCCAGTTGTTGCCCTTGCCACCCTGATGGCCGGCCCCGGCCATGCCGCCGGTCCCCAGGACCAGCAGGCCCAGATCCAGCAAATGCAGGAAGCCCAGGCCAAAATGATGGCGGCCATGATGACGGAAGCACAAAGCCGCCTTGGCTTCAAGGAAACCGTGGCTGCTCTGCAGGATGCCGCCAAGAAACGGGGCTGGCAGGTGGGCCAGATTGTTGATATGCAGGAAGCCATGATCAAGGCCGGACAGAAGAACGCCAAGCCTTTCACCGTGCTGCCGATGTGCAAGCAGGATCTTGCCGAGAACCTGCTGAAAACCCAGGCCGAACAGAAAGCCATGCCTTTCGCGCCCTGCCGCATAAGCGTGTTTGAAGGCACCGACGGCAAGATTTATATCGCCAAACCCAACACCGAGTTCATGGCGCAGATGGCCACCCCGGTCTTTGCACCCTTGCTGAAGAAATTTGTCGAGGAAGAAAAGGCTCTGCTGGCGAATATCGCCGAGTAAACGCCGCCCATTTTTCTGGTGACGTCGACGACGGGCTGGAGCGTCGCGCCGGTTAGGGGTGGCCCTGCTTGAATAATCACAACCGGCACCCTCGCCCAACCCGCCGTTTTCCGCGACCTTGGCCTTGCCCGCAATCCAGCCTCTGTTCGGGCTGGATTTTGAAGGCAGGCCCTGCAACGGCGGTCAGACCATCAACATACTGCCGCCAGCCAGACCCGGTTTACGGGCTACCCACGCCATGCCCTTTTCCACACCAGAAACCGCCGAATCGGCCTTCTACGCTGCCTTTGAAGCGCGTTCGCTCGACGCCATGATGGCGGTCTGGGCCAACGCTGACAGCATCATCTGCATCCACCCGCTGTCCGCTCCGCTCAACGGATACGTCGCGGTAGCGGCGGGTTGGCGCAGCATGTTCGAGGCCGCGGGGCAGTTTCGTGTCCAGGTGGAAACCGTGCATGAAATACGCGAAGCCACTCAGGTCATCCGCATCGTGCGCGAATATCTGATCATCGGCCAGGAAACCACGCCGCGCCCGCCGATTCTGGCGACCAACGTGTATCGCAAGGAGGACGCTGGCTGGCGCATGGTGCTGCACCATGCTTCGCCGCTCCAGGTTGGTGGCACACCGCCTGCGCGCACCCCTCCGGTCGTACTGCATTAAGGCGAAGGGCGCAAGTCGCGCTTAGCCAAACTCGGCGCCATGCAATCCCCGAAAATTCCCTCTTATCGCGCGCCCGCCTGGCTCCCCGGCGGACATCTGCAGACCATCTACAGCAGCCTGTTCATCCGCGTTGCGCCGGTCGAATACCGGCGCGAGCGGCTGGAACTGGCGGATGGCGATTTTCTCGATTTCGACTGGATCGATGGCCCACCCGAGGCGCCCGTAGTGGTGCTGTTCCACGGCCTGGAAGGCAGCGCCGACAGTCCCTACGCCCGTGCTCTCATGGCAATGGTTCAGGCGCGTGGCTGGCATGGGGTGGTGGCGCATTTTCGCGGCTGCTCAGGCGAGGACAACCGGCTGCCGCGCGCCTATTTCGCCGGCGACAGCGAAGACATCGAAGATATCCTGCGTCACGTCAAATCACAACACGCCGATGCGCCGGTTTACGCCGTCGGCGTCTCACTCGGTGGCAACGCGCTGCTGAAATGGCTGGGTGAGCGGGGCGAGGCGGCACACGCGCTGGTCGAGCGTGCCGCCGGCATCTCCGCGCCGCTCGATCTGACGGCAGCCAGCCACACGCTCGACCGCGGCTTCAATCGCCGCGTCTACACCGCGCGCTTTCTGGTCACTTTGAAAGCCAAAGCGCTACGCAAGGCCGCGCGTTTTCCCGGTGTACTGGATGCGGAGGCGATTGCCACCGCCACCACCTTCCGCGAATTCGACACCTTGGTCACGGCACGGCTGCATGGCTTTCGCGATGCCGAAGACTACTGGCTCAGAGTGTCGTCCAAGCCGCTGCTGGGAGCCATCGCCGTGCCCACCCTGGTCATCAACGCGAAAAACGATCCCTTCCTGCCAACGTGGGCGTTGCCGACTGCGGCCGACATATCGCCTGCAGTCACGCTCGAGCAGCCAGATAGCGGCGGCCACGTCGCCTTTCCGAGCGGCCCTTTCCCCGGCAATCTCGACTGGCTGCCGCGGCGCCTGATGCAGCATTTCGACAGTCACAGGTAGAATCAGCGCAACACCAATCAGGGAGTGCACCGTGGAATACCCCAAGGAAATTTTCAAGGCCTACGACATTCGTGGCATCGTCGGCAAGACTTTCACACCAGAGATTGTCGAGGCCATCGGCCACGCCATCGGCTCCGAAGCCGTGGCGCGCGGCCAGACCGACATCTGCATCGGACGCGACGGACGCCTGTCAGGGCCAGACATGGCCGCCGCGCTTGCGCGCGGCATCCAGAAGGCCGGCATTGGGGTCGTCGACCTCGGCATGGTTGCCACGCCGATGACGTATTTCGCTGCCTACCAGTTGAATACGAACAGCGCGGTGATGGTGACGGGCAGCCACAACCCCCCCGACTACAACGGCCTGAAAATGGTGCTCGGCGGCGAAACCCTGTCGGGCGACACCATCCAGAAATTGCGCGAGCGTCTGGTCAACAACGACCTGGCTCACGGAGAAGGCAGCTACCGCGAGCACGACGTCGCCGGCGAATACCTCACGCGCATCGTGTCCGACGTCAAACTCGCGCGCCCGATGAAAATCATCATCGACTGCGGCAACGGCGTGCCCGGCGCCTTCGCACCCAAGCTCTATCGCGATATGGGCTGCCAGGTGGAAGAACTGTTCTGCGAAGTCGACGGCAACTTCCCCAACCACCATCCCGATCCCTCGCAGCCGGCAAACCTGCAGGACCTGATCGCCGCGCTGAAAACCAGCGACGCCGAAATCGGCCTCGCCTTCGACGGCGACGGCGATCGATTGGGCGTGGTCACCAAGGACGGCAGCATCATTTTCCCCGACCGCCAGCTGATGCTGTTTGCCGACGACGTGCTCTCGCGCAACCCCGGCGCCGAAATCATTTTCGACGTGAAATCCACCCGCAACCTGTTCAGCTGGATCCGCGAACGCGGCGGCCGCCCGCTACTGTGGAAGACCGGCCACAGCTTCATCAAGGCCAAGATGAAGGAAACCGGCGCGCTGCTGGCGGGCGAAATGTCCGGCCACGTGTTCTTCAAGGAACGCTGGTTCGGCTTCGACGACGGCCTGTATGCCGGCGCGCGCCTGCTTGAATATTTGAGCAAACAGGCCGATATCAACGCCACCCTGCACGGCCTGCCCGACTCGGTGAACACGCCCGAACTCAACATCAAGATGGCCGAAGGCGCGCATTACACCCTGATGAACACCTTGCAGAAAACCGCGCGTTTCCCGGACGCGCAGGAAGTCATCACGCTGGATGGTTTGCGGGTCGAATATACCGACGGCTTCGGTCTGGCACGGCCATCGAACACCACGCCGGTGATTGTGCTGCGCTTCGAAGCAGACAACGCGGAAGCGCTGGAACGGATCCAGGCCGATTTCCGCCGCGTCATTCGTGAAGCCGCACCCGACCTCGATCTGCCATTCTGAGGATCCCGGCCTCGCCATAAAGAGCAGGCGGCGAGGTCGAACCTGGTAATTGCTGAACCGGAATTCACACACTTCACGATAGCTGCCGGAGGACATCATCGACTGCCTGCTCTTCCAGGACGCCAAGACTGAAGCGATCGATTTTGACGACATCAGCAACCATGTCGATCAGCCGGACCGCTTCATCTGGGTCGAACTCAAATCGCCCGACAGCCAGACCATCGCGCGTCTGGGCGACGAACTCGGCCTGCATGCACTGGCGCTGGAGGATGCGATTTCCACCCACCAGCGTCCCAAGCTTGAGGAATACGAAGGACACGTATTCATTGCCACACGCACCGTGCAGATGTGGGAATCGAGACTGGAATCCGGCGAGACGCACTTGTTTGTCGGCAGCAATTTCGTCGTCGCCATTCGCCACGACAGCGGCAGCGCCTACACGCGCGTAGTCGACCGCCTGCAGCGCCGCCCCGGCGGCATCAAGGTGGGAACGCCGTATGCGCTTTACCTGGTGCTCGACCTCATCGTCGACCAGTTCCGACCGGTGATCGAGAGCATGCAGGATCGCTTTCAGTCACTCGAAAGCCAGTTGATGCGTGAAGCGAAGCAGGGACGAGACACCCTCGAACGGCTGTACGCCATGAAACGCGACCTGACCGTACTGCGCGACGTCACCGAGCCAATGCAGGACATCACCCAGGACCTGATCCGCCTGCACCCCGCGCTGTCCACCAAGGAACTCAAAGCCTATTACCGGGATATTCACGACCATGCCGTGCGCGTGTCGGTAGCCATCGACCGCCTGCGCATTTCAACGTCCGACGCGATGCAGTTCCATCTCGCCACGCTGTCGGTGAAACAGAACGAATCAGTGCAGAAATTGGCCGGCTGGGGCGCGCTGCTGGCGCTGCCCACGGTGGTGTTCAGCCTGTATGGCATGAACTTCGAGATCATGCCAGAGCTGAAGTGGCCGTGGGCCTACCCGGCGCTGCTGCTCGCGACCGGCGCGGCAGTCGTCGTGTTGTACCGGCGATTGAGGCGGCGCGGCTGGATATAGAAGAACCTTGATCCGCGAACTACGCGAAGAAAACCAAGACAACAAGGTCGTGGAGAATCAGCAATCTGCTCCATTACGATCAGGTGCTGTTTCAGACTTTCTTCGCGTTTCTTCGCGTCCTTCGCGGATAAAAACCCCCTTCACCGCCGCACGGAGCGCGCATAGCGGACACGCGTGCCGGCCGCCTCGTCGCGATCGAGCCACACCACATGCAGCACCCCGGCTACGTCCAGCGTCGCCACCGGGTCGGACTGCGCGCCTGGTCCGGCTGCTCCCGGCACCGCCACGTCATCGCCAAAAGCCTCGTCGTCCCACTCGGACAACCACACGTCCGGCGTGCCGTCGCGAGCGTCGTCCCACAGCGCCACCAGTCGCCCACCGGCATCAGCGACAACCAGCGCGTGCCATTGCGCCATGTTGTCGCCGAAGTTGTCCTGCACCTGGACGTTCTTGCCGAAACGACGGGTGCCGCTGTCGAACGCCGCATAGACGTCATACCCCGAAAGGAAATCGCGTTTGTCGAGCCAGACGGCGACCACGCCGCGCTCGCCCCAGGCCGCAAGCGTGGGGCGCATCGCACCGGTGCCAGCCCCGAGTCCATCGACACTGCCGCTCCTGTGGTCGGTCAGGCGGGCGGGCGGCGCAAAACTGCTGCCATCGCGACTGTGGCTCACCATCGGCACGGTGTGGCGCTCACGGCGGTCTTCCCACGCTACCGTCACGCTGCCGTCGCCGGCAACTGCCAGCGCAGGCCAGCCCTGTTCGTCAACGGGAACGCCCGCTTCGACCGCTTGCGCCGTCTTCATGCTGAGTGCATTGGCGTTCACCGCCAACTGCGCGACCACAATGCGGCGGAACCGCCCTGCCTGCTCGGCCCACGCGGCATAGATCGTGTCCGACCCCACTGCCAGCGTCACCTGCGCGGCCTCGGCGTCGCTCAGTTTCAGCGGCGTGCCATCGGGCAGTAGCCGCGCATGCACCTTGCCGGCTTCTTCCCAGGCCGCCACGAAGCGCCCCGCGCCCAAGCCAACCACCGCCGGTTCGTAGCAGTCGGCCCGGCTCAGTTGGATCTCCGGCTGGAAAACTTCATCAGTAGGCTTCAACGCCAGATAACACTGAGGACTACCGTCGCGATTGTCTTCCCACACCACGCCCACGGTGTCGCCCGACACCGCCACGCCGCGGCGGTTGGCCGATTCCAGATGCGGGAAGATAGCCGCACCCTGCACTGAATTGACGGTGAGGGGCTCGCTCCATTCCCACCCGGCCTGCGCCGGCCATGCCAGCACGGCCAGCAGCAGCGCGGCTAGTCTCACGACTTGCCGCCCAGGAATTGGAGCAGGGTTTTCTGCTTGTAGTGGCCGCCACGCACGTAGCGGTCGTAATCCCGGAAATCCTGCACCGTCTTGAAGCCGGGAATCTGCATGATCTTGTCGCCTTGCGGCGTCATGTAGACGAACAGCGGCGTGGCAAAGGCCTGCAGCCGCGCGCCCAGTTCGGCCTCGGTGATGCGTTCGCCGGATGGTAGCGTCAGGCGTTTGCCAGACTCGGCGTCGACATACACCAATGCGTAGTTTTCGCTGTACAGTTTTTTCAGTCCGGCGTCGGAAAAAGTCTTCTTGTTGGTGTGATCGCACCACGCACAACCGTAGCGCCCGAAGTACAGGAAGATGGGTTTGCCGTCTGCGCGCGCGGCTTTGAGACCGGCATCAAACCCGACGAACGGATAGCCCGATGGCGGATCGGCCAGCACCGTCGTTGCCCACATACAGCTTGCCGCCAGTAGCATCTTGATCAGTTTCATCCTGTCCTCCTTTATCCACTCGTTCTGCATTCTGATAAATTCAGGCATTCGCACAACCCTCTTTTATGACCACATGACCCACGATTCAGTCCGCATCGGCCTGGTTTCCATCAGCGACCGGGCCAGCAGCGGCATCTACGAAGACAAGGGCCTGCCCGCACTGCAAGCGTGGTTCGGCGAAACGCTGGCGAACCCGGCGGAATTCATCAGCCGCCTGATTCCCGACGAGCAGGCCACTATCGAAGCCACGTTGGTCGAACTGGCCGACGTCGAGCGCTGCTCACTCATTCTCACCACCGGCGGCACCGGCCCGGCTCCACGTGACGTCACGCCGGAGGCCACGCTGGCAGTGGCGCACAAGGTGCTGCCCGGCTTTGGCGAACAGATGCGCGCGGTGTCGCTGAAATATGTGCCAACCGCGATCCTGTCGCGCCAGGTCGGCGTGACGCGGGGCAGCAGTTTGATTCTCAACCTGCCGGGACAGCCCAAGGCGATCAAGGAAACGCTTGACGGCATCTTCGCTGCGGTGCCCTACTGCATCGACCTGATCGGCGGGCCATATCTGGAAGCGCGCCCGGAAACGATCCCGGTGTTTCGTCCCAAATCTGCGTTGCGGCCACCTGCATGACAGTGTGTTCCGCGGCTTTATCTGCTGGGATCCGCATTCGCTGCGGAAGCCCGAACGACCACGCAGCCTAATTGCCTGAAGCGAAGCGCCGCCGGAACCCCTCATCTAGATTGATCTCGTGCGCGGTCATCGCGCCGATCACGCACTGATCCAGGCTGGGTGGCATCGCCACCCGCCCGGCAGCATTCACCAGCCGGCCCGCCATGATTTCGGCCTCGTGGCGCGGCATCAATTGCGGCAGGTCGGGCTCGGCATAGCCTTGCGGGTAAACCGGCCTGCCTTGGGCGTCGTATTTGTCAGTCGCCCCCAAGGTATGCAGCAGTTCGTGCGCAATGACAATATTGTTCTGCCGCATCTGCAGGGGGTCGGCGAACGCATGCACTACACCAATCAGCCCCTTCTGCAATCCCAGCGAATGTGCCAGCGCAACGCCATCCTGCGGCGCGTGATACAGCACGAATAGCTTGATCGTGCCTAACTGCGGTAGCCACGCGTCCGACTGCCGGTACACCCACCAACGCAGCTGCAAAGTCCAAAGCACGGTTTTCAGCACGCTGCCGTCGCGCGGCGGCACGGGCGGTATCACCTTGATTTCGGGCAGCAGGGTGACCTGCATGGCCGGCGATTGCCTCACCCCATAACGCGCGATCTCGCGTTCGACGAAAGCGTTGATGTCATCAAAACCATCTGCCCGAAGCGCAAGAATCGCCGCAGCCGCCTCGGACGAACCGTCGCCGTTGATGGGAGACACCACCACCTCCAGCGGCGCCCGCCACGAACGCACCACGGTCTGTTCAAGCCAGGTCAGGCCGGCCGCCGCGGCCAGCACGCCCAGCAAAAGCAGAATACGAAGCCGGCGAAACGTCATGAGGGTTTACGCAAAGTCATGGGGTTGTATATAGCGGCCACGCTAAACCCGCTTCACGGTGCTGCCGCGGCGGGAACATCGGTTGGCTGGGCTTCCGCCGCCGGTCTTTTGCTCACACCCAGACTCATCTTGCTGCCCACCAGTTGATCCTTGGCGGTTTGCTGGACGGGCGTGGCGACGCTGACACGGTTCTCGTCGAGACCCAGCTTGAGCAATTCATCGCGCATCACCTGGCCGCGTGCCTCAGCGAGTTTGAGCAGTACGGCTTCGTCGATTTTCGTCTGCCGGGTCAGCCGCTCCAGCAACTCGGTGTGGAAAACGGAAGCAGGGCCTTCGTCGCGGGTCTTGAAGCGACGCGCAAAACGCTCGACCAGTTCGCTTTCCATCACACCCGCATTCTTATCCCTGTAGCTTGCACGCAGCTTCTTGTAATCCTCCTTGCCGGCGTTTTCCGCGTAGCGGTCTTCAAGCCAGGTCTGTATCTTGTAGTGATTGACGTCGACCGGGCCGGGCGCTTCGCCAGGCGCGAGCTTGATGCCGGCGACAACGGCCGCTTCACGATGCATGGTGCGTTCCTGCAAGGCGCGCCGGTCCACCTCCGGATCGTAACCTGGCTCCAGCGTCAGGCTCAGCGCAGGGCGTTTGGCCAGCGCTTCGGCCAGCGTTTTCAGTTTCTCCTGCTCGGACGGCAATAGCGCGCTGCTGCCCGGATCAAAGTCCATCGCCTCGAGCTTTTCCGAACTGATGCCGAGCAGTTTTCCCAGCGCGCGGAAGGGCGCCGTGACGAGGCTGGTCAACACGTTGACGATGGCTTTCCAGATGATCTTGGCATAGCTGAATTGCGGATCGTCGAGACTACCGGAAACAGGCAAATCGAGGACGATGATGCCATTGCTGTCTTCCAGCAGAGCGATGGCGAGATCGAGCGGCAGCTTGAAGGCATCGGGGCTATCGACCCGCTCGCCGAGCTTCAGCTTGTTGATCACGAACTTGTTCTCGCCAGACAACTGGCGCTGCTTGACCTTGTATTCGAGGTCGACCGAAAGCTTGCCGGAGTCGATCTTGCGCCCGGCGAACTTGCCCGAATACGGCGTCAGACTGGTCATTTCCAGGTTGCGGAACGTCAGTTTGAGATCGGTGAAATCGGTTGCCTGGAACGGCTGGATCGAGCCGCGTATGCGCGCCGACCCGAAGTCGTCGACCTTGCCGTCTAGCTCCACCTGCGCGGTGGTCGCCGGATCGGTCGACAGCCCGGTGACCACGCCGCCGAGGTCATGCATGCTCGTTCCGAATTGCGGCGTCAGCGAGAGATCGGCGAATTCCGCATTCGCACCGACGATGCGCAGGCGTTCGATGGCCAGTGGAAACGCGGCGGGCTGAGTGACGGTTTTAGGCTTGGCTGCTGCCTCGGCGGCCGGCTTGCCCGACGCGGGGCTACGCAGGATGCGTTGCAGGTTGATCGACTTGTCCTCGAAAATAATGACCTTGCCGAAGGGGTTCAGCGCCACCAGTTCGTTCATGTGCATGCGATTAGGGCCGATCTTCACTTGCAGACTGTCGGACGACAATTTCTTCCAGCTGAGAAAAGCTTCCTCGGTTTCCTCTTCGGTGATAGCCAGATCGTCCACCGCGAAACCACCGTTGAAATCCAGCCTCATCCCGGACTTTGCCTGCGCAAACGTCAGCTTGCCTCGCGTCGACGCTGTACCCGAATGCAGGTTGAGCCGGGCGAGCTGGTTGACGTAGGCGGCAAACGGCTGCAACGACAGCCCCACCAGCTTGAGGTCCAGCCTGCCCGACGCCTGGCCCGGAACGACCGTGCCGCTGGCATCGAGGCGGCCGCCCTGCCTGAGCGTAAAGCCGGTTTCCAGCGGCACCGCCTTGCTCAGGTCCAGGCTGAGGTCTTTCAGCGTAACGAAGCCCTTGGTGACATGGACCCTGACCGGCTTGGGAGGCGACTGGTCGACAATATCGACTTCGAGGCCATTGAGGCTGAGGCGCGCGAGTTGAACGTCTAACGGCGCCGCAGTTGTAGTTTCTGCCTTGGCAGGGGCGGCGGGTGCGCCAGGCGCCTTTTGCAGGATTTCGGCCCAGTTGAGGTTCTTTTGCTTGTCCAGCGTGACAGTGGTTTTGGCGCCATTCAGTTCCAGCGTCTCGATATCGAGCCGGTTTTCCGCCAGATTCATCCCCGCATTGACCAGCGTCGCGTGCTGCAACTCCGCCACCGGCTGCGCACCTGACTGTAGCCGTACCGGGCCCAGCGCGGCGTTCACCGGGCCGACGTCAAGGGCGATCGTAGCGCCCACTTCGCCCGTCAGCGCCGCGGTCAGGCCAAAGCCCTCTGCTGTCACGCCAAGCGGCGTGGCAAAGCCCTGATCGGTAAAATGCGCCACCCAGTCGGCCAATTTGATTTCGCGCACGCCGACTTTCCACGGGACAATGGGCGCGGCGGTTTCGGCCGCCGCCGGTTTGGGCACCGCCGTGCGCCCAACCGCCGCGCCCTCCTCTAC
>JBPPMF010000064.1:0-4709 GCA_051305915.1 Thiobacillus sp. | reverse complement strand
TCCCACGCTCAAATAGTCGGAAATACGAACCTGTCCTGTCAGTGCCGCAGCTTTCCCCGCCATGGTTCGCCCTCGGTATGATCCGCGTACCGGGGGAGTGTAATGAAATTCATGTTAAGTGAACAGCATTTGGATCAGACACGATTTTCTCGAAATCGTGCTTTGGATGGATCAAACACACCGCTATGCGGCTTGCTGCACTCAGCTGAGTTTTCTGGCGGATTGCAACTCCAGATGCAGGGCTGCGGGGCTGAACTCCAGTCCATTTTTCCAGCACACTGCACCCAGTTCGATGAAATAAGCCTTGAAGTATTCGGGGTTTTGTAAGGGCAGAGTCAGCATGGTTTCCTTGGCAAGCAGGGGGCAAAATTACAATCGCCCTGCGTGTCGTCTGAAAACGTGAGATGCAATTGGGTTTGCCCAATGTGTTCGGCTTTGACGATTTTAATCATTGTCGGCTACGCCATCAGTCTTGCAGGCGGGTGACGCTGGCAGCCTGACCCACCTGCCACTCGCCGTCCAGGCTGACCCACTCGACCCGGTCACCGAGCATTCGAATCACGCCGGGACGGCGGTTGTTACCGGTGTCTGAAAACTCAAAGCGGTAATCGCGCAGAAACTGCAGTTGGCCCTGGCTATTGCGCGCAAAGCGGGTTCGGCTCAGCGCCACGCTCTCATCGAGAAATTGCAGCCCGGCATCGACGCAGGCGCGGCGACCCACAGCGATCGCCTGCTCCCGCACCTGCATGCCGGCATACCAGTACCAGGCGGCCGCCCCAAACACAACCAGCAGCAGGATTTCCCAGTTCACTGGCCAGCGGCGTCGTCGGGTTTAACCGGGCTGCGGAACAGCGCAGCCACCTGCCTTTGGGAGCCCGGACGCGTCCTGGCCGGCGGGCTGTCGGCGCGTGGCGCGGCGGCCGCTTCATAGGGGGCGTCGAACAGCGTATCGCGCGGCGCGGGCGATTTGGCACGCGCCGCGCGCTGTTCAACCGGCCGCTCGACTGAAGGGCGTTCGACCGAACGCTCAACCGAAGGGCGCTCGACTGAAGGACGTTCGACCAAAGACGGCTCAACGGAACGTTCGACATGCCGTTCAGCCCGCGGCGGGCGCGACTGGTAGGCAGGCACGTCGGCCGCACCCGGTTCGAAGCCGGGAACGATCACCGGTTCTAGCGGGCTGCCGATGAGTTTCTCGATGTCCTTGAGGTAGCGTGTCTCCGATTCGCTCACCAGCGAAATCGCCTCTCCCAGGGCACCCGCGCGGCCGGTGCGGCCGATACGGTGCACGTAATCCTCGGCGTTGTGCGGCAGATCGTAATTGACCACGTAGGGCAGCGCCTCGATGTCGATGCCACGCGCGGCGACGTCGGTGGCGACCAGCACGCGCATGGTGCCCGCCTTGAAGGCTTCGAGCGCCTTCATGCGTTCCTGCTGGCTCTTGTCGCCGTGAATGGCGTCGGCATGAATGCCGGCCTTGTTGAGTTCGTTGGCGAGCCGGTTACAGCCCAGCTTGGTGCCGGTGAATACCAGCACCTGCCGCAGGTCGCGGCTCTTGATCAGATGCGCGAGCAGTTGCCGCTTGCGCTCGTGGTGCACCGGGTGCATCACCTGAGTCACCGTCACCGCGGTTTCGTTGCGCGCCACTTCGATGAAGGTCGGATTGTTGAGGATGCTGTCGGCCAGTTTGCGGATTTCTTCCGGAAAAGTGGCCGAGAACATCATGTTCACCCGCTGCGCCGGCAGCAGCGCGACGATGCGCTTGAGATCGGGCATAAAGCCCATGTCCAGCATGCGATCAGCCTCATCCAGCACCAGCGTGTTGACCTGATTCAGCATCAGCGTCTTGTTCTGCACATGGTCGAGCAGGCGGCCGGGCGTCGCCACCAGGATTTCGACGCCGGTTTTCAGGATCGGGATCTGGGTGTTGATGTTGACGCCGCCATACACCACCAGCGAACGCAGCGGCACATGTTTGGTGTAGGCCTTCACGCTTTCCTCGACCTGAATCGCCAGTTCGCGCGTGGGGGTGAGAATCAGCGCGCGGATCGGATGCTTGGCCGGCGAGGTGCCGGTGTTGGCAAACGGCAGCAGGCGCTGAATCAGCGGCAGCGCGAACGCCGCCGTCTTGCCGGTACCGGTCTGTGCCGCACCGAGGATGTCGCCGCCCTGCAGCGCCAGCGGAATCACCTGCTCCTGGATCGGCGTCGGTGTCGCGTAGCCCATGTCGTCGAGGGCACGCAGGATGTTGGGGGAAAGCCCGAGCTCAGCAAAAGTCGTCAAAGTCTGTCCAGTGAAATCTCTGGTTCGATTAAGGTTCGATGAAACGCCTGGCCGGCTAAATCCGGATCCAGTCAAAGCCCGCCGTCTGGCAGGCCACGCGCACGTCGTCGTCCGCGCAGTTCAGCACCTGAGCCAGCGCACGCTGCGCCAGCCCGGAGGTGTTGTTCTTTTTGGAGACGTGCGCCGCCATCACGCACTGCAATTTTTCATGTTTCAGGGTGTCCAGCAAGGCCGCCGACTGACTGTTCTCCAGGTGGCCGAAACGGCCGCTGACCCGGCGCTTGAGGCTGACCGGATAGGGTCCGTTTTCCAGCATCGTCGCATCGTGGTTGCATTCCAGCACCAGCGCATCGACGCCGGCCAGCATGGCCTCGATGTGCGGCGTGCTGCAGCCGGTATCGGTCAGTACCCCGAGGCGGCGATCGCCGTCGCCGAACACATATTGCACCGGTTCGCGCGCATCGTGCGGCACCGGATAGGGCTGGATTTCCAGTCCGTCCACCGCAAAGGCGGCATGGCTGTCGATCACCTGCAGCGCCACCCCGCCGAGATCCTGCGCCATCGCCAACGTGCCGGCGGTAAGCCACACCGGCAGTTTGTGCTTGCGCGCCAGCCGCCCCACCCCGCCGATATGGTCGCTGTGCTCGTGGGTCACAACAATGCCGGCCAGGTCGGAAACCTGCAATCCCAGGCGCGCCAGCCGCGCCACACTGTCGGCCAGGCCGAAGCCGCAGTCCATCAGCACCCGGGTTGCCCCAGCCTCGACCACCAGGCCGTTGCCCTCGCTGCCGCTGCCGAGAATGGCAAATCGCATCAGGCGGGTTCCCGCATTACTTCAATTCTTTGTGCAGCAGATTGATGATGCGGGTCTGCGTATTGGCATCGGCGGCTTTGCCGTCGGTACCGCTGACACTGACCCGGCTCTTCTGGCCGGCATCGTTCACCACAATCTGCAACTGCGGCGAAGTCTGCTCCTTTTTGCTGCGCCAGAAAGCCATCTTGGCCAGCATCCCCGTGTCGCGTTTGCCGGCATTATCGATCTCGGGATCAATATAGCGCACGAAATACACCCCCTTGGTGCGGTCTCGATCTTCCACCGCAAAGCCGATGCGATCGAGCGCAAGGCCGACCCGGCGCCAAGCGCGATCGAAGTTTTCGTCCATTTCCAGCACCGTGGCGCTGGCATCGCGGACGATACGCGCCTGCTCCGGCGTCTGCTGTTTGGCCAGCAGGCTCTCGGCGCGACTTTCTTCCACGCCAAATCGAACCATCAGGCGACGCAACATTTCGGCCTCGAGTTCGGGGTCAGCCGGACGCGGCTGCCACACCGTCCTGTCTTTGCTCGCGGAATCGTAGACTTCCATCATGCCGCGGTGGCTGACGTAAATCTCGGTGCCATCCTTGCCCGCTTCGATACGGGTACGGAATTTGTCACGCTCGGACGTGGAATAAAGGCCATCGAGGACTTTGCCGAGGGTGCGGCGAATCACATCCTGCGGAATCTTGGCGCGGTTCTCCGCCCACTCGGTTTCGATCACCCCGGTTTCGGGCGATTCCATATTGATCAGGAAACCGGTCTCCTGCCAGAAATCCTTGATCAGCGGCCACACCTGCTGCGGCGTTGCCTTCACCACCAGCCAGCGTTGGGTGCCAGCACGCTCGATGCGCACCGCATCCAGTGTGGGCAGCAGGGTTTGCGTGCCGCTCGGCGCGGCCGTGCGTTCCTGCGCATAGGTCGACATCGTGGCGGTGCCGCTGCCCTGCGTATCGGGAATCGCGTAACGGTTGTCAGCGGACGGTGCGACCAGGTCGGGCGGCACTTCCAGCGTCGGCAGTTTGCCGGCCGATTTGTAATCGATCTTCTTGGATTCGATCATGCCGCAACCCGACATGGCCAGGGTAAGCATCAAAAACAGGGGCAATAAACGCATTTAAAATGTCCTAAATGAAGGCTTGCAGCAAACCGGCAGACGCATCGCGCACCAGATCAAACGACATGGCGCTTTGCGTCACGTCAAATCAATTTGGCGTGACGCAAAGCATCACGCACAGTGTCATGCAGACCGGCAGACAACGGGGTCAGCGGCAGCCGCATGCCGGCGGGGATCAAACCCAGCTCGACACAGGCCCACTTGACCGGAATCGGGTTGGCTTCGACAAACAGCTTGCTGTGCAGCGGCAGCAGCAGATTGTTGAGTTCGCGCGCACGCGGCAGGTTTCCGGCAAACGCCGCCACGCACATCTCGTGCATCAGTTTCGGCGCCACGTTGGCGGTAACCGAAATCACGCCATGTCCGCCCAGCAGCATGAAGGGCATCGCCGAAGCGTCGTCGCCGCTATACAGCGCAAAATCCTTCGGCGCACGGCGCAGCCGACCTGCTGCGCGCTCCATGCTGCCGGTGGCTTCCTTCACCCCGACGATGCCG
>JBPPMF010000038.1:0-12412 GCA_051305915.1 Thiobacillus sp. | reverse complement strand
CGTTGATGATCTTTTCCTGCGCGTGGTACATCAGGCACATGCCCTTGGGCACGCGCTGGCTGACCACGACGCGTGCCGTCAGCGTGCCGTTGACGTTGAACACCTCGACCCAGTCGTTGTCCACCAGCCCGGCCTGCTTGGCCTCGATCTCGGACACCCATACGTGGGGGCCGCCGCGCGACAGCGTCAGCATATGCAGGTTGTCGGTGTAGGTGCTGTGGATGCCCCACTTCTGGTGCGGGGTGATCCAGTTCAACACCAGCTCGTGTTGGCCGTTCGGCTTCTTGCCCAGCAGCGGTTCGATGGTCTTGGTGTCGACCGGCGGCTTGTAGACGCACAGGCCCTCGCCGAAATCCAGCATCCACTGGTGATCCTGGTAGAACTGCTGGCGGCCGGTCAGGGTGCGCCATGGGATCAGCTCATGGACGTTGGTGTAGCCGGCGTTGTACGACACATGCTCGGATTCCAGACCCGACCAGGTCGGCGAGGAAATGATCTTCCTCGGCTGCGCCACCACATCGCGGAAACGGATCTTGTCGTCTTCGCGCGGCAGCGCCAGATGGGTATGGTCGCGGCCGGTGATTTTCGACAGTGCCTCCCAGGCTTTCACCGCTACCTGGCCGTTGGTTTCCGGCGCCAGCATCAGGATGACCTCGCAGGCGTCGATGGCCGAGTTGATCTTCGGCAGGCCCTTGGCGACGCCGTCCTCGGTGACCGTGTAGTTGAGTTGGGCCAGCTGCCGCACTTCGTCTTCAGTGTTCCAGGAAATGCCCTTGCCGCCGTTGCCGATCTTGGTCATCAGCGGGCCCAAGGCGGTGAACTTCTTGTAGGTGTCGCCGTAATCGCGCGTCACCACCGTCATCGCCGGCATGGTCTTGCCCGGGATGGGATCGACTTCGCCTTTCTTCCAGTCGCGCACCGCCATGCTCTGACCGAGCTCGGACGGGGTGTCGTGCATCAGCGGCGTCAGCACCAGATCTTTCTGCGTGCCCAGATGGACGGCAGCGATTTCGGAGAATTTCTTCGCGATGGTCTTGTAGATATCCCAGTCCGACTTCGACTCCCACAGCGGCTGCACGGCTTCACTCAACGGATGGATGAAGGGGTGCATGTCCGAGGTGTTGAGGTCGTCCTTCTCGTACCAGGTGGACGACGGCAGCACGATGTCGGAATACAGGCAGGTGGTCGACATGCGGAAATCGAGCGTCACCAGCAGATCCAGCTTGCCTTCGGCGCCCTTGTCATGCCACACCACTTCCTTCGGCTTGGCTTCGCCGAGTTCGCCGAGGTCCGGCCCCAGCACCGCGTTCTGGGTGCCGAGCAGGTCCTTGAGGAAATACTCGTGGCCCTTGCCGGAGGAGCCCAGGAGGTTCGAGCGCCACACGAACATGTTGCGCGGGAAGTTCTTCGGATTGTCCGGGTCTTCACAGGCAAACTTGATTGCGCCGCTCTGGATCTGCTCGACCGCGTACTTGACCGGGTCGATGCCGGCCGCATCGGCGGCCTTGGTGATCTCCAGCGGATTGACGTCCAGTTGCGGCGCGGACGGCAGCCAGCCCATGCGCTCTGCACGCACATTGAAGTCGATCAGCCGGTAGTCGCCCAGATCCTTGTTTGCGGTGGGCGACAGGATCTCGGACGCCGCCAGCTTCTCATGCCGCCACTGGCTGGTGTGCGCGTAGAAGTAGGAGGTGGAGTTCATCTGGCGTGGCGGACGATGCCAGTCGAGGCCGAAGGCCAGCGGCGCCCAGCCGGTTTGCGGCCGCAGTTTTTCCTGGCCGACGTAGTGCGCCCAGCCACCGCCCGACTGGCCGATGCAGCCGCACATCGTCAACAGGTTGATGATGCCGCGGTAGATCATGTCGTTGTGGTACCAGTGGTTCAAGGCCGCGCCGAGGATGACCATAGACTTGCCGTGGGTCTTGTCGGCGTTGTCGGCGAACTCGCGCGCCACTGTGATGATGTCGGCGCGCGGCACTCCGCAATGCTTCTCGGCCCAGGCCGGGGTGTAGGGCACGTCGTCGTCGTAGCTGGTGGGAATGTTCGGCCCGCCAAGGCCGCGGTCGACGCCGTAGTTGGCGAGCGTCAGGTCGTAGACCGTGGCGACGCGCACGTCCTTGCCACCGACGCTGATCACCTTGACCGGCAGGTTGCGGGCCAGCAGTTCGTTGTGGTCGCCGCCGAAGTAGGGCAGCGACACCTCGGCGACTTCGTCGTGGCTACCCAAAAGCGTCAGTTGCGGCTTCACGTCCTTGCTCGAATAGCTGTCGCGCATTTCAAGGTTCCATGCGCCGGATTGCCCCCAGCGGAAACCGATCGAACCGTTGGGCGCCACCAGATAGCCGGTGTTTTCGTCGACCAGCACCGTCTTCCACTCGGGATTGTTGTCCTGGCCGAGGTTGCCGCTGAGGTCGGACGCGCGCAGGTAGCGGTCGGCAATCAGCGTGCCTTCGTGCTCCTTCAGCATCACCAGCATCGGCATGTCGTTGTACTGGCGGCAGTAGCTGTCGAAGTATTCGCTGCGATTCTTGACGTGGAATTCGGACAGGATGACGTGGCCCATCGCCAGCGCCAGCGCGGCATCGGTGCCCTGTTTGGGGGCCAGCCAGATGTCGCCGAATTTGACCATCTCGCCGAAGTCGCTTGATACCGCCACCGTCTTTGTGCCCTTGTAGCGCACCTCGGTGTAGAAGTGGGCGTCTGGGGTGCGCGTCTGCGGCACGTTTGAGCCCCACACCATCAGGTAAGTGGAGTTGTACCAGTCGGCCGATTCCGGTACGTCGGTCTGCTCGCCCCACACCTGCGGGCTGGAGGGCGGCAGGTCGCAGTACCAGTCGTAGAAGGAGCCGCACACCCCGCCGATCAGCGACATGTAGCGCGAACCGGCCGCGTAGCTCACCATCGACATCGCGGGAATCGGCGAGAAGCCGTAGATGCGGTCGGGGCCGAAGTCCTTGATGGTTGTGACGTTGGCGGCGGCGATCATCTCCGTCACCTCGTCCCACTTGGCGCGTACGAAGCCGCCCTGGCCACGGATCGACTTGTAGCGCTTCGCCTTGACCGGGTCCTGGGTGATCGAGCGCCGGGCTTCCACCGGGTCCATCGACTTCCGCGCCTCACGCCACATATCCATCAGGCGGCCGCGAATCAGCGGGTATTTCACGCGCTGCGCCGAATACACGTACCAGGAGTAGCTGGCGCCACGCGGGCAGCCGCGCGGTTCGTGGTTGGGCAGGTCGGGGCGGGTGCGCGGGTAATCGGTTTGCTGGATTTCCCAGGTGATCAGGCCGTTCTTGACGAAGATTTTCCAGCTGCACGATCCGGTGCAATTCACGCCGTGGGTGGAACGCACCACCTTGTCATGCTGCCAGCGGCTGCGATAGGCGTTCTCCCAGCTGCGGTCTTCGTCGGTGACGGCGCCGTGGCCGTCGGAAAATTCGGAAACGGTCTTCTTGAAGAAGGTCAGTCGGTCGATGAAGTGACTCATTGTTTGCTCCTTACAGTCGCTAGGGATCAGGGGTCAGGGGCCAAGGGTCAGGGAAATTCGGGGGTTTGAGTCCGCGGCCGGAAGCCGCACATTCCCTGAATCCTGAATCCTGATCCCCGCACTCTCCTTAGGGGTTCTTGATGTAGGCGTTCTTGCGCAGGTAGAACCACCAGTTGATGATCAGGCACAGGGCGTAGAACACCGCGAATCCGTACATGGCCATCTCGGGCGTGCCGGCCTTGATCTGGCCGCCAATCACCACCGGGGCGATGAAGGCGCCGTAGGCAGCGACAGCCGAGGTCCATCCCAGTACGGGGCCGGCCTGCTGGCGGTCGAACACCACACCGACGGTGCGGAATGTGGAGCCGTTGCCGACACCGGTGGCCGCGAACAGGATCACGAAGGTGACCAGGAACTGGGTGAAATAGATCTCGGGCGTGGCCGACTGGTAGGCCTGCATCATCAGGTAGCCGGCGTAGGAAGAGGCCACCACCATAACCACGGAGACGATCTGGGTGACGATGGCGCCGCCCACCTTGTCGGAAATCCAGCCGCCCACGGGACGGATCAGGGCGCCGACGAAGGGGCCGATCCAGGCGTAGGTCAGGGCAGAAGGACCGTTGGGGTTCTTGACGTGGACCCAGGCTTGGGTAGCCGCGTCAAATGTGTGCATGTCACCGAAGATCACCTTGATCGACAGCGGCACGGCCATCGAGAATCCGATGAACGAACCGAAGGTGACGATATAGAGCGCCGTCATGGCCCAGGTGTGCTTGTTGTTGAAGATCTCGAACTGCTTGGCGATATTGCCCTTCATCTCGCCGAAGGCTGCCAGTTTCATCACCAGCAGGGTCGCGGCGATGATCAGCGGCAGGGCGAGCCACATGTTGAGCAGGCCCAGACCGGTAGGCGCTGGCAAGTAGAGATAAAGACCGACACCTGCGGTGACGAAAGCCAGGCCGTACAGCCACAGCACCTTGATGAAGGCAGCGATGGTGCCTCCAATATTTGGCGATATAACCAGCAGATTGTTCATGCCGAAGAAGCCAAGGACGGCCAGCGGAATCAGGAACACCAGCCAGATGAAGCCGGCGTTCTGTATCCAGGTGTCGGTGCCGGCCAGAATCTTGCCGAAGATCCAGCCGGAATCCTTTGTCAGCGCCACGGGGTCACCCGCCAGCGCACCGAACACGCCCATGGTCATCGCCAGCGGGATCAACACCTGCATGGTAGTGACGCCGAAGTTGCCCAGACCCGCGTTCATTCCAAGCGCCGTGCCCTGCAGGCGCTTGGGGAAGAAGGTGCTGATGTTGGACATGGATGCGGCGAAGTTGCCGCCGCCGATACCGGACAGCAACGCCAGCAACTGGAACGAGAACAGCGATGTATTCTGGTCCATCAACGCGATGCCGGTACCAGCGGCCGGGATCATCAGCAACGCCGTGGTCAGGAAGATGACGTTGCGCCCGCCGCCCAGGCGGATCATGAACGAGGCCGGGATGCGCAGGGTGGCGCCGGACAAGCCGGCGATCGCGGTCAGGGTGAAGAGTTCTTCCTGGGTGAAGGGGAAGCCCAAGTTACCCATCTGCACCGTGATGATGCCCCACATGAGCCAGACAGCGAATCCCAATAGCAGGCTGGGGATGGAAATCCACAGGTTGCGGTAGGCAATCGCCTTGCCGGTTTTCTCCCAGAAGCTTTCGTCTTCAGGGTTCCAGTCCTTGATGTTGGTAGGCATGGTGTATTCCTCTTCTAAGTTGACCAACCGAACCGAATATGGCCCGGATCTTTCTTTGCTACTCCATCAGGTCCACGGCCTTGGCCCGTTTCAGTTCGCGGTCCGCATCCATCGGGCGCACTTCCGTCCAGTACATCCACATCAACGACACCCACACCACGCCGAACATCAGCATGAACGCGGAGGAACGGATGCCGGTCAGGTCGACCAGGGCGCCGAACATGATCGGCATCACGAATCCGCCGAGGCCGCCAGCCAGCCCGACCACGCCGGAAACCACGCCGATATTTTTGGGATAATCGTCAGAGATGTACTTGAAGACCGAGGCCTTGCCGATGGCGAACGCAATGCCCAGCGTGAACATGATGATGGTGAACACCGTTGCATTCAGGCCAAAATGGAAAGTCAGCGGGCCGTTGACGGTCTGGATGGTGATGTCGCTCTGCGGATAGGACAGGAAGAACAGGCAGACCAGCGAAATCCACAGCACCCACCATGTGATGGTGTGTGCCCCGAATTTGTCGGAGAAGACCCCCCCGACTGCCCGCAAAATTCCGCCCGGGATACTGAAGGCGGCAGCCAGCAGCGCGGCGGTCTGGAGATCGAAGCCGTATTCTGTTATGTAGTATTTGGTCATCCACAGGGCCAGCGCCACATAGCCGCCGAACACGATGGAGTAGTACTGGCTGTAGCGCCATACCTTCGGGTCCTTGAAGACAGCAAGTTGCTCACGGAGCGTGACAGACTTGCCTACCTTGTGCCCGGGATCGCTGTAGGTGAAGAACCAGAACAGGATGGCGGTCACTAGCATCAGCACCGCATACACCTTGGGCACCATCGTCCAGCCGTATCCCACCACGATGATGGGCGCAAGCAGCTTGGTGAGGGCAGCACCGGTATTGCCGGCACCGAAAATGCCCATCGCCGTTCCCTGCCGTTCCTTGGGAAACCAGCGGGCGCAATAGGCAATGCCGACGGTGAAGGAGCCGCCTGCCACGCCAACGAACAGCCCGATTACCAGGAAATGCCAGAATGCCGTCGCCTGCGAGATCAGCCAGATGGGTATGACCGTGGAGAGCATCAGGATGAACATCACGAGACGCCCGCCGAACTTGTCCGTCCACATTCCCAGTGGTAAACGGGTCAGGGAACCCGTCAGCACCGGCGTGGCGATCAGGATGCCGAACTGGGTTTCGTTCAGGCCAAGCTGCTGCTTGATGGGAACGCCAATCACGGCGAACATCATCCAGATCATGAAGCACACCGTGAATGCCAGCGTGCTCATGATGACAACCGACCATGCCTTGTATTGTTGTGTTGCCATAAGTCACCTCGTGGCCTGAATGGGTGAGATAAAAAGACCTTGGTGTGTTTTTTACGCCGATGGGCGCGCAGTTTCCAGAGGGGGAAATGGCGTCTAAAACCGGGTAACTACCTCTTTTGAGGTATGGGGGGTAGTGTGTAATGCCTTGTTATAAATGATGTTTCTTGGCAATGCCCGCTCGCAGGCGAGCCGGTGGCGAAGAAGAGGTATGCCCTTTGATCCACAATGCCGGGCAGAAGGTGGTTTACGCTAGCGGCATGGCAACGACTGCCGATTGCATGGAGCAAACACGTGATTCGTCTGGTGGGTAATAAGCTGCAGAACTCCCTGCTGTTGCGGCTGGGCGGCATGTTTTTCGCTATCACTGTGCTGGCGGTGGCCAGCATGTCCACCTCGTGGATGGTGGCGGAAACCACCCAGGGCAGCGGCCAGGCGATTAACCTGGCGGGCAGCTTGCGGATGCAGAGCTGGCGCATGGCGTCGATCTATCAGCGCTATCAGCAGAACAGGGCGCCCGAACACCTGCTGAAACTCGAGGAGGCCATCACCCGGTTTGAAGGCGACTTGAAGGCCGGCCCCATCCTGGCTGTGCTGCCGGCCGATGAAACCACCCCGCTGCGGCAGGTCTATCGGCAGGTCAAAACCAGCTGGCGCACGCAAATCAAGCCGGGCCTGGTCAGCCTGCCGGCGGCATCCGCTTCGACCGTCGCCGACGCTGCCGTGCTGGACGAAATCCCCGCATTCGTCGACCACATCAACGATCTTGTGAAGCAGATCGAAGAGGCCGCCGAAGCGAAAATCCTGGTCATGCGCGTCATCCTCGGCGCATCGGTGATTGCCACCTTGCTGGTGGTGATCCTCTCCATTTATCTGGTCAACAATATTCTGGTTCATCCGCTGCGCAGGCTGCTGGAACAGGCCGACCAGATCGGGCAGGGCAATCTGGCCGTGCGCACCGATCTGAGCGGAGAAGATGAAATCGGGCGGCTAGGCCAAGCCTTCAACCACATGGCGGTAGACCTCTCCAAGCTGTATCAGAACCTGGAAGCGCGGGTGGAGGAAAAGACCGCCGAACTCACCATCGCCAACCGTTCGCTGGAACTGCTGTATCACTCCATCGCCCGGCTCTACAGCGGCCCGGTGGCGCACGACACCTATGCCATCCTGCTGAAAGACCTGGAGAACGTGCTGGGGGTAGGGCGCGGATTGGCTTGCCTGGTGGAAACCGGCGCCGACCATGCCCGCATCATCGCCAGCACGCTCGATCCCGCACGCGGCGACATGGAGGTCTGCGGTCTGACCCGTTGCGAGGAATGCCTGGCGAACCGGACGCTGTCGGTACATGCGCTGAAAAACGGCGCACGCGTGCTGTCCTTGCCGCTGTCGGACAGCGAGCATCATTACGGCGTGCTGCAGTTGGAAATGCCGCCGGGCAGAGAACTGGCGCCCTGGCAAAACCAGCTGCTGGAGGCGCTGTCGCGGCATATCGGCATTGCCATCGGCACCGCAAGGCGCAGCGAACAGAGCCGGCGGGTTTCGCTGCTGGAAGAGCGCGCGGCGCTGGCGCGCGACCTGCACGACTCGCTGGCACAGTCGCTCGCCTATATGAAAATCCAGGTCAGCCGTCTGAAACCGCTGGTAAACAATCCGCAGCGCGGCGAGGAGGCGAAGGACGTGCTGGAGGAACTGCGCGAAGGGCTGAACAGCGCCTATCGCCAGTTGCGCGAACTGCTGTCCACCTTCCGTTTGCGCATCGAGGGTGAGGGGCTGGCCGCCGCGCTGGAAACCACGGCGACCGAATTTTCCAGCCGCGGCGGCATTCCGATCACGCTGGATGTACATCTGGCCGGCTGCACGCTCACCGCCAACGAGGAAATCCATGCCCTGCAGATCATGCGCGAGGCGCTGGCCAACGTACTCAACCACGCCCAGGCGCATCAGGCCGAGGTCAAGGTATTGTGCAACAGCGACGGTTCAGTGTCGGCCACCGTCACCGACGATGGCATCGGCATTCACCAACCCGCCGGCGCGCATCATTACGGCATGACGATCATGGAAGAACGCGCCAAAAATCTGGGCGGCCAGCTGACAGTCGAGAACCTGCCCACGCTGGGCACTCGCGTGACCCTGCACTTCATGCCGCAGACCCGACGCGACGCTGCGCATCCCATTCAACCCATCGGACTCAACTGAACCCATGCCGATCGAAACCCAGACCATCCTCATCGTCGACGACCATCCGCTGTTTCGCAAGGGCGTGATCCAGCTGATCCAGGCCGCGCCCGAATTCAAATTCGTCGGCGAGGCCCCCAGCGGCAAGGAAGGCATTCAGCTTGCGCACCGCCTGCAGCCCGACATGATCCTGCTCGACCTCAACATGAAGGACATGAACGGCGTCGAAGTACTGAAAACGCTGAAGGACGCTGGACTCGATTCGCGCATCATCATGCTGACCGTGTCGGACCAGGCGGAAGACCTGATGGCTGCATTGCAGGCGGGCGCTGACGGTTATCTTCTTAAGGACATGGAGCCGGAAGACCTGATGCAGCAACTGACCGAGGCGGCGCGCGGCAAGATCACCATCAGCGAACGGCTCACCCAGTTGCTGGTGACTTCGCTGCGCGAGAAGAGCCGCCCCACCAGCCTCGCCGAAGCCGGGCTAACCGAGCAGGAAAACCGGATTCTGGAACATCTCGCGGAGGGCAAGAGCAACAAGCTGATCGCCCGCGACCTGGACATCGCCGAGGGCACGGTCAAAGTCCACGTCAAGCATCTGCTGAAAAAGCTCAACCTGCGTTCACGGGTCGAAGCGGCGGTGTGGGCCGACCGCTCGCGACGTCTGGCCAAGCCCTGAAGTCTTCCTCGACCGGGCGTGCCGGCGGATTCCTCAGGCAGGCATCGGAATTAAAACATCTATATACAAAGAGGAAGGCCGTTCTGAGAAGGAGCACGACATGGCAGTGGGCGAAATCTGTACCCGGCAGGTAGTGATCGCCGAGAAGTCGAATACCGTGAAAGAGGCCGTACAGTTGATGCGCAATTACCACGTCGGCGATGTCATGGTCGTTGAAGCAAGGGAAGGACACAACTATCCGGTGGGCATCGTCACCGACCGCGACATCGTGGTAGCGGTGGTGGCGGCCGGGGTGGAGCCGGACGCGGTGACCGTGGGCGAAATCATGGGCCCGGAGCTGGCGACAGTACAGGAAAACGAAGGCCTGTACGAGACTATCCACACCATGCGGGCCAAGCGCGTGCGGCGCATGCCGGTGGTAGACCGGGAAGGCGGGCTGCTGGGCATCGTCACCCTGGACGACCTGCTGAACCTGCTGGCGGGAGAGATGACCGAAATGGCGAAACTGGTCTCCCGCGAACGGCAGCGTGAAACGAGCGCCCGTCCATGACGACATTATGCGTAGGGCCGGCAAGGCCATCTCGCAATCTTTCCCGTCACCCGCCAGATCGTGGCCGTGTTCACTGCAGCGCGATCCGGTACAGATCACCTTTGCCATAGTCGACAACGTAGAGGTTGCCGGACGCGTCTTCGCCGAATGACGACAGGCTCAGCCCGCTGTCGAGCAGGCGCGCGTTTTCCCAGCCGCTGGCGCTGCGGCGCAGCCCCCACAACTGCCCGGAGCAGAAGTCGCCGTAGAGATAGATGCCCTGCAGGGACGGGTACTGGGCGCCGCGATAGACGTAGCCGCCGGTGATCGAACAGTTGCCCGAGTCATGACCGTACTCCGCCACCGGCGCGGTCAGGCCGGTCTGGTCGCAGCCCGTGCCTCTGTAGCAGTGCGTGCCCTCCATGACGTTCCAGCCATGGTTGTGGCCGCCGGGGCAGGCGGCCGGCTGGAAGTTCACTTCCTCGTAAGCGTTCTGGCCGACGTCGCCGATGTAGAGATCGCCTGTGGCGCGGTCGAAGGAGAAGCGCCAGGGATTGCGCAGGCCCAGGGCCCAGATTTCGTTGCCGAAGGGATTGTCCGTCGGAATGGCGTAGGGATCGGCGCCCGATTCCACGTCGATGCGCAGCAGCTTGCCGAGCAGGGTGCGGGGATTTTGCGCGTTGCCGAACGGATCTCCGGCGGCGCCGCCGTCGCCGAGCCCGATGTAAAGATAACCATCCGGGCCGAAAGCCAGCTGGCCGCCATTGTGGTTGGCGAATGGCTGGGCCTGGCGCAGCAACGTGCGAGCGCTGGCGGGATCGGCGACATCCGGATCGGCGCCGATTCGATAGCGCGCCACCACCGTGTCGCCGACACCGTCGGTGTAGAACCGCTCGTCCGGACCAACGCGGAGAGGTCGAGGAAGGGCCTGGATTCGACCGCGCCGTTGCGCAGGATGCGGATCACGCCGGTCCGCTCCACCACGAACAAGCGGCCGCTGCCGTCGGCGGCGTGCGCGATCTGCACCGGTTGGGCGAACCCGGAGGCGATCCGGGTCAGGGCAATGGCGGGAAATGCGTCCGCAGGAACGACCGTGCCCCCGCTGTCGCCCCCGACGTCGCAGGCGCCGAGGAACAGGCCTGAGAACGCCACTACGAGAGCGCTCAGGAACGAAACACGAGGATACGACATGGGCGACCGCTGCATGATCCACCTCCGGGGGGACTGTCTGTTTGCCGACTGCATTGTCATGGTCAGTTTCGGCAAAGTTTCATGTCTCGGGCGGCGGCAGGGCCTGTCCGCAGCGGCGGCAGTGTGCCGCGTCGGGGTCGTGACCGGTCAGCCCGCAGCCGCTGCAGCCGCGCCCATCGTGTCGATTGCGCAGCGACGTCGCCAGCTCCGCGGTGTAAATGCCGGTTGGCACCGCAATGATGCCGTAGCCGATCAGGATCAGCACCGAAGCGGCCAGCCGGCCGAGCGGGGTGACGGGTGCGATATCGCCAAACCCCACCGTGGTCACACTCACCAGCGCCCAGTACATGGACAGGGGAATGCTGGTGAAACCGTTCTCCGGGCCCTCGATCAGAAACAGGAGTGCGCCGAAGATGGTAATGATGGCCAGCATGGCCAGCAGGAAGACGAGGATCTTGCGCCAGCTGTTTTGCAGGGTGTCGAGCATCACGCTGGTTACGCGGGTGTAGCGCCGCAGGTGCAGCACCTCGAAGATGCGCAGGATGCGCAAGACACGCAGTACCGCCAGATACTGGGCACCGGGCACGAGCAGTGAGATGTAGGTCGGCAGCAGCGCCAGCAGATCGATGATGCCGTAGAAGCTGCGCGCATAGCGCACGGGGTGATTGACGATCAGCAGCCGGATCACGTACTCCAGCGTGAACGCCAGCGTAAAGCCCCACTCCATGGCGTAGAAAACCGCGCCGTAACGCGCATGCAGCATCGATATCGAATCGGCCAGCGCAATCGCAACGCTCGCCAGAATGGCAAGAATCAACACCAGGTCGAAAACCCGCCCGGCCAGGGTGTCGTAGCCGAAGATGATATCGAAGCAGCGCTTGCGCCAAGCTTGGCTGGGGGCGTCGGGAGCGTGAAAACGTGTCATCGCAGGCTTGTTCATCGAGGCGTGGGCAGTGCGCCGATTTATCAAAGACCACCGGGCATATCCATCACGTCACCTTTCCATTTCTCGCGGCATGCTTTCCAATATAGACATGAGACGACGTCTGCACGCCAGACCGAACCGAACTATTTCCACGTACCTTCAGCAAATCCGCGGCAGTGGGTCGTCTTCCAGCTCGTCGAGCACGCGACGGCCGCCGAGGCCGGTTTCCAGGATCACCCGCCCCCCTCCCGTTTCGATGCGGCCGATGATGCAGGCGTCGCGGCCTTCCGGCAGGGCGCGCCAGCGGGCGAGCACCTCGCCCGCTGCGAAGGGGTCGGCGATGGCGACGACGCGGCCTTCGCAG
>JBPPMF010000011.1:0-4843 GCA_051305915.1 Thiobacillus sp. | reverse complement strand
TCGCGCAGGCCAAGACCGGCAGCGGCAAGACGGCAGCCTTTGCGCTGGCCCTGTTGAACCGGCTGAATCCGCGCCGCTTCGCCGTGCAGGCGCTGGTGCTGTGCCCGACACGCGAGCTGGCCGACCAGGTGACGCAGGAAATCCGCCGGCTGGCGCGCAGCGAGGACAACATCAAAATTCTGTCCCTGGTCGGCGGCTCCACCCTGCGCCCGCAGATGGCCAGCCTGGAGCACGGCGCCCACATCGTCGTCGGCACACCGGGCCGCATCATGGATCACCTGCAGCGCGGCAGCCTGAATCTGGATGCGCTCAACACGCTGGTGCTCGACGAAGCCGACCGCATGCTGGACATGGGGTTCTACGACGACATCGCCTTCATTGCCAGGGAGTGCCCCGGCACGCGCCAGACGCTGCTGTTTTCCGCCACCTACCCGGAAGGCATCGTGGAACTGAGCCGGCGCCTCTTGCGGCAGCCGCAGGAGGTTAAGCTGCTGGAGCAGCACGAGAACGACAAGATCCGCCAGCGCTTCTATGAAGTGGGCCACGACGACCGCCTGCAGGCGGTGGCGTTGCTGCTCCGCCACTACCGCCCGGTCAGCACGCTGGCCTTCTGCAACACCCGCCAGCAATGCCGCGATTTGGTGCAGGTCCTGCGTGAGCAGGGCTTCCACGCGCTGGCGCTGCACGGCGAACTGGAACAGCGCGAGCGCGACCAGGTGCTGATCCAGTTCGCCAACCGCAGCTGTTCGGTGCTGGTGGCGACCGACGTGGCCGCGCGCGGCCTCGACATCGCCCAGCTCGAAGCCGTGATCAACGTCGATGTCACGCCCGATCCCGAAGTCTACATCCACCGTATCGGCCGCACCGGCCGCGCCGACCAGGAAGGCTGGGCGCTGAGCCTGGCCAGCCCCAGCCAGATGCGGCGCGTTGCCAACATCGTCAAGGAACTGGGTGCCGAGCCTGAATGGCATTCCCTTGCCGAACTGGAAGCCGCCAGCGACGAGCCGCTGCTGCCGCCGATGGCGACCCTACAGATACTCGGCGGCCGCAAGGAGAAGATCCGTCCCGGCGACGTGCTGGGCGCGCTCCCCGGCGAGGCGGGTTTCGTCAGCGCGCAGATCGGCAAGATCACCGTCACCGAATCCACCACCTATGTCGCGGTGGAGCGGGGCATCGCGCACGAAGTCCAGCGCAGGCTCGCCGCGGGCAAGCTGAAGGGGAAAAGCGTCAAGGTGCGGATCTTGGACGTCAACGCCGATTCAGCGCCCCGCGATCGCTGACAGCGTCCGCCTAGATTCCGATTCCGAACACCACCAGCCGGTCCTTCACCGCATCGGTGTGGCCGCGCCAACTTTTTGCACGGCGGGTCTGGATCAGCTGGCTGGGCAGGCTGAGGTCGGCGCCGACACTGATGAAAGTGTCGGGTGTCAGTGCGGTGGTCAAGGCGTCGAGTAGGGCGGCGCTGCGGTAGGGCGTTTCGATGAAGAGTTGGGTGGCGCGGTCGCGGCGCGCGGTTTTTTCCAGGTCGCGGATGGCTTGGCTGCGCTCGGGCTCCTTCGCGGGCAGATAGCCGTGGAAGGCGAAGCGCTGGCCGCCCAGGCCCGAAGCCATCAGCGCCAACAGGATCGATGATGGGCCGATCAGCGGGACGACGGCAATGCCTTCGTGATGCGCGGCCATGACCAGCGCCGCACCGGGGTCGGCCACGGCGGGGCAGCCGGCTTCGGACAGCAGGCCGACGTCGTGCCCGGCCTTGAGCGGCGCCAGTAGCGCCGGGATGATGGCGGCCGGGGTGTGCTCGTTGAGTTCCTCGATCTGCAGCGCCTGGATCGGCTGCGGGTGGCCCATCGCCTTCAGATGTGCGCGCGCGGTTTTGGCGCGTTCGACGACGAAGTGGTCGAGCCGGCGTGCGACCGCGAGGGTGTCGGGCGGCAGGCAGGTATCCGGGCTGACCGGCCCCAGTGGAACCGGAATCAGGTAGAGGGTGGCCACGTCAAATTACACCGAGTTCAAATTACATCGAATGCCATGTCAGCACGTCGATGCCTTCGTTCATGAGCATCTCGGTCAGTGCCATCAGCGGCAAGCCGATCAGCGCAGTGGGGTCGCGGCTGTCCATGCGTTCCATCAGGGCGATGCCGAGCGACTCGCTTTTGGCCGAGCCGGCGCAGTCGTAGGGGTGTTCTTTTTCGAGATAGGCGGTGATCTGCGCGTCGCAGAGGGCGCGGATATGCACCTCGGTCGGCACGTCGCGCGTCTGCAAACGGCCGCTGCGGCTGTTGAGCAGCGTCAGCGCGGTATGAAACACCATGGTCTTGCCCTGCATTTTCTTCAACTGCGCGAAGGCGTTGTCGAAATTACCGGGCTTGCCGAGTTGTTCGCTGTCGAGCATCAGCACCTGATCGGAGCCGATGATCAATGCATCGGGATGGGTTGCCGCGGCGGCCTGTGCCTTCAACACCGATAGACGTAGCGCGGTGGTCGAGGGCAATTCGCCCGGAAGCGGCGTTTCGTCGACGTCGGGCGACAGGATTTCAAACGGCAGATGCAGCCGCGACAGCAGTTCGCGCCGATAGCGCGAGGTGGAGGCCAGGACGAGCTTCATTCCGGCTGGATCTCGACCAGTGCCATGTCGGGCGTCACCGCGTCGCCTTTCTTGGCGAAGATGCTGATGACGACGCCGGCGATGGGCGCCTGCACCTCGTTCTCCATTTTCATCGCCTCGATCACCAGGATGCCGTCGCCGGCCTTGACGGTCTGGCCGATGCCAACGAGTACGTCGACGACGGTGCCGGGCATGGCGGCGGTGACGTGGCCGGGATGCGTAGGCCGGGGTTTCTGGCCGGGCGCTGTGGGCGCGGCGGTGGCCTTGCGCGGCGCACTGTCGCCGCTGCTGGATACCGCAACCTCGTTCAACGATTCGACCAGCACTTCCTCTGTGACGCCGTCGATCGCCACGAAATAGGGCCGCTGGGTAGCATCGGAGCGGCCGCTGCCGGACAGCTTGATGTGGTAGGTCTCGCCGTGCAGCGTGATCTTGAATTCGTCGGCAGCGTAGCGCGGGCCGTTGTTCTGCTCCGAAGCGCCGGGCGGCAGAAGCTGTTCGGGCTTGAGGCTGCCGGCGGCACGTTCCTGCAGCCAGACCTTGCCGATTTCGGGGAACATGGCATAGGTCAGCACGTCCTCGTCGGACTTGGACAGGCCCTCGATCTCGCCGCGCAGCTTGTCGAGTTCGTCACCTAGCAGGTCGGCCGGGCGGCAGGTGGTGACCTCGAGATCGCCGATGGCCATCTTGCGCACTTCTTCGTTGATGTGGCCCGGCGCCTGGCCGTAACGGCCCTGCAGATACAGCTTCACTTCGTTGGTGACTGATTTGTAGCGCGCGCCGGTGAGCACGTTGAGCGCGGCCTGGGTGCCGACGATCTGCGAGGTGGGCGTGACCAGCGGCGGGAAGCCAAGGTCCTCGCGCACGCGCGGGATTTCCTCGAGCACGGCGTCCATGCTGTCGAGCGCGCCTTGCTCTTTCAACTGGTTGGCGAGATTGGAAATCATCCCGCCCGGCACCTGGTTGATCAGCACGCGGGTGTCGGTGCCGGTGAAGGCCGACTCGTACTGCCAGTATTTCTTGCGCACTTCCTTGAAGTAGGCCGAGATTTCCTCGATCAGCGGCAGCGACAGTTCGGTGTCGTATTCGGTGCCGGCAAGCGCGGCGACCAGGCTTTGCGTGGTGGGGTGACTGGCGCCTTCGGCAAACGCGCCAACGCAGGTGTCGATGATGGTCGCACCCGCTTCCACCGCTTTCATGTGCGTCATGTGCGCCAGCCCCGAGGTGGCGTGGCTGTGGGTGTGGATCGGCAGATCGGTGGCTGCGCGGATCGCCTGCACCAGCTCGAACGCGGTGTAGGGCGTGAGCAGACCCGCCATGTCCTTGATGGCGATGGTGTCGCAGCCCATCTCGGCCAGTCCTTTGGCGAGTGCGACGAAATGCGGAATGTCGTGCACCGGGCTGGTGGTGTAGCAGACCGTGCCTTCGGCGTGCTTGCCGGCGGCCTTCACTGCCTCGATCGACACGCGCAGGTTGCGCAGGTCGTTCATCGCATCGAACACGCGGAACACGTCGACGCCGTTGTCGGCGGATTTCTGCACGAAGGCGCGCACCACGTCGTCGGAATAATTGCGGTAGCCGAGCAGGTTCTGGCCGCGCAGCAGCATCTGGATGCGCGTGTTGGGCAGGGCGCGGCGCAGGTGGCGCAGGCGTTCCCACGGGTCTTCGCGCAGAAAGCGCACGCAGGCGTCGAACGTGGCACCGCCCCAGGCTTCAAGCGACCAGAAGCCGACCTGGTCGAGCTTGCCGCAAATCGGCAGCATGTCTTCCGTGCGCATGCGGGTGGCAATGAGCGACTGGTGGCCGTCGCGCAGGACGAGGTCGGTGATGTGTACTTTGGCCATGTCAGAGTCCTTGGTGTGCAGCAATCGCGGCGGCGATGGCGGCGGCCATCACTTCCGGCGGTTTCTTTTCAGTGTACTGCGTGAGTTCCGGGTGTTCTTCGACAAAACTGGTGTTGAAGCGCCCGCTGCGGAACTCGGGGTTTTTTAAAATTTCCTGATAGTAGGGAATCGTCGTTTTCACGCCGTACACCAGCATGTCGGACAGCGCGCGACGGCCGCGTTCGACCGCGGATTCCCAGGTCAGATTCCACACCGTGAGCTTGGCGCACATAGAGTCGAAGTAGGGCGGGATCACGTAATCGGTATAGATCGCGGCATCCACGCGAACCCCGGGACCGCCGGGAGAATAGTAGCGCGTGATGCGGCCGAGGCTGGGCAGGAACTCGTTTTTCGG
>JBPPMF010000395.1:0-3007 GCA_051305915.1 Thiobacillus sp. | reverse complement strand
GCTGTGCTGGAAGAGACCATGGGTGCCGACCGCGAAGCGATGATGGAGAACCTGAAAGAAGGCTCCATCGTCAAGGGCGTGGTCAAGAACATCACCGACTACGGCGCGTTCGTGGACCTGGGTGGCATCGACGGCCTGCTGCACATCACCGACATGGCCTGGCGCCGCGTCAAGCACCCGTCCGAAGTGGTGCACGTCGGCCAGGAACTCGAAGCCAAGATCCTGCGCTACGACACCGAGAAGAACCGTGTGTCGCTCGGCATCAAGCAGCTGGGTGACGATCCG
This sequence comes from Thiobacillus sp., assembly GCA_051305915.1. Taxonomy (GTDB): domain Bacteria; phylum Pseudomonadota; class Gammaproteobacteria; order Burkholderiales; family Thiobacillaceae; genus Thiobacillus. The sequence continues at coordinate 2,722 of JBPPMF010000395.1, read as the reverse complement.
TGGGTCGGCATCGCACGCCGCTACCCGCAGGGCACCCGCATGTTCGGCAAGGTCGCGAACCTGACCGACTACGGCGCGTTCGTCGAAATCGAAGAGGGCATCGAAGGCCTGGTGCACGTCTCCGAAATGGACTGGACCAACAAGAACGTCAGCCCCTCCAAGATCGTGCAGTTGGGCGACGAAGTCGAAGTCATGGTGCTCGACATCGACGAAGACAAGCGCCGCATCTCGCTGGGCATGAAGCAGTGCAAGTCGAACCCGTGGGAAGACTTCTCGATGAACCACAAGAAGGGCGACAAGGTCAGCGGCGCGATCAAGTCGATCACCGACTTCGGCGTCTTCATCGGCCTGCCGGGCGGCATCGATGGCCTGGTCCATCTGTCCGACCTGTCGTGGAACGTCCCCGCCGAGGAAGCCGTGCGCAACTTCCGCAAGGGCCAGGATGTGGAAGCCGTGGTGCTCGGCATCGACCTCGAGCGCGAGCGCATTTCGCTCGGCATCAAGCAGCTTGAAGGCGATCCGCTGACCAGCTACGCGACCGGCCACGAGAAAGGCAGCATCGTCAAGGGCACCATCAAGACTGTGGAGGCCAAGGGCGCCACCGTGCAGCTGGACAGCGACATGGAAGGTTACCTGCGCGCATCCGAAGTTTCGCGTGACCGCGTCGAAGACATGCGCACCCACTACAAGGAAGGCGACGAAATCGAAGCCATGATCATCAACGTCGATCGCAAGAACCGTGTGATCAACCTGTCGATCAAGGCCAAGGACATGACCGAGCAGGATTCCGCGATGAAGAAACTCGCCGCCGAATCCTCAGCGGCTGCCAGCGGTTCGACCAACCTCGGTGCGCTGCTGAAAGCCAAGCTCGACAACAAGAACGCCGAGTAATCCATGACCAAGTCCGAGCTGATTGCTCAACTCGCGGCACGACATGCGCAATTTTCGGTTGCGGATATCGAGATGGCGGTGAAAACGATCCTCGACGCGCTGGCGAAGAACCTGTCGCGCGGCGAGCGAATCGAAATCCGCGGCTTTGGCAGCTTCAGCCTGAGCTTCCGCCCCGCGCGTCTTGGGCGCAATCCCAAGTCGGGCGAGCGCGTTCAGGTGCCGGCCAAGTATGTGCCGCACTTCAAGGCGGGCAAGGAGTTGCGCGACCGGGTGGATTTTCCGCTCTGAGCGTGGCAGGACAAGTGAAAACGGCGCGTTGAGCGCCGTTTTCTTTTCTGGGCCGGCTTTTTGAAGTGGACCCGCAAAGGTAGAATGGGCGCCACTCTGACGCGATCAACCATGAAAAACATCACTCGTTATCTGGGGCTGGCGGCGAAACTGCTGGTGTTCCTGCTGGTGCTCGGCTTTGCGCTGAAAAACAGCCATAGCGTCATTTTCTATTCCTATCTGGACTATGTGTGGCAGGCGCCACTAATCGTCATGCTGGTGCTGGCCTTTGTGCTGGGCGCATTGACCGGGGTGCTGGCTTTGTTGCCGACCCTTTTCAGACTGCGGCGTGAGGCGGATCGCAAGCACACGGCGGCTGAGTTGGATACGACGATGCAGCCTGACGTGCCCGTCGTCTAGGACCATGGAATTCGAATTCTGGTGGCTGCTGGCGTTCCCCCTGTTTTTTGTGCTGGGCTGGCTGGCGGCGCGGGTCGACATCCGCCAGGTGGTGACCGAATCGCGTGCACTGCCGAATTCGTATTTCCGCGGCCTGAATTTCCTGCTCAACGAACAGCCCGACAAGGCGATCGAAGCCTTCCTCGAAGTCGTCAAGCTCGAACCCGAAACCATCGACCTGCACTTTGCGCTGGGCGGCCTGTTTCGCCGTCGAGGTGAGCTCGACCGTGCCATTCGCATGCATGAGAACCTGCTGGAACGCGAAGGCCTGGCCGAAGACCAGCGCTTGCGTGCGATGAGCGAGTTGGGCCAGGATTACCTCAAGGCCGGCCTGCTCGACCGTGCCGAACAGGTGTTTGGCAAGTTGCTGGAGACTTCGCAGCATGGACAGGCGCGAACCTTCCTGCTGGAAATCTACGTGCAGGAAAAGGACTGGCAGAAGGCCATCGACGCGGCGCGCCTGCTGGAAAAAGACACCAGCAAACCGCTCAACGCCGACATCGCCCACTTCCATTGCGAACTGGCGTTGCTGGAAGCGGCGAAAGGCAATCCCGACGCCGCGGCGGCGCATCTGCAGCAGGCGCTCGCGGCCAACCGCCAGTCGGTGCGCGCCAATCTCATGGCGGGCGATCTCGACGCGGCTACCGGCCGGCATGAGGCCGCGATTGCCGACTGGCGCCTGGTCGAAACGCAGAGCGCAGCGCACATGGCGTTGGTGGTGGAACGTGTGCTTGGCAGCTATCGCCAACTGGGGCGGCTGACGGAAGGCGTGCAATGGCTGCGCGCGCTGTATGCGCGGCAACCGTCGCAGGACGTGTTCAATGCCTTGTATCTCGCGGTATCCGAAGCCGAAGGCGCGGCGGCGGCCAGCCAGCTGGCGCGCGAGGAATTGCGCCGCAACCCCAGCCTGCGCACGCTGGATCGATTGCTGGAAGCGCAACTCATCAATGCCGAGCCTGACGAACGTGAATTGCTGCAGGTTGAAAAAAGCCTGGTGGCGTCGCACAGCCAGCGCATGATGCGCTACCAGTGCGGCAGCTGCGGTTTCAAGGCCAAGCAGTTCTTCTGGCGCTGCCCGGCGTGCGGGCGCTGGGACAGCTTCGAT
>JBPPMF010000337.1:0-4119 GCA_051305915.1 Thiobacillus sp. | reverse complement strand
GTCCTGAACGAAGCGAAAGATGAACGTACGCCGCTGCTCGAACGGGTCAAGTTCGCCGCAATCGCTGGCTCCAACCTCGATGAATTCTTCATGAAACGTATCGGCGGACTCAAGCAGCAGGTTGGTGCCGGTGTCCGCGAAGAGTCTCTCGACGGCCGAACACCCCGTGAACAGATTTCCTTGTGCTATGATTTTGTGCGTCGGCACCACGAGGAGCGCGAAAAGCTGCTCACGGTCCTCTGGCAGGAACTGGCGACTGCCGGTATCGAGGTGCTCCCCTTCTCCGATCTGGACACAATCGAACAACAGGCAATTCGTGAAGACTACTTCAACAATATCTTCCCCCTGGTGACGCCTCAGTCGATTGACCCGGCGCATCCATTCCCGTTCATCTCCAACCTGTCGATCAATCTGCTGGTGACACTGCGCTACCCGCAGGAATTGAGCACCTCGCTGGCCCGGGTTAAGGTGCCGATCAGCGCCGGAGCTGAGCGCTTTATTGCGATCGGCGGTCAGCAGAAGTTTGTGTTGCTAGAAGATGTTATGGCCAACAACCTCGACCTGCTTTTTCCGGACATGGAGATTATCAACTGTGAATTGTTCCGGGTGACTCGTAACGCCAACACCAGCCGCAACGAAGAGCGCGCCGACGACCTGATGGCCCAGATCGAATCGACCTTGCAGGATCGTAAGTTCGCGCCAATCGTGCGTCTGCAGGTCGAGCCGGGGATGAGCGCCTTGCATCGCGGCCGCCTGGCGGCGGAACTCGGTCTGGATGAGGCGGCCGACGTCTTTGAAGTCCGTGGCATGCTGGGGATGCGCGACCTCTGGCAGTTGGCCCGAATCGACCTGCCCAAGCTCAAGGACCCGGTGCATTTCCCGGTCGATCACCCACTGTTGCAGAGCTCGCGCAACATCTTCCATATGATCCGCGAGACCAGAGAAATCCTGCTGCAGCACCCTTACGAGTCGTTCTCTTCCTCTGTGGAGCGGTTTCTCGCCGAGGCAGCGACCGATCCCAAGGTGCGCGGCATCAAGATGACTCTCTACCGGACCTCGCCGAACAGCCCGATCATCGATACCCTGATCCGTGCCGCCAACAACGGCAAGCAGGTGGCCGTCGTGGTCGAGCTCAAGGCCCGCTTCGACGAGGAAGCCAACATCCGCCTGTCCAACCGTATGGAGGAAGCCGGTATCCATGTGACCTACGGGGTGGTCGGCCTGAAGACCCACTGCAAGGTTATCCTGGTGGTGCGCCAGGATTACAAGGGCCTGCGCCGTTACGTGCATATCGGCACCGGTAATTACCATCCTGTGACCGCCCGCCTGTACAGCGATCTCGGCCTGTTGATTTACGACAAGGACATCGGCCAGGATGTCACCGAGTTGTTCAACTATCTGACCACCGGTTACACACCCAAGCGTAAATACCATAAACTGCTGCCGGCGCCGAAGCATCTCAAGAAGGGGCTGCTCGACGGTATCCAGCGCGAGATCGATCAGCATAGCGCGACCAAGCAGGGGCATATTATCTTCAAGATGAACGCCCTGGAGGACCCCGATATCTCCCGCGCTCTCTACGAGGCGTCACGCGCCGGGGTCAAGGTCGACCTGATCATCCGTGACAGCTGCCGGGTCAGGCCTGGCATCCCGGGGATTTCCGAGACGCTGCGGATTGTTTCCATCGTCGGCCGCTTCCTCGAGCATGCCCGCATCTATTACTTCCGCAACGGTGGCGACGAGCGATTCTACCTCGGTTCGGCCGATGCCATGCGCCGCAATCTGGAACACCGGGTCGAGGTCGTTGTGCCGGTGGTGTCTCCACAGCTCAGGGAAGAAATTAGCCAAATGCTGAAGCTGCAGCTGAACGACCGGCGCAGTGCCTGGGAGATGCAACCTGATGGAACCTATTGTCAATGTACTGCCGAAACTCCTGCCGAAGCACGCAGCAGCCAGTCTCTGCAGATCGAATTGGCCGAGAAACGTAGCCACGAGGCCTCACGACTACGCAAGCGCAAGGCCAAAAGTCTCATCGGCCGCAACCTGCGAGCGGATCGATGACCCTGGCCCCGTGCCATTTCCAGCTTCCAGCCGGGATCGGGCCTGATCAGATTCTGGCTTGTCTCGCCAGCCTGGGGCAACTCCAGGGCGATCCACCGAGGGATTTGCTGCGCACCTATTACGACACCTTCGACTGGCGCCTGCATGCGGCCGGCGGCTATTTGATCGAAGAGCAGCAACCCGACCAGACCTGCACCTGCTGGCGGCGTATCGCCGACCATCAGCTGCTCGGCCAGATCATAACCGCTGCACCGCATTCTCCCGATGAAATGCCACCTGGACCATTGCGGGACTCTCTGGCAAAATTGATTGAAATGCGCGCCCTGTTACCCTTGGCCCGGCTGCAGCTGCGGGTATATCACACCGCGCTGCTCAACAAGACGCGCAAGACCGTTCTGCGCTGCACTGTCGAGGAGGGCAAAGCAGTTTTAGACGCCGATCCTGGCGGCCGGCCGCTGCTGTTCCGCCTGTCCATCGAAGCGGTCAAGGGGTACCCGAAACCGTACGAGAAGGCCCTTGCGCTGGTCCAGAAACAGCTCAAGCTGGAGCCCGCCGGCCCGCAGCTCGACGAGGTGTTAGCCCTGGCCGGGCGCCAGCCCCAGGATTACAGCAGCAAGCTGGAAGTCGAACTGCAGGCCGAGATGCCGGCCGGCGAGGCCTTGCGCAAGATACTGCGTCATCTTCTTGTCACCTTGGAGCGTAACCTGGAGGGGGCCAGGCAGGATCTTGATTCGGAATTCCTGCACGATTTTCGTGTGGCGGTGCGCCGCACCCGCAGCTTGCTCAGCCAGTCCAAGGAGGTCCTGCCGTCTGCCGTGGTCAACCAAGTCCGTGCCGAGTTCAAATGGCTCGGCCAGGTCACCGGGGCGACCCGCGATCTTGACGTCTACCTGCTCAAGCTGCCCGGCTACCGGGCGGGGCTGCCGCCCTCGATGCAGGATGATCTGCAGCCGCTGCAGGATTACCTGGTCAGGCATCAGCAGCAGGAACAGCGCAAACTGGCGCGCCAGCTTGCCTCCGTGCGCTGCTGCCGCCTGCTGGAGGAGTGGCGTGATTTCCTCGAGAATGCATGGCATGATATCCAGTGGCCTGAAAAAGCCGCGTGGCCGATTCTTGAAATCGCCAACCGCAAGAGCTGGAAGACCTATCGCCTGGTCCTCGAGGAAGGCTTGGCGATCAGCGAGGACTCCCCGGCGGCTGCCCTGCATGAGCTGCGCATCCGCTGCAAGAAGCTGCGCTACCTGATGGAGTTCTTCCAGAGCCTCCATCAGGCGGAAGTGATCAGCAAACAGATCAAGACCCTCAAGGGGCTGCAGGATACCCTGGGCGATTTCCATGACCTCGAGGTCCAGGCCAATGCCCTGAGAGATTTCGGCCATGCGATGCAGGCCGAGCAGGCAGACCTGCCGGGAGAAGTGTTCATGGCCATGGGCGTACTGATCGAATCCCTGTATAGGCGCCAGGCCATCGAACGGCAGAATTTTTCCGGACGCTTTGCCCGGTTTGCGCGACCCGGCAACCAAAAAATCTGTCATGAACTGTTCAAGCTGTCGTCAAACGAGAAGGAGACCCCGTGAAAATACTCGCCACCTACAACATCAAGGGGGGAGTCGGTAAGACGGCCTCGGCGGTGAACCTGGCCTGGATGGCCGCCCGTGACGGCATTCCCACCCTGGTCTGGGACCTTGATCCCCAGGCGGCGGCGACCTTTTATTTCCGGATCAAACCGAAGGTCCGCGGGGGCGGCAAGGGGCTGTTGCATGGCAAACACGACCTCAATGAGCTGATCAAGGGGACCGACTTCGAAAACCTCGACCTGCTGCCGGCGGATTTCTCCTACCGGCATCTCGATCTGCTGCTCGACGAGAAGAAGAAGCCCACCCGCCAGCTGCGCAAGCTGCTCAAGCCCCTCGCAGCCGAGTACGGCTGCGTTATCCTCGATTGCCCGCCGAGCATCTCGCTGGTATCCGAAGCGGTCTTCCAGGCTGCTGACGCCCTGCTGGTACCGGTCATCCCGACGACGCTGTCGCTGCGCACCCTGCAGCAACTGATGGCATT
>JBPPMF010000319.1:0-5852 GCA_051305915.1 Thiobacillus sp. | reverse complement strand
GGGCGCGATTGAGCACGGGCTTGGCAGTCATATTAGTTACCGCTAAACTACCCGTTTTCCCAAGTTTTGCAAGCTTCAGGAGCTTTTGATGAAACTCGTCGTCTCTCTGGTGGCCGCTTTGGCCGCCACTTCCGCCTTCGCCAACCCTACTGCGGTCAAAGGCGACCCCAAGGCGGCGGAAACTATCGTCACCAAGGTATGTGCCGCTTGCCATTCGGTGGACGGCAACAGCGTTGCTGCTGCCAACCCCAAGCTGGCCGGCCTTAATGCCGAATACCTCAACAAACAACTCACCGAGTTCAAGTCGGGAGCCCGCAAGAACGCCATCATGGCTGGCACCGTCGCCAATCTTTCGGCGCAGGACATGCAGAACCTGGCGGCCTATTACAGCGCCCAGCAGCCCAAGCCGGGCACGTCCAAGGATCAGCAACTGGCGCTGATCGGCGAGAAAATCTACCGCGGTGGGGTGCAGGGTGCCGGCGTGCCGGCATGTGCTTCGTGCCACGGCCCGCAGGGCAAGGGCATCCCGGTTCAGTTCCCGCGTGTGGCCGGCCAGCATGGCGACTATATTTATACGCAGCTGAACGCTTTCCGCCTTGGCACGCGTGCCAACGACGGCGCCAAGATGATGCGCACCATCGCGACCAAGATGACCGACGCCGACATGAAAGCGGTATCCGCTTACATTCAGGGCCTGCGTTAAATTAAACTTGCTGCGCGCATCTGAGTCGATGAAAGGGTGACGCAAGTCACCCTTTTTTTACTTGTGCCCTCAGGGTGTCGCCACCCCAATGAACACCGCGCCCCACACCTTCGGCAAATCCCTGTTTGATCTGTTGAGCTCGATGCGTTTTGCCATCAGCCTGCTATCCATCCTGGCGATTGCTTCGGTTGTCGGCACTGTGCTGAAACAGGCTGAACCCTACAGCAGCTACCTGATCCAGTTCGGGCCGTTCTGGTTTCAGGTGTTCGAAAAGCTGGGGCTGTACGACGTCTATCACGCCGGCTGGTTTTTGCTGATTCTGACTTTCCTGGTGGCGTCCACCAGCGTGTGCATCTGGCGCAACGCGCCGAACTTCGCGCGCGAGATGAAGAGCTTTCGCGAGCATGTCACCGAGCAGTCGCTGAATGCGTTCAAGCACCAGCACGAAGCCGCCACCGCATTGCCGCCCGAGACGCTCGCCGCCAGCGCACAGCGCTATCTGGAAGGCCAGGGCTACAAGGTAAAAAGCCTGCCACGCGAGGAGGGCATATTGCTCGCCGCCAAGGCCGGCAGCTGGAACCGCCTCGGCTATTTTCTGGCGCACACGGCCATCGTGATGATCTGCATCGGCGGGCTGATGGACGGCAACCTGGTGTTCAAGGCGCAGCAAGTGCTGGGCATCAAGAAGATCGAAACGCGCGATATTCCGCAAAGCGAGGTGCCGGCGATTTCACGGCTGTCGCCGACCAATCCGTCGTTTCGCGGCAGCGTGCAGATTCCGGAAGGCTCCAGCGCAGAAGTGGCTTTTCTCAACGTGGCCGACGGCTATCTGGTGCAGGAACTGCCCTTCGTGGTGGCGCTGAAGCAGTTTCGCATCGAGCACTACAGCACCGGCCAGCCGAAAAGTTTCGAGAGCGATATCGAGCTGTTCGACCATTCGGGCAAGAAAGTCCGCGAGGCGACCGTCGCCGTCAATCACCCGCTGATCCACGATGGGGTCGCCATTTATCAAGCCAGCTTTGCCGATGGCGGCACCCGCCTGACCCTGCGCGGCTGGAACCTGTTTGCGCCCATGGCCTCGTCCTTCCCGGTCTCGGGCGCGGTGCATGGGAGCACCACCCTGGCAAATGCAGCGGGCGATTACATGCTCGAATTCATCGATTTCCGTCCGTTCAACATCGAAAACCTGGGTGGTGAAGACGAAGCGCCGCGCGACGCCATGAGCGTGCTGGGCGGCAGCCCGGTCAGCGACAAGCGGCATCTGCGCAACGTCGGCCCGAGCTATCAGTACAAGCTGCGCGATGCACGTGGTCAGGCGCGCGAGTTCAGCAATTACATGCTGCCGCTGGAGCTGGATGGCAGCTGGTACCTGATGTCGGGGGTGCGCGAATCGCCGAACGAGGCATTCCGCTACCTACGCATGCCGCTCGATGCCGATGGCGACATCGATACCTTCATGCGGCTGCGCGGCGCACTGCTGAACGCGGAACTGCGCCCCGAGATCGCGGCGCGCTTTGCCCGCCAGGCCTTGCCGCAAAATGCCTGGGGCACGGAAATCGAGGGCAAGCTGAAGCTCAGCGCCGGCCAGATGCTGGCGCTGTTTGCCGAAGGCGGCTTCCAGTCGCTGGGGCGCTTCATCGAGGAAAAAATCCCCGAGGCCGAGCGCGAAAAAGCGGTGGGCACGTATCTGCGCATCCTGGAACTCGGTGCGTTCGAGGCGCTGCAACTTGCCAACCAGCAGGCCGGGCTGCCCGCGCCCCAGGCCGACGATGCCACCGGCTCGCTGGTGCGCGACACCCTCAACAGCATGAGCGACATGTTCGTCTACGGCGCGCCAATTTACCTTCAGTTGATGGAATACGACGAGGTCAAGGCCACGGGCCTGCAACTCACCCGCTCGCCCGGCAAGAACGTCGTCTACTTCGGTTCGCTGCTGCTGACGCTCGGCATCTTCTTCATGCTATATGTGCGCGAACGCCGGGTGTGGCTGCGCATCAAGCCGGGCCACGCGCTGCTGGCGATGTCGGCGGCCAAGCACACCATCGATTTCGAGAAGGAATTTACCCAGCATGCGCAGGCGCTGGATACGTTGGTGAAATGATTGCAAGCGTCTTCGCGTCCTTTATGCCCTTATGCCCTTTGGGTATTCGCGGATGAATAAATGTTTTGAAACACGTCCAAGCCACAACACGGAGACCCCCATGGAACTCGCTCTCAACCAACCCGCCCCGCTGCTAAAGGGCTTGTCGTGGTTTGACTGGCTGTTTGCTGCCATCGTCGCGGCGGGTGGCCTGTATGCCCTGTCGCGCTTCGGCGACTACATGGATATCTATGAGAAGGCGATCCTGCTGGCGGCGATTCCGGCGCTGGCGGTATCCGGCTGGCTGTGGAAGCCGTTCCGGCCGCTGTTCCTGGTGGTCGGCGCGATCAGTCTGTTTGCCATCAGTCAGTACCAGGGCAACCTGGCACGCATGGAAGAAGCCTTCTTCCTCAAGTATCTGATCTCTAGCCAGGCCGCCATCATGTGGATGTGCGCGCTGTTCGGACTCGCCACGCTCGCCTACTGGACGGGCCTGATGGCACGATCGGACTTCACGCTGAAAACCGGCAGCACGCTAACCTGGGTCGCGGTCACGCTCGGCTGGATCGGCCTGATGGTGCGCTGGTACGAGTCCTATCTGATCGGCGCCGACGTCGGCCACATCCCGGTGTCCAACCTGTACGAAGTGTTCGTGCTGTTCTGCCTGATCACCGCGATGATGTATCTGTATTACGAAGCGCGGTATCAGGCGCGGCAGATGGGTGCTTTCGTGCTACTGGTGATTTCGGCGGCGGTCGGTTTCATTCTCTGGTACACCTTCGACCGTGGCGCGCACGAAATCCAGCCGCTGGTGCCCGCGCTGAAATCCTGGTGGATGAAGCTGCATGTGCCGGCCAACTTCGTCGGCTATGGCGCGTTTTCCATCGCCGCCATGCTCGGCGTGGCCTATCTGCTGGCCGCGCGCGGCTTTCTTGCCAGCCGGCTGCCCAGCCTGGACGTGCTCGACGACGTGATGTACAAGGCGATCGCGATCGGCTTTGCCTTCTTCACCATCGCCACCATCCTCGGCGCGATGTGGGCGGCCGAAGCCTGGGGCGGCTACTGGTCGTGGGACCCGAAGGAAACCTGGGCGCTGATCGTGTGGCTGAACTACGCGGCCTGGCTGCACATTCGCCTGGTCAAGGGCCTGCGCGGGCCGATGCTGGCGTGGTGGGCGGTGGTGGGACTGTTCGTCACCACCTTTGCCTTCATCGGCGTCAACATGTTCCTGTCGGGCCTGCATTCCTACGGCGAGTTGTAGGCCGCATGCAAGCCCCATGCGCGCCCCTGGGCGCAGTAGCAGTTGACCTTTTATGCGTAGCGTCCATATATATATACAGTGCAGGTGGATTCGGATTTGTCTTCAGCGTGGCAATTGAAGGGAAGCGAATGGACAAGCAGCGCAGGATATTGCTTAGATCGGCCAGTTCGGCCGGGTTGATTGCGGTAGCCGTTTCAGCAGGCTTGCTGAAACCCGGTCGGGTTTTGGCCGACTGGAACAGCGCAGGCTTCAACGCCACCAGACTGGCCGACGCCCTGGCGGCGATGGGTGCAAGCGGTGCAGCACCCTCTTCGGGCGTGGTGGTGAAGGCGCCCGACATCGCAGAAAACGGCGCGTCGGTGCCTGTTGAAGTCGTCACCACCCTGCCGAATGTCGAATCGATCGCAATTTTCGGCGAGAAAAATCCCAATCCGCTGATTGCGACCTACCAACTGACCAATTTTGACGGCTTCCTCTCCACCCGAATGAAGATGCGGCAAACCGCGAACGTGCGTGTGGTGGTCAAGGCAGGCGGCAAGTTCTATAGTGCCGCCAAGGAAGTCAAGGTCACGGTCGGCGGCTGCGGCGGCTGAACCTGTTCGGAAAGGAATTCCACCATGGCTATTGCAATGCGCGCACGCGCCGGCAACGGCGAAATCAAGGTGCTGATGAGTCATCCGTCGGAAAACGGCTTGCGCAAGGACGCCAAAACCGGCCAGATGGTTCCGGCGCATTTCACAAGCACGTCAGCATTGCCGTCAATGGCAAGGCCGTGATGGTCGGTGAGTGGGGTGGCGGGGTTTCCAAGGATCCCTACCTCACCTTCAAGGTCAAGGGCATGAAGGCCGGCGACAAGGTGACGATCAGCGCCGAAGACAACAAGGGCGACAAGGGGAGTATCGAAGCTATTGCCAGTTGATCGGATGCCCCTCCGGATGCGCCTGAAATCAGGAGAATGAATGCTTGATGTGGACAAGCCTGCCCTTGCAGTCTTGATGTTGGCCTTGTACACGGCTGTGGGTGCGCGCGCCGAAACGGCCGGCACCGTGGTGCACATCACCTCCGACCTGCCACGCGTGACGGTGATTCACCAGGGCAATCCGGTCGTCGTCGAGCGCAACCCCGACACGGAAAACATGATCGAGCCGGACTTCGCGCTGACCTCGCGCCCCTGCCCGCCGTTCTGCATCCAGCCCATGACACTCGCGCCCGGGGTGGAAACCCTGGGGGAACTCGAACTGATCGACTATCTGGAAAAAATCGGCAAGGGTGCCAGCGTGCTGGTGATCGACTCGCGCGACAGCACCTGGCCGCAACGCTCCGGGATCATCCCCGGCGCGATTGTGCTGCCCTGGCAGATGCTGCACCCGGCACACGCCAGCGCGCAGGACATCGCGGACATCCTGCTACTCCGCTTCGGCGCGGTGCGTCAGGACGGCTTGTGGAATTTCTCCGGCGTAAAAATGCTGGTGTTCTACTGCAACGGCCCCTGGTGCGGTCAGTCGCCCACCAACATCAAACAGTTGCTTGCGCTGGGCTATCCGGCACACAAACTCAAGTGGTATCGCGGCGGCATCCAGGAATGGAAAGCCCGGGGACTGACAACTGTTCCATACGATAAACGGCCTTGATCCGTTATCATGCATTACCCAAAATTGCTTGATCCCTGCCTTAAACGCTTTACCTCCAGAGGAAAAACCCATGTCAAAACTGCATTACACACTGGTTCTCGCACTCGGCGTCAGCCTTTCCGCCCAGGCCCTGGCGCAAGCCCCCGCCGCCCCCCAGTCCCCCAACCCCAACCACGG
>JBPPMF010000262.1:0-11190 GCA_051305915.1 Thiobacillus sp. | reverse complement strand
CTGATGTAGCTCGCCTGCTCCGAGGCGAGGAAGCCGACCAGGTCCGCCACCTCGTCCGGGCGGCCGGCGCGTTTCATCGGCACCATGCTCGCGATGGCCTGGGCGTCGAACACGCCGTCGATCATGTCGGTCTGGATGATGCCTGGTGCCACGGCGTTGACCGTTACGCCGCGGCTGGCGAGTTCCAGCGACAGCGCCTTGGTCGCGGCGTGCAAGGCGCCCTTGGCGGCCGAATAGTTGACCTGGCCGCGGTTGCCGGTGATCCCGGCGATGGAGGTGATATTGACGATGCGCCCCCAGCGGCTGCGCAGCATCGCCATCGTCAGCGGTTGGGTGACGTTGAAGAAGCCGGAGAGCGACACATCGAGCACGCCGTGCCACTGCGCTGCGCTCATGCCGGGGAAGACGGCGTCGTCGTGGATGCCGGCGTTGTTCACCAGCACCTGGATCGGGGTGTCGGCAATGAGTGCTTCGAGTGCGGCGCGGCTGGCATCGGCGTCGGTGACGTCGAAGGCGATGGCTTCGGCCTGGCCGCCGCCCGCCTTGATTTCATCGGCCAGTGCCTGCGCTTTCGCCAGGTTGCGGTTGGCGTGGATGTAGACGTAACAGCCGTCGGCGGCGAGGCGGCGGCAAATCGCCGAACCGATGCCGCCGCTGCCGCCGGTGACGAGGGCGCGTTTCATGTCGGATTTCCCAGTTTGTCGGCGTCCAGCACCACCGCCGCCCGGCCGCTGAGCAGTTCGCGTCCGGCGGCGCTGACGCGGAAGCCGTAAAGAATGGTGTTGTCGTCGCCGGACAGCCGCTCCGCCTCGACCTCGAGGTCGGCGGCGATGTCATCCAGCCGTGCGACATGCAGTTCGACGCCGCGCACGCTGGCCAGATAACCGGCACGCGGCGCGCTGTCGACCGCCGCCAGCAGCGCGCCGTGGGCGGCCATGGCCTGCGCCGCGTACTCGATGCCGCAGGCCGCGCCGAGGCGATCGTGCGCGCGCAGCGGGTTGTCGGCGTGGCGGTGGCTGCTCGCCGTGCAGCGGATGTGCTGGGCATCCCAAGCGGTGACGGCATCGAGCAGGCACATGCTGCCCTGGTGCGGCAGGTGGGCGAGCAGCCAGGCATGGTCTAGCGGCATGGCTCGATCTCCACGGCCAGACTGAGCGGCGCCAGGTAGTCCAGCACGACCCGCGTTTCCGTTCCACGCGCCACAGCCTGCAGCAGCGGTAGCCCGCGCGCGCAGGGAATGACGCGGCGCAGTGCTTCGAGTTCGGACTCGGCCAGCGCATCGGACGCGGTGTCACTCAGGCTGAGCTCGATCCGCGCCAGCGATTGCGCGCTGCGTTCAGGCATCAGCGCCAGCGCGATGCCGAATGCGGAAGGCAGCGGGCGCTTGGTATGCAGCGGCTCGGGATAGGGCATGTCGTAGGTGATCAGCAACGTGCCCCAGCCTTCGACCGCGACTTGGGTCAGCGCTTCCAAGAGGCCGGCGCCGAAGCTGGCGTCGTGGGCACACAGCACGGTGGCCGGGGCCATGGCGCCGGAGGCGATGCCCCAGTAGCCGGCCGGGGCGTTGTGCACTGAGTTGTGGAAGCGGGTCGGCGAGATGCTCCGGTCGTCGGAGGCCAGCGTTTTGCAGATGGCGTCGCAGTTGTCGTTGTCAGCGCCGGAGGAGGAAAACACCGTTGCCAGTTGGCGGGCATCGAGTTGACCGTTGGCGCAGGCTTCCTGCCCCACCGCAAGCGCGACCTTGATCGCGACGCCGGTGCGGCGACGCTCGGCAGGGGGCAGCGACAGTGGCGCAGGCACGGCAAGGGCGCGCGCTTCGTAGGGGACGGCACCCGCCAGGATGGGCTGCGCTTCGAGCCAGTTGTCGAGCCCCGGGCCGATCAGGCCGATGCCGTCGAGGTAAGAGGTGAGCTTCATTGCGCGCGCCCCAATATCAGGCTGCAATTGGTGCCGCCAAAACCGAAGGAGTTGCTGAGTACGCGGCCCGGCGCACGCTGCTGGTTCGCGGTCAGGTATGGGACGGGAATGTCCGGGTCGACGCAGCGCGTGTTGACTCCACCCGGCAGGAAGCCCTGCTGCAGCGCCAGCGCGCCGATGACCGCCTCCAGGCCGCCGGCCGCGCCCAGCGTATGGCCGGTGGCGCCCTTGGTGGAACTGCACGGCACGGCTTTGCCGAATATAGCCGCAACCGCCCTGCCCTCGGCAGCATCGTTGCTCGGCGTTGCGGTGCCGTGCAGGTTGATGTAGTCGATGTCGGCCGGCTGCAGGCCCGCCGCCTTCAAAGCGGCGGCCATCGCCATACGCGCGCCCAGGCCTTCGGGGTGCGGCGACGACATGTGGTGGGCATCGCTCGATTCGCCTGCGCCCAAAAGCAGCACGGCATCGGCATCGAGGCTGGCGGCCGGGCGCTCCAGCAGAATGAAGGCCGCCGCCTCGCCGATGGAGAGGCCGTTGCGATCCGCATCGTAGGGCCGGCAGGGCTCGGACGAAAGCAACTCCAGCGAGTTGAAGCCGTACAGGGTGGTCAGGCACAAGGAGTCGACGCCGCCGACGATGGCGGCGTCGATGACGTCGGCGGCGATCATCCGTGCCGCCGCGGCAAACACCTTGGCGCTCGACGAGCAAGCGGTGGAAACCACCACGGCCGGGCCCTCCAGGTTGAAGGCGGTGCGCACGAAGTCGGCCACCGAATAGGTGTTGTGGGCGGCGCGATAACGGAAGTCGTCCGGCAGGGCGCCGGTTGCTGGATCACGGCGGCGGTAGGCCTGCTCGGTCTGCAGGATGCCGGAGGTGCTGGTGCCGAGCAGCACGCCGACCCGTCGCCGGCCGTAGCGGGCGGCGGCCGCGCCAACCGCAACATTGAACCCATCCTGCTGCAGCCCCAGGTAGGCGAGACGGTTGTTGCGGCATTCGTACTCGGCCAGGCTGGCCGGCAAAGGTGCTTCGTCCACGCCGGCCACTTCGCCGATATAAGTCGCCAGGTCGGTCACCGTCTCGAAGGCGCAGGGCGCCAACCCGCTCTTCTGCGCGCGCAGGGCGGCCAGCGTCGGCGCCAGGCCGTGGCCCAGGCAGCTTGCAGCGGTGAAATGGGAAAGCCAGAGCGAGTTCAACAAGTCAAACCATCCAGACGTAGTACGTGATTAATCAATGTTACAAGCTGGCTTTCTTCAAAGCCGGTCGGTGCGCTGCGTAGGCATGGTGGCGCAATGACAGCCAGGCCGCCAGTCCCCCCAGCGCAAGGCCGCCCCACACATCGACCGCAACATGCTGGCGGGTGGCGAGGGTGGAATAAATGATGCCGGTACACCACACCCAGCTGAATAGCCGACTCCACCGCGGCGCGCCGAATCGGCGCAGCAGGTGATCAAGCCAGATGCCCGAAAAAATGGCCGTGGCGACATGCAGGGAAGGGAAGGCATTGCCTGCGGCATCGACGTTTTTGAGGAAATCCACGCCAGGATACTGGGTCCAGTCGATATCGGCCGCGGGAACCGCGGTGGGCCAGAAGTAGAAAACAATCAGCCCCGCCAGGCAGGCCCCTCCCATCGCCCTGCCATAGCGATAGAGCTCGCGTCGCGTCGCAATCAATGCCGGGGGCAGAGAAACATACACCCACAATGAAACATATAGCGACATCGTCCACGGCTGGAAACTGATCATCCGATCCAGCCAGGTCAAGGGCATCACCGTGGTCGGGTAGGCCGGGGCTTTGAGCACGTAGAAATAGGCACCGAAAAACAGGCCGATAAAAAGCGGCGTTCCGATGCCTTTGAGAACTCCATGCTGGGTAGCGACCGCTGCAATCTGCCGGTACCAGGGTGCTTGCGAAGTGTTTTTCAAGGCATGTTCTCCCGGCTGCGGCAGCGCCGACGCGTGCGGTGTGCGCTGCTCATGAACGGGTGTCCCGCAAGCGGACAAAACGCAGCCCGGCGGTGGCCGCCGATTCCAGCACGGCAGGCAGCACGTCGAGAATAACCGGAATGCCTCGTGGTGTCCGTGCAGCATTGCCATCGTGTAACAGCAAAATAGCACCCGCCCGCAATTCACGCAGCAGCGCATTCCTGACGCGCTCGGCGTCACCGATCCGGGTGTCGAACCCCCGCGCCGACCAGCTGGCGAGGGTCAAGCCGAGCCGCGCCAGCACGGGGTCGAGAAACGGGTTGCGTAGGCCGGCAGGGGCACGAAAAAACACGGGGCGCTGACCGGTAATCTGGCCGAGGGTGCTTTGTGCAGCCTGTAATTCGCGCATGAAACCACGCGGACCCAGCAGGGAAAAAGAGTGGTGGTGGTGCTGGCTGTGGTTTTCCACGGCATGGCCACGGCGGACGATTTCCCGGCATAGATCCGGATAACGTGCCGCTTTTTCGCCGACGCAGAAAAAGGTGGCGCGTGCGGCATGGCGATCCAGAATATCCAGCACCTGCGGGGTGACGAGGGGATCGGGGCCATCGTCGATGGTGAGGGCGATTTCATGTCTGGCCGCAGCGGCGGCGGGTAGCCGTGTCCAGTTTGGTCCCAGCCAGCTGCTGCGCGGCCACAGGCCGACGGCGGTCAGCAACAGGTGGTTGATGACCACGGCGCCCAGCGCCCAACGCCATTGCGTGGGTTCGGCGATCACGGCCGCCAACGCCAGGCCGTGCAGCGCGACGGATGCGCGGATCAACAGGGTGGGATGCCAGACTGAATCAGGCATCTTGCCGGGCAAAAATCGCCGAATAGAACAAGGCCAGGATGACGCCCGGTGCGACGGTCACGCCCAGCGCCTGCAGGATGGAGACGTCGGAAAATGCAAGCAGGCCAAAACCGGCGACGGTGGTGAGGCTGGCAAACAGCATCGAGGCCAGCGTGCGCGGCAGGATGGGCGTGCGCGGATCAGGCCGATCGAAAAACAGGGCGTAGTTGGAGCCCACAGCAGCTACCAGCAACAAACCCACCAGATGCAAAATGATCATTTGCTGGCCAAACAGGCTCAATCCCGCGGTGACGGTAATGACCGCCGCGGCCAGCGGCGCGATGATGCGCAGCACGCGCATCGGCGAGCGAAAAACCACGAGCAGCAACACGATAATGGCAACCAGCCCGCCGAGCGACAGCACAATGGCTTCATGCAGGTAGCCGGAATACAGGCGATCCGATTCGGCTTTCATGTCCACAAACAGCACATCGGGGATCGCGCTCAAGGCAGCGCGAATAGGCCCCGCGTCGATGTTGCCCCCTTCGGGCGCGGTCAGCGGCAACAAGGCGCGCCATTGCCCGTGTTGTTGAATGAGCAGGGCATCGACCGCCATCGCCATCGAGGTCTGCTGCAGGTCGGCGGCCTGCAGTAAAGGCTGGCTGCGCGCGACGGCGGTTTCGTCCAGAAACGGCGCAAACAGGTGTTCGCGCACCGGCAAGCCATGAACGGCCTGTGCCAGGCGTGTTTCCAGCAGGGGGCGAGGAGGCAGGCTGGCCTGGCGTGCGCGTTGCATGGCCAGGCTGGGAAGATATTGGCTGGGACTTTCGAATCCGGCCAGTTCGCCTTGCTCGACCTGGGTTTGCAGCAGCGTGGAAACCCGTTCTGCAGCGCGCAATACGGATTCCTGGTTGGCACCGGATACGACGACCAGGTAGCGCACATCCGGCGCACCCATGTCGGCGCGCAAGCGGGTGTCGAGTTCCACATCCGCTTGCGACACCGGGCTGAGCGACGCGATTGTGTCATCCCACAAACTGGCGCGGTTGTTGACCACGATGGCGCAGGCCGCCAGCAACACCATCGCCGCAGGCCAGCGCAGCGCTGCCGCACGTCGTGCGACACGTGACAGGGTGACGCCGACAGCCGATGCATCATGAATATGGAAGTTGGCGGGCAGCAGCGAAGGCAGGACGAAGCGTGTCACCGTTGCGGCCGCGATCAGGCCGACGATGGCATACAAGCCGAGTTGCGCCAAACCGGGAAAGCCGGACAGCAGCAGCGAAGCGAAGCCGGCTATCGAGGTCAGCACACCGAGGCGGATGGTGGGCCAGAAGCGCTTGATCCAGCTTTGGTGATCCGCACGGTTCTGGTCCGATTGCACAAACAGGTAGATTGAATAATCCACGGCTTCGCCGATCAGGGCGGTACCAAATCCCAGGGTGATGCCGTGTACCGCGCCAAAGCCCACGCTGACCGCAGCAATGCCGGCCAGCGCACCGCTGATCACGGGCAACAGCCCCAATGCCAGCGCGCTGAAGGAGCGATAAACGAGCAACAGCAGCGTTGCGATGAGGGCAAGGCTGATGATGGACAGGCGGGTGACCTGACGCTTGATGGTGTCGCGTGACGTTACCGAAAACACGCCGGGACCGGTCATCACCAGTTGGGCAGAGGCGGTCGTGCCGGGGGCTTGGTCCAACGACTGCTCGAACGCCTTTTGAATGGCGGCCATGGCGAGTTGCTGGGCATCGATGTCGCTCCCCGCGGCACGCGTTTGCATCAGCAGCAGGGCGCGCGTGCCATCGCGCGAGGCCCATGCCCCCTCCACCAGCGGCGGCTGGGTGCCGCTGTCGAACTGATCGAGCAATTGCACCATTTCCCCGGTCGGGTCGCGCGGCAGCAGGGATTTGACCAGCAATCCGGCAGGCGAGGCCAGCAGGTCGATGCTGTCGCTCAAGGCGGTATGCAGACCGTCTACGCTAAAGCGCTCTGGCGTCACCGCCGGGCTCAACAGGTAACGATTGTCGAACAGAAAAGCACGGTCGCGCTCGGTGTTGACGGGCTCGCCATTATTGACGCTGACAAACGCAGGGTCGGCGCGCAACTGCTGGGCGATTTGCCTGGAAAGACTGGCGCGGGTGGGGGCGTCGGCGCCTTCGATGCCCACCAGAATCAGGCGCGAGGCGAGGCCGTCGTGGAGTTGATCCATCAGCAGTTGCTGCTCGGGTGTTGGTGTGCGCGGCATAAATGCCGACAGGTCGGTGGTGAATTGGGTGCGGCTGATGATGCCCACACAGGCCAGCAAAAAAATCAGCCACAGCACGATGGCGGCGGTGCCGCGGCGGCGCGGGTGGATCATTACTGTGGCGCCAGTTGTTCGATGGTCATCAAGGAACGGTCGCCGTCGGCCTGGATAATCTCGACGCTACGCACCACGTCCTTGACGCCTTCAATCCGGATGCGCGCGATGACGGCGCCGACCTTGGGGTCGAGGGGCGTCAGCACCAGGGCCCAGCGTTCATGGCCACCGTCCAGGGCCAGCTGGTAGACCCGTTCCAGGGCCTTGCGGTCTCCGGCCAGGGTGGCACGTATGCTCTCGATCATGCCGACGACCTCCGGGTAGTCCTTGAGCTGCAGGACGTGTTTGCGGCGGCCGCGTTCAAGGGTGAGGGTGTCGCCGTCGAGCACCATGGTCTCGGGCTTCGGTTTCAGGGTGCGCTTTTCCAGGCGCCCCGGCGTGATGAACAACAGTTCGCCGGAGGATTTGACCGGTTGGTCGAGGATGGAAATGGTTTTTGTCTCGGTGAAGGTGGCCGCGCCTTGCGGGTTCTTTGCCAGACCGGCCATGAGCTGGGCGATGCTCAGCGGTGCGGCCTGCGCGAAGGGGCTGACCAGCAGCGCCAGCCAGGCCAGGACACACAGTTGAAAGCGGGGTCGTGTGAGTCGGGTCATGTTTTAGGCAGCATCCTTGGCACGCCAGAAATCGAAGAAATTGAACCAGTTGTAGGGGGCGGCGCGGCAATGGCGCTCCAGACAGGTAGCGTAGGCCATCACCGCGGACTGGATGGCGGCATCGCGGCCGCTCCGTTCGAGCTTGCTGAAATCGGCCAGCCGCTCAAAGTGGATGGCGTAGCGATTGCCGCCCAGGTAGAGCCCGCTCATGAACAGCACCGGACGCTTCAGCATGGCGGCCAGGCGCATGGGGCCGAGCGGAAATTCGGCATCCGCGCCCAGGAAGGGCACGCGCAGGGTCGGGTCGTCACCGAGGGTGCGGTCACCCAGTACGCCAATCACCATGCCATCGTCGAGGCAGGCCTGTACCCGCAGCATCGAGTCGATCTGCCCCAGTGGGATGATCTCCTGCACCGCTGCCGGGTTGATCGCGGCCAGCGCGGCATTGAGCTTGCGAGCATTTTCCTCGTACATGACCATGGCCACCCTGAGGCCGGGCTGCTGGTGCCCGATGGTGCGCACCACCTCGAAGCTGCCCATGTGCGCGCCCATCAGGAAGGCGCCGCGCCCGGCGGCCAGCACGTCCTGAATGATGTCCTCGCCATGCACCTCGATCTGAAACAGGTCGAAGCGCGTGTTGAGCAGAAACAGCCGGTCGTGGATGGTGGAGGCGAAGCTGTGGAAGTGCCGGAACACGTCGGCGAATGTGGGTGCACGTCCCAGGGCCCGGCGTAGATAGGCACGCGAGGCCGCCTTGGAGTCGGGGCTGAAAAACAGAAAGTAGAGGCTGATGCCGGCCAGGACAAAACGGGCGGGCGCACGACCCAGGCGCAGGGAGATCCAGGTCATCAAGCGCAGTATGGCCTTGTTGCTGCGCTCCGGACGCCGGACCCACTCCGCTTGCTGCGAGGCTTGGCGCCCACCCTCCGGTGTCGAGGCGTTCATGCCTCAGGCACCAGCGAAAAAACCAGGGCGCCGCTCGCCACAGCGCGATCCCCGCAGCGGATTTCGAAGCGGAAGCCGCCCGTGGGCGACGCGGTGGTGTACAGGCTCAGGGCCTCGCCGGGCTGAACCGGGCTATGAAACTTCGCCGACTTGAGTTGCGCCGGCCCAGTCATGCCCTGCCGTGCCGCCAGGGCATGCAGCGCCGCATCGAGCAGCACCACCCCGGGAAGGATGGGGCGGCCGGGGAAATGTCCGGCATAGGCCGGATGGTCGGCGTCGATAGACAAGGGCATGACCTCTTCGCTCATGCGGGCAACCTGCTGGCGGCCGGGGATTTCAGGGTCGCCAGCAGATCCTGGGTGACCTGATTGGGGAGCTTGCCGGTGGCGTTGCGCGGCAGGGTTTCGACGAGCAGCAGGGGGCGCGGCAGAAAGACAGGATCGATCCGCTCGCGCAGGGCCTGGGTCAGGGCCGCCGCGGTAAGCCCGGGGGCGACCACCAGGGCGGTGAGGCGGTGGATGCTGTTCGGGTCATCCTCACGGGGCAGCAGGAAGACGCCATCCTGCACCCCGGGGATCGCGTTCAACTGTTGGTTAAGATAGGCCAGCGAGGTGCGCTTGCCGGCGATGTTGACCTGGTCGGCATGGCGGCCATGCAGCAGGAAGGTGGTCGATACCAAACCGTCACCGATCAGATCGATGACATCGGCGAGGCGGGTTGGGCGGCCGATGTGTCCGCCCTCGGCCCATAGCGTCTGCCCTTCGCGGCGTAGACGGATATCCGCCAGGGTGCGCCACTCAAGGCCGGTCGCGGTGCGCCGCGAGGCGAGTTGCCCCGTCTCGGTGCAGCCGTAGATTTCGTGCAGCGGCGCGCCGAAACGGGATTCGGCTTCCCGGGCGAGGTCTTGCGACAGCGGGGCGGTGGCCGAAAGGAGTTGGTCGACCGCCGGCAGCGCTGCCTGATCCGCGAGCAGGGCACGCAGATGGAAAGGGGTGGTGACCAGCATGCGCGGGCGCGGCAGATTCGTCAGGGCGGCGCAGATGTCTGCCGGGTAGAAGGGGTGGCCAGCATGCAGCGCCGCGCCGCTTTGCAGCGGCATTAGCACGGTGGATTCCAGCCCGTACATGTGCTGCGGCGGGACGGTGCCGAGAATGGCATGCGCCGCGCCGATACCCAGGCGTTCCGCCTCCGCCCGCACGTTGCGCACCAAGCTGCCCCAGCATTTGACATGAGGCGTCGGCACGCCGGAGGAGCCGGAGGTGAAAACCTGGGCAATCACCTGCGCGCAATCAATATCGGGCGTAGCCGGGTCGGTCGCGGGCAGCGGCATCGATTCGGGATAGCGGAAAACGGGCAGGTCAACACTCCCCCGGTCCGCGCCCTGATCGCTGATGCAGAAGACATCCGCGGCGATGCGCTGCATCTGCCGGACCATCTCCGGGGTGTGGGTGGAGGGCAACAGGCTGATCCGACCACTGACGATACAGGCCGCCAGGGCGACGGTGAAACGGTAGCGGTCGCTGCACAGGTTGAGCACATGCCGCCCCGTCGGCAACTGGCTGGCAACGTGTTCGACCTCGCCCAGGAATTGTCTGACGCTGACCGGCGTGGTGCCGCACCAGGCCACGACAGCATCGAGGTGGCGATGGGCGATGAGCGGAAGGGTGGACATGGGCGGCAAACAGATGGTCTAGCGGGTATCGGGGGAGGCGCCCGGGCGTGCCGCCGATGTTTTCCAATAGGCCGTGATGCCGTCCATGATGCTGTGTTTTTTCTGGTGCGGCAGCTTGCGCAGGCGAATCCCGTATTCGACGACGAACATCAGCAGCATCAGCGGGAAGGAGAGGAAATTGGCAAAAACCGACCAGATGTCGATGCTGACAAAGAAGAACAGTACGATGGAAACCAGGCTGATCGTCAGAAGAAACAGCGTCCATGCCAGCGTGACCTGGCGCGAATAACGGACCTCTTCCGGCGAGAGGCTACCGTGAACCATTTCGGCAAATCGGGTACACAAGGGCTGCCGTTCGCGTGTCAGGGTGACGCCGAATACGGCGGCCAACATGGCATAGGTGCCCGCGTGCTGAAGGAAATAAACCCAGCTGAAATTGCGTTCCAGCGCTCCCCAGAATCCCCACAGCAGGGCGCCTACGGCAACACACACCAGCGCCATCACCCATCGCATGGGCGAACGCCAGGTCAGCCAGAGCAGGATGGTCAGCGAAGGTGCCAGGGATACGGCCACACCCAGTGATGGGAAGGTGGTTGCCACCGAGGTGGCAGTGCTGTAATGGGCCAACACAGGATAAGCGATGGCCCCGGCGACGATGACGATCCAGCGGATCGCGCGTACCAGGGGCCAGTTCATTTTGTTCGGTTTGCCGCGACGTGCTGAGCCAGGCTGTCGAGCGAGCTGAAGATGCTGACATTGTCGGCGCTATCTGCGCGCAACTGGAAACCGAAATGCTTGGAAACAACCAGGGCCACTTCCAGAATATCGATGGAATCCAGCCCGAGCCCTTCGCCGTAAAGGGGGGCATCGGATCGGATCTCTTGCGGGCTGATGTCGAGATTGAGGGCGGACACGATGAGGCCGGCGATTTGTTCTTTTAATTCCA
>JBPPMF010000209.1:0-5895 GCA_051305915.1 Thiobacillus sp. | reverse complement strand
CCGTACCTACGACCATCTGGCCCGGCTGGCGGGCGGCCTTCTCGACGCCGGCTGGCCGGTTATCGTCGACGCCACCTTCACCGCGCGCTGGCAGCGCGACCTGCTGCGCGAGTTGGCGCGTTCACACAGCGTGGCGTTTCACATTCTCGATTTTCCCGTTCCCGTGGCGACCCTGCGCGAACGCATCGTCCATCGCGCACGCGCCGGCAACGACGCCTCGGAAGCCGATCTCGCGGTGCTGCAGCATCAACTCGACAGCGAGGAAATCCTTGCCGCCGACGAAATACAGGACATTGTCCGGGTCGACTGACGGCTGTTCTCAGCGCCGCCGGGTAATCGCCATGGTCTTGTCGTTGCCGGTGCCGGAATGCTGCACGTTGACGAACAGGATGTTGGGGTCCTTGCCGAAATAAATGCCGCTGCCTTCGCCCGCCTTGTCCTTCAATGAGGCGAACAGCGCGACGCCATCGCGGTAGCCGTCGCCATTGGCATCTTCCGAATCCGGGTCGTACACCCAGATGTCGCTGAAGGCATTGTCTTCCAGCATCCACAGCGTGCCACCCGGGCCATTGGCCAGGTTGTCGACCCTGGCGAAGCCGGTGCTGCCCGGCTGGATCAGGCCGGGCAGCACCTCGAACGGAGCATTCTTGCCGGGGGCCACGACGTATCTGGCGCTGGGCGGCTCAGCCAGATCGACAGCGAGCACGGCGCCCACGGCATGGCCGGCGGCATTGCGGCCGCTGGTGTTGGCGGGGTCGTTCACGTCTTCGCAGGTCAGTGCCACGTAGAGGGTGCGGGCGATGCGCTCGACATCCTCGGGACGGCAAAACCCGGTGGCGCCGACAGCAGCGGCCGCCACGCGGGCGCTGATCTGCGCCTGCTTCATGTCCAGCGCAATCCACTCGGCGCTGCCGGTCCGGGCGCCATGTTTGACGCGCAAGGCATACAGCTGGCCGCTGGAAAGATCGCCGTAGCGATCCGGCACGAACTTGTAAAGAGCCCCCTGACGGTGCTCGTCGACGACATAGACGTTCCCCGCGGCGTCGGTTTCGATGCCTTCATGCGCCAAAGCGCCCAGCATCGGGCGCACGCTCACACTTTTGGCTGACATGAGGTCGTCGGGGTCGAGCCTGAGTTCGTAGACCAGACCGCTTTTGGCCTGCGGAAAATCCGGGTCGGGCAACACGCTGTCGACGACTTCCTCGCCAAACAGGATCGTCTGCCAGGGCGTCCAGACAATGCCGTCGAGCGCTTCCCAGTCGGCGCGGCCGACGACTTTCCTGGCCACGCCAGTCTTCAGGTCGATCACCGACACCGCGCCCCCGCTGCCGCCATCGATGCGCGCGGCGTTGGCACCGCGCACTTCGTGCGTGCGATACAGATAGCGCCCCACGTGCTTGCCGGTTTCGTTGGTGGTCAGCATGTCGTTCCAGTCATGACCGACATAGAGATTCAGGTCGTTCTCGTCGGAAACGATGGTCTGGGTATAGCCATGCGGAATCAGCCAGGGCGCGGTAGCGATGTCGGCATCGTTTTCCCGGCCATAGGCGGAAGCCGCATGGGGTTTGAACGACATCGGGCCGTTCGCGTTCGTATTGGCCGAGAGGACCGCGAGCAGGCTCAGAACCAGCGCGGATCGCGTTGTCATTGGCTGACGGGTTGCCGCCAAAAACTGACAACAATCTTAATTAGGTTGGATTTGTATTGCATTGTTTTTATTAAGAAACAATCAAAGCAGGAATCCACCCGACAAGCCATCAGGATTTTCCTTCCTGGAGCGAAGGCAGAGCCACCCCGGCCGACACGAGGTAATCGCGCACATGGCGCAGTTCCTGTTTGGTGCAGGTGTTGCTGTTATGCGGACGATGGATGAATCCCTCAACCCCATTCATCACTACGCGGAAACTCGCGCCGTGATGCGGTTCCACCCTGGCGCCCAGGTGGGTCAGCATCGACTCCACCTCGCGCCAGTGGACATTGCTGCTCACCGGCCCCTCGAAAATCGATCGCAACAAACTTTCGTGCTTGTGGCTCATCGCTGCTGCCCCTCGTAAAAACACGATTCCAGCATAGGACTTGAGCCATCACAAAGCGAGCCTGTTACAGGATGGACCCGGGCCCCTCGCGAGTGACTCGATTGCCATTCAAAAAGGCTTGCAGGGCCTCTGGTGCCAGCGGACGGCTGAACAGGTAGCCCTGCACTTCTTCGCAACCCTCCTCGCGCAAAAATGCCAGTTGTTCCGGCGTTTCCACGCCTTCGGCGATGACGCCGAGCCGCAGGCTACGGGCCAGCTGGATGACTGCGCGGACAATGGCAGCATCATCCGGATCGGTACTGATGTCGCGTACAAAGGCACGATCGATCTTGAGCCGGTCGACAGCAAAACGCTTGAGATAACTCAGCGACGAATAACCGGTGCCGAAATCGTCGATCGACAGTTGCACGCCCAGCGCCTTCAACTGCCGCACGGTCTCGAGATTGTTTTCCACATCCTGCAGCAGAATGGATTCGGTCAGTTCCAGTTCCAGCAGATGCGGCGGCAAGCCGCTGCGCTCAAGCGCCCCTGCCACGGTTTCGATCAGGCCGGCACGGCGAAACTGCAGGGCGGACAGGTTGACCGACATCGACTGATCGGGCCAACCGGCCTGCCGCCACAGCTGTGCCTGACGGCACGCTTGTTCCAGCACCCAGGCGCCGATCGGCACGATCAGGCCGCAATCCTCTGCCACCGGGATGAAACGGGCCGGCCCCACCTCGCCCAGTTCCGGGTTGTGCCAGCGCAACAAGGCCTCGACCCCGACCACGCTGCCGTTTTCAATATCCAGCTGCGGCTGATAATGCAGATAAAACTCGGCCCGGAAGAGCGCCTGATGCAACCGGTTCTGCAGCAACAGATGCTCTTGCGCCTGCTGGTTCATGTGCTCGTCGAAAAAACGGTAGGTATTGCGGCCCGCCGCCTTGGCGTTGTACATCGCCGTATCGGCTTTCTGCAGCAGACTGTCGAAATTATCCCCATCATCGGGATGAATGGCGACCCCGATACTGCAGGAGGTATTCAGTTCATGGCCACCGATTTCCACCGGATCGGACATGGCGGCGAGGATCTCGCTGGCGATCCTTTCCACCGTTTCCAGATCCGGGATGTCATTCAGCAGCAGCAGGAATTCATCGCCGCCCTGGCGGCTGATGGTGTCACTCTCACGGGTGCTGCGGGCCAGGCGCGCGACCACTTCCAGCAACAGTTGATCGCCCGCGGCATGCCCCAGCGTGTCGTTCACCCGCTTGAAGTTGTCCAGGTCGAGAAACAGCATCGCCACCCGGGAACGGGAGCGCGCTGCCATGGCCAGCGCATGTTCGAAGCGATCTCGCAGCAGGATGCGGTTGGGCAGGCCGGTCAGCGCATCGTGATGCGCCATGAATTCGATGCGCTCTTCCGCCTGCTTGCGTTCGGTGATGTCCTGGCAGGCGCCATACAGCCGTTGCGGGTGCTGTGTATCGGCTTCCGTCACCATCGAATAGGCGCGGATATGCCGTGTGGCACCATCCTTGGCGACGATGCGCAACTCGCATTCGCTACGCTGCCCCGGCGCAAGATGCGTGATATTGCGATCGAATTCAGGCAGATCGTCCGGATGCACATGACAGCGCCAGCACCCCTGCTGCAGGATTTCGTCCACCGAATAGCCAAAGATCCGGTCTACCGATGCGGTCGCCCAATCGATGCTGAAAAACCCTTCCCCACTCTGCACACACGAATACAACAGGTCGGTCGCCACGCTGGAAATCAGCCGGTAGCGCTCCTCGCTCAACTGCAGCGCGTGTTCCATGCGCTTGCGCTCGCTGATGTCGACAAAATTGACTACCGCGCCCACCAACTCACCATCGCGATACATGGGATGCGACCAAAACTCCACCGGGAAGCTGGTGCCATCCTTGCGCCAGTGCACCTCGTTGTCGACATGCGTGGGCTTGCCTTGCAGGGTCGAGCAACGGACGTGACAGTTCTCTTGGGGATAGGGGCTGCCATCGGGATAGCTATGGTGGATGAGGGAATGCATGACCTTGCCGAGCATTTCCGCCTGCGTGTATCCCAGCATCCGCAGGCAGGCCGGGTTCACGAAGGTACAGACACCCAGGGTATCGACCCCGAAAATGGCTTCGGGCGAGGAATCCAGCAGCAGCCGGAATCGTTCCTCACTTTCGCGCAGGGCCACCAGGGATGCGCGATTGCCGATGGCCAGCCCCAGGTCGGTTACCAGCTTTTCCAGCAGCAGGGTCTTGTCCGGGCCGAACGCATACGGTTCCGCGGCATACACGTTGAGCGCGCCGACCACCCGGCCATGCACCCGCAATGGTGCCGCCGCCGACGAGCGATAGCCCTGGGCACTGGCCAGTTCCCGCCACGGTGCAAATTGCGGATTGCCCTCAATATCGTTGTTGATTTGAGTGACGCCGGTGCGGATGGCGGTGCCGGTGGGGCCCTGCCCCTGCGGCGAGTCATCGCAGCGAACATTCGCCGAGACGAGGTAATCCTGCGTCACTCCGGCATTGGCTACTGCGCGCACCGCGCCGCCGCGCTCGTCCACCAGACCAATCCACGCCATGCGGAACAGATCGTCCCTGACCAATTGCTGGCAGATGCAGGTCATCAATTCCTGCTCGGGCAATTCCGCCATCAGCATCTCGTTCACCGCGGCGATCGTCTGCAGCAACAGATTGCGCCGCTGCATGACCAGCGCCGAGTGCTTTTCTTCGGTCACATCGCGCAAGCTGCCCACCATGCGAACCGGCTTGCCGTCGGCATCGCGCGCCACCACTTCGCCGCGGTTCATCACCCAGATCCTGCGGCCATCCGCATGCTGAATACATTGCTCGCACTCAAAGGCCGCTTGCCCGTTATGGCAATGCTGGATGCCCAGCAGCATGCTTTCCGAATCCGGCCCCTCTAAGCACTGATCTAAGCACTGATGCGCTTCTTCCCAGCCGTGTTCAGACTGCCGTTCGTCCAGGCCCATCAGTCGCGCCCACTGCCCATTATGGCGAACCCGCCCGCTGCGCATATCCCAATCCCACACCCCTTCACCAATGATGGCGAGGGCATGGACCAGATAGCTGTCGTCGTTGCCTGAAACTGCTTGCCGCCCGGCCTTGCGTGCCTTTTTCATGGCACCGGGATCTTCGCCACGGGCCAGCAAATCCTTGGCGGCGCGGCGCTGTTTTCTAGCCTCGCTCAGCGAGGTTTCTGGGTAGACCCCCAGGGCCAGTGTCTTGCGCTTGCCGTCAAAACGGTAATCCAGCCGCCAGTAGCGCGAACCGTCCGGCCGCAGCAGCAAATACATGCCGCCGCCATCTGCCAGTTTGATCGGCTTGTCGCCCGGCGTTGCCTGGCGGATATCGCTATTGGTAAGTGGCACTGCGGAACGGGCCATGACAGCGGAAAGCGGGGATGAAGGCTGCGAAGCTTACCCGCCAGATGCCGTCATGTGTACCGTCAAAACAGCTTGGGGTGACTAGTACGAATGGACGCCTCAGTTCCTGGGATGGAACAACGCGACCCCGGATACAGGCCGGGCAGACCTACTTGCCGGCGGGCGGCGTCTGCACGTTGTCAGGGCAAGGTGAACAGAGCACCTGCCCCCCAACCTTATACCCCTTATACCGTCCTAATATCGCGGCACTACGCGGGCGTTCTCGCCACTGCCTTCGACACGCACACGCATGCCTTCCCGCAGGCGGTCATCCAGCGGCTGCAAAATGCTGACGCTGCCCCCGGTAGCCATGTTGACGGTGACCTGCTGCGCATCTTTCTTGCCCATTTTGCTCTCGGCATAGGTTCCGGCCAAACCGCCCAACACCGCACCCGCCACCGTGGCCGTGGTGCTATCGCCCACCCC
>JBPPMF010000088.1:0-36008 GCA_051305915.1 Thiobacillus sp. | reverse complement strand
ATTGGCGGAAGCGGTGAGATTCGAACTCACGGATGGCTTGCACCATCGCCGGTTTTCAAGACCGGTGCCTTAAACCGCTCGGCCACGCTTCCACGGCGCGCATTGTAGCGGGTTCACCCTGTTTTGTGAGGGGCTGCAGGCGGCCAGGATTGACGTGACTTCAACAACTGCTGTCAGTATTTCGTTAACCCGGCATGGCGCATCCACAAGCAAAGCGCTCCAACCCGAATAAAACCCGCGCCTTACCGGGAGTCCGCATGCCCGGATATTTGGCATAAATGGTGCTGGCTATGTAGACATACGCAAAAGCCAACATGAACATGACCGATTTCTTTGAAATGCTGAGTTCGATTGCCCGGCGCAGAAAAAAAGCTGAAGACAGGTCGCCGTTCGCATCGCTGAAAGCCACTGAAAAATGGCTGAAAACTCTGCCTTCAGACTCGGATTACGATGCTCACCATGTGCTGGTGGAAGGACTGGAACGTTTCAATGCGGAAAATGAGACTGCCACGCTTGTCCGCATGAAGGCATTGATGAGGTTGGAAGAAGTCGGCCTGCCCTTGCAATTAGGTATTGTTGAACAGTATGTACGAAACCAGGAGACATTCCGGCTGGCGCGCCAGGCTTTGTGGCGTGAGTCCTGGGGTTTCTGGTCGCTGCTGGCAGAGGCCTGGCTCAGCATGTTGAAGCAGGCGTATCGCAATCGGGCCAGCGCTGAATTGAAACCGTATGCTGCAGAGATTGCCTCGCGTGCATTGCGTTACGCCGGTCTGGTCATGCGCTGGGATTACCACCAGGCACGCAACCCGGCTGCATCGGCCTGGCGGCGGGTGCACAAAATCTACCGCTTGATCGAACGTGATGGTTTTGCGACGCAAAAGGTGCTGATCAATTCACGGTCCACCCACTGTGCACGTGAATATACCTTGGTTATGCTGATGGGCCTGGTTCATCCACTGGGTTACCGTGCCCAGGAAATCGAAACCATTGCGCAGATGCTTGAAGGCTACGAGCCGCTGCCATTACCCACAACCGTGCCACAGCGTGAGGTGCATACTCACGTAGTGGATCTTTCGTTGAGTGAAGGCGCTTTCGTGCTGGACAACGATTGGGTGCTGGGCCGACGATTGCGTTACTTTGCCTTGCAGCCATTGATCGCTTATCTCAAATCGCTCGACCAAGTTCCGACTGCGGAGGGGGATGGGGGACTTGTTCAGCAGGTGGCGAGCCTGATCGAGCGTGGCGGCATTCGCCGTAACCGTCAACGGACCCACCGCTTTGGTCGTGTGTGGGTGGCGGCGGGTATGGACAAGATCATGGCGGCGCTGAATCATTCCGATGGGGTCAAGGGGCGCCCGGCGCTGGAGCCCTGGATGCTGCGCGACGAGAGTACGGAGGGCATGGGTTTTGCCTTGTCCGAGGCGGCAGCGCTGCAGCATGGCAGTCTGATGGCAGTCACCTGGGATCCTTCGGAGAGTGGCTGGCAATTGCTGGCAATCCGCTGGGATCGTGAGGAGGACAGCAAGCATCTGGTTGGCACGCAGCGCCTGTCACGGCATCCCAAACGGGTGGAACTCTATTTCGAGAAAGACGTGCCGAATGTGGCGCAGGCGCAGGCCTGGGGGGTTTTTCTGCCGACGAGCCACCTCGAACAGGGCGTCAGCAATCTGTTGCTCCCGCAAACGCATTACCAAATCGAAACGCCGCTGATGCTGCGCGATGGCGATGTGGTCTATCGCCTGCTTCTGGGCGAAGTGCTGGAAAGCCACGAAGGCTGGCTGCGTGTCGGGATGGAGGTCATCGGGCGGGAACAGTTGGCCGTCGCCGCCGTGGTGGGGTCAACGCGAGCGGATATCGCCAAAGTGAAAGTCGAATGAGCCGGCGCGACGGTCGCTGAAATACTGCTCCAGCGTGGCGCGCACGGTACGGAAGGCGATTTCATCCCAGGGAATCTCGACTTCGGTGAACAGCTTCGTTTCGAGCGATTCGATGCCGGGCTGAAAATCCAGGTCCAGCAGGCGGGCGCGAAACATCAAATACACCTGGTTGATGTGAGGCAGGTTGTAGAGGGTATACAAACCACCGATTTCAATGCGGGCGCCGGCTTCTTCCCAGGTTTCGCGCGCCGCGCCTTCAAGCGTGGTTTCGCCGTTTTCCATAAAGCCGGCAGGGAGCGTCCAGAGTCCGTATTTCGGTTCGATCGCACGGCGACACAGCAACACCTTGTCTTCCCACTCCGGGATGCAGCCGACCACCATCTTCGGATTCTGATAATGGATGGTGCCGCAGCCGGGGCACACATGGCGTGGCAGGTGATCACCGACGGGCACACGTAGCACGACGGTGCTGCCACATTCACTGCAAAAATTCATGCTGCATCCAATCGGTTTGGTTCGTTCCACGGTAGCAAAATTCCCACACTCTGAGCAAGGCCGAAGCTGGTGCGTGGCTGTTGCCACTTTAGTGGCTTTACAACCACGGCCTACTCTTTACGGGTGGAACCGGGGGGCGTGAGCGATTATCATTCAAGACCGTTTAGCGTTGTATTGATTGTCCATGCGTCCCACCCACATCGAAACCATCCTCGACCGCGAATTTGAAAGTGCCGCCGACGGCTATCACACGCCGGTGATGCTGTGGGGCCCGCCGGGCGTCGGCAAATCGCAGATCGTCGCCAAAATTGCACAGCAGCACAGCGTGCCGCTGATCGACATCCGTCTGTCGCAGATGGAACCGACCGACTTGCGCGGTATTCCGTTCCGCAGTGGTCAACTGGTCGAATGGTCGATCCCTTCGGTGCTGCCGGATGCCGAGCGCCATGGTCCTTCGGGCATCCTGTTTCTGGATGAAATCACCTCGGCACCGCCCACCGTGTCGGCCGCGGCGTATCAGCTGATTCTCGACCGCCGTCTCGGCGAATATCAGGTGCCGGATGGCTGGGTGATTTTCGCCGCCGGCAACCGTCAGGGCGACCGCGGCGTCACCTACGCCATGCCGGCGCCGCTGGCCAACCGCTTCACCCATTACGAAGTCGAGGTGAATCTGGACGACTGGGTGGACTGGGCGCATAGCGAAGACATCGATCCGCGCGTGATCGCTTTCCTGCGCTTCCGACCCGACCTCCTGTTCAGCTTCGACCCGGCACACACGCCGATCGCCTTCCCGAGCCCGCGCTCATGGGAATATGCGCACCGCGCGCTGCAAAAATTCGACAAGACCGCCTTGATGGCCGATGCACTGATCGCCTGCGTGGGCCAGTCGGCCGGGCTGGAACTGAAGACCTTCGTCGACAACATGGCACAGATGCCGGACATCGACGCCATCATCGCTGGCGAGGCGGCCGAAGTGCCCGAAGGCATCGATCTGCAGTACGGCGTGGCCGCCGCCCTGGTGAGGAAGGCGCTGCAGGCCGCCGACAGCGGCAACGCTGCGGCGGTGTACGGCAATATCCTCAAATACGCGCAGCGCTTTCCGCAGCGCGAGATGGGCGTCATGCTGGTGTCTGATCTGCACCGCGCGGTGGGGCGGCCGCTGTTCGCCGTGCCGGCGTTTGCCGAGTGGGCCAACAGCATTACCGATCTGGTTCTGTACGAGCATTAATTGATTTATGGCCGACCAGCCTGACGCTGCACTGCAGCCGATTCTCACCAAGCTTTCGGCTGCGCGCACTCGCCTCATCATGGAGCGACCGTTCCTCGGCGCGCTGGTGATGCATCTGCCGTTGAAGCCCGGCGGCGACTGGTGCACCACCACCGGCACCGACGCGCAGGCGTTCTATTTCAACCCCAAGTTCGTCGAAAACCTCTCGCTGGCACAGACGCAGTTTGTGCTGGCGCACGAGGCGATGCACTGCGCGATGGGCCATCCACATCGCCGCAACCATCGTGTGAAGCGGCGTTGGGACGTGGCCTGCGACCACGCGGTGAACCTGATTTTGATCGAGGAAGGCCTGAAGCCGCCGTTGCACGGCATCCTCGCCGACCAGAATTTCATGACGCTGTCGGCGGAGGAAATCTATCCGCTGATTCCGGAAGACACGCCGGAAGAGTCGTTCGACCAGCATGTGTTCGACAACGACAACGAACAAGGCGCCAGTTCGGACGAGAACGAGCGCCAGGACGACCCCGATGCCGGCGAAGCGGGCGGTCAGGGCAAGGAAGGCCAGAGCGAGGCCGAGGAAAAAGAAGGCAGCGGCAGCCAGGCTTCGCAGAAGCCGAACGAGCTGTCGCCAGCCGAACGCGAGGAACTCGCCGAGCAGTGGAAGAATCGCCTCGCCGCCGCCGCCCAGGCCGCACGCCAGGCCGGCAAGCTGTCGCAGTCGATGATGCGGTGGGTCGACGGCCTGCTGGCGCCCAGCCTGCCGTGGCGTGCGCTCTTGGCGCGGTTTTTTGCCGCGAACCAGCGCGACGATTATTCGTGGCGCCGCCCCTCGCGGCGCGAGGGTGACGCGCTGCTGCCGCGCCTGTCGAGCGAAGGGCTGGACGTCATCGCCGCAATCGACACCAGCGGTTCGATCAGCGACGAAGAATTGCGCGAATTCGTCACCGAACTCGATGCATTGAAAGGCCAGGTGCGCGCCAAAGTCACGTTGCTCGCCTGCGACAATCACATTGCCGAAGCCGCGCCGTGGGAGTTTGAACCGTGGGACACCATGCAGCTACCGACCGATATTGAAGGCGGTGGTGGCACTGATTTCCGCCCGGTGTTCGACTGGGTCGAGCGCGAAAACCGCAGTCCCAACATGCTGGTGTATTTCACGGATGCCGAAGGCGACTTTCCCAAAACAGCACCGAATTACCCGGTGATCTGGCTGGTCAAGGGCAAGGGTGCGGTGCCTTGGGGCGAGCGGGTGCAACTCAATTGAATACAAGCGATTCCCAGCCCAACCGCGTGCGCAGTTTCCTGTTCGAGCAACTCGATATTCGGGGCGCCTGGGTGCACCTGGGCCCCGCCTGGCGCGAGATGACTGCGGGCCGTAATTATCCCGCACCCGTGCTCGAACTGCTGGGCCAACTGGCGGTGGTGACCACGCTGATTACGGCCAACCTGAAGCAGGCCGGGCGCCTGACTTTTCAACTGCGCGGCGCAGGCGCAGTGTCCTTGCTGGTGATGGATTGCGACGAACAGTTGCGCCTGCGCGGCATGGCGCGCGCGGGTCAGAATCTGTCGGCGGGCAGTTTGCCGGCTTTGCTGGGTGACGGTGCGCTGACGCTGACCCTCGATACCGCCGGCATGCGGCAGCCTTACCAGAGCCATGTGCCGTTGCAGGGTGACACCCTGGCCGCCGTATTCGAACACTACCTTGTTCAGTCAGAACAGTTGTCTACCCGCCTGTGGCTGGCGGCCAATGGCGAAGCCGCCGCCGGCCTGTTCCTGCAAGCCTTGCCGGGCGCCCCCGAACGGGACGCAGATGGCTGGAACCGGGTGCAGATCCTGGCCGATACCGTGCGGGCGGAGGAGTTGTTGGGCCTCGGTTCGATCAAATTGATCGAGCGGCTGTTTCCGGAAGAGGAGGTGAGGGTGTTCGACCCGCGCCCAGTCAGCTATCACTGCCCGCGCGACCCGGAAAAGATCGAATCCATGCTGCTTGCCATGGGGCGTACCGAATGTGAAGCCGTCCTGGCCGAGCAGGGCGAAATCCGGGTACATGACGACATCTGTAATCACGAGTATGTGCTGGACGCGGCCGCGGTGGCCACGCTTTTCAAGTGACATGATGAAAGGATGCGCGATGCGAACAAGATGGATGTTGTTGGGATTGCTGGCGCTGTCGGCCAGTTCATGGGCGGATGAGGGACGTTACCAGGCGCTGCCGCTGGCAAGTGCCGAGGGCGGCAAGGGCGGAGCGCGGGCGTTCATCCTGGACACCCGTGATGGGCACGTCTGGATATGGAGTGAAAATGAACTTTTTATGGCGCCAGAGGGTGGCCGCCGCTATGGCGAAGGTTTCGTTTATCAAGGGAAACTCCGCCCAGGCACTTATCCAGGGGAATTCATCGAGACGCCAGGGAGAAAATAATAGCGTCAGCAGTTTGTTGTAGTATGGCAACAGCCAGCCCGGGATAAATCAATTTTTTAGTAGATAGTGGTTTTCTTTTGCCGATTTGCTAGAATCCGCGCGTCGGCTGGATCACAAGTCCCGGACCGATCTCTGGTGTGGGTTTTATATCGTAATTTAGGGAAAACAAATGAAATATTCCGCTCTCCTGGCCGCTCTGCTGGCCCTGTCCATGACCGCTTGCGGTCAAAAAGAAGAAGCTGCTGTCGAAGCACCGGCTGCTGAAGCTGCAATCGAAGCTGGCGAAGCTGCTGTCGAAGCTGGCGAAGCCGCTGTCGAAGCTGGCGAAGCCGCTGCTGACGCTGCTGCCCCCGCTGCTGACGCTGCTGCTGCTGCTGGCGAAGCTGCAACCGCTGCTGACGCTGCTGCCGGCGCCGCTGCTAATGCTGCCCAGTAATTCCTGATCCAGGAACGAAAACCGGCCTTCGGGCCGGTTTTTTTTCGCCTGCGCTGCGGCGCACGTGCATTATTTAAGGTAGCAATCTGTCCAGTCTGGCTATGGCCTCAACCAGGCGTGGGAGAGGCTGCGTGTAGGCGATGCGCAAGTAGCGTTGCGGCTGGTGCTGGCCAAAATCGAGGCCGGGTGTCACCGCCATCCCCACCTGCTCCAGCAAGGCCTGCGAAAAACCGAAGCTGTCATCGGTATGCGCGCTGCAATCGGCATACAGATAAAATGCGCCCTGCGGCGTCACCGGGATAACGAAACCGCGCTGGCGTAAGGCCGGCAGGAGAAAATCGCGACGTGCGCACAATTCGGCCTTGCGGTTTTCAAGCTGTGCCAGGGTGTCCGGCGAGAACGCCGCCAGTGCTGCATGTTGTGCCGGGGTGGAGGCCGCCAGAAACAGGTTTTGCGCCAGCCGTTCCAGCCCTGGCATCGCCCAGGCGGGGGCCACCAGCCAGCCGAGCCGCCAGCCGGTCATCAGAAAATACTTCGAAAAGCTGTTGACGACGAAGACGTCGTTCCAGCGCGCGCCGCTGAACTCGCTGCCGTCGTAGGTCAGTGCCAGATAAATCTCGTCGACGATCAGCGCCACCCCTTGCGCGGCGCACCAGTCATGGATGCGGGTGAGTTCTTCCGCTGGAATGGCCGTGCCGGTGGGGTTGGAGGGGCTGGCGATCAGCACGGCGCGGGTGGCAGGGGTGGCATGGCGCTCGATCAGTTCAAGCGTGAGTTGAAAGTCGCTAGTGGCATCGACTGGAACGGTGACAGCGCGGGCATTGCAGAAGCGGGCGAAATGGCGGTTGCAGGGATAGCCCGGATCGGCCATCAGCACCTCGTCGCCGGGACCGGCCAGCAGGCCCAGCGCCAGCAGCAGGGCACCCGAGGCACCAGGGGTGACGATAACGCATGCGGGGTCGACTGCGGCCTGCCAGCGCGTGGCGTAGAACCCGGCGATGGCCTCGCGAAGGGTGGGCAGCCCCAGCGCGCCGGTGTAGTGCGTGTGTCCGGCGCGTAGCGCGGCGATGCCGGCTTCGACGATCGGCTCGGGGGTGGCGAAGTCAGGTTCGCCGATTTCGAGGTGAATAATGTCGCGCCCGGCGGCTTCCAGCGCTTGCGCGCGCGCCAGGATGTCCATGACGTGGAAGGGTGCGATGCCGGCCATGCGGGCAGCGGTGCGAGGTTCAGGCATGGGCCTCCAGGCGGGCCAGCGGATGCTGGCGGTAGAACTGCTGCAAATGCCGGTAAATTGCCGGGTATTCGGTGTCGAGCAGACGTGGCGTTTCGAAGAAGACTTCGGTCAGCACGGCAAAAAACTCAGCGGGATTGGCGGTGGCGTAGGGGTCGATGGTGGTGTCTTCGCCGGCATCGACCCGGGCGCATAAATCTTCATAGGCTGCGCTGAAGTCGCGCGCCCAGGCGGCGGCATCCATGCCGCGATGCAAGGGCGGGAAGCCGTTGGCGTCGCCGTTCAGCATATCGAGCTTGTGTGCAAACTCGTGCAGCACCACGTTGACGCCATCGGTCTGGCCGCTGTCGGCCACGTCAGCCAGCGACAGCACCAGCGGGCCGCCGTGCCAGGATTCGCCCGCCAGGAGATCGCGCGAGTGATGCACCACGCCGGCTTCGTCGATTTCCACGAGATCGCGCAGGAATTCGTCGGGATAGAGAATGATCTCGCTCCAGCCGTGGTAGCTGTCCTCATCGAGATTGAGCGTCAGCAGGCAGGCCTGCAGGGCGATGGAAATCTTGGTGCCGTCGTCGACATCCGCTCCGCCAGCGGCGGAAAACGTTTTGTCGCGGATGAACAGGCTGGCGGTTTCGCGCAGGCGTGCCCGCTCCGTGGTATCGAGTCCGTGCAGGATCGGCAGGGCGGCGACAGCGGCGTCGAAGGCATTTGACGGAATGGCGTGCCGCTCAAGAATGCGCGCGCGCCGCCAGCGGCCAAACCAGCTCATGCATCAGCCCTCACTCGTCAATGTCGAGCAGGCGCGCTGTGGCTGCATCCGGATGTTCGAGTTCGACCCGCTCGATCTGCTGGAAGCGACGGTTGATCTTGTCGCTGGAAATGCGCACTTCGCTGACATCCTTGTTGGCCTGCTCGATGTGGGAGGCGAGTTTTTTCATGCGCTCGTCGAAGCGCGCAAAATCTTTCGCCAGTTTGCCGAGCTCGTCCTTGATCACGTGCGCCATGCGCCGGGTTTCCGAATCGCGGATCACCGCGCGCGCCGTGTTCAGCACCGCCATCAGCGTGGTGGGGGAGGTCAGCCACACGCGCTTTCTCTGCGCGTGCTCGACCAGGTCTGGATGGTAGGCGTGGATCTCGGCGAACACCGCTTCAGCCGGTAGGAACATCACCGCGCCATCCGAGGTTTCGCCTTCGACGATGTACTTGGCGGCGATGTCGTCGACGTGTTTTTTGACGTCGGTCTTGAATTGCCGCTTGGCCGCGTCGCGCTCTGACGCCGGCAGGCTGTCGTCGAACATACGGCTGTAGTTTTCCAGCGGAAACTTGGAGTCGACGCAGACGATGCCGGTCGGCTCAGGCAGGATCAAGACGCAGTCTGCGCGGGCACCGCTTTTCAGAGTGTGCTGGAAGGCGTAGGCGTCGGGTGGCAGGCTGTTCCGCACCAGCGCTTCCAGCTGGACCTCGCCGAAGGCGCCGCGCGAGCGCTTGTCGCCGAGAATTTCCTGGAGCGATACGACGTTGGACGCGAGGCCCTCGATTTTCTTTTGCGCCTCGTCGATCACTGCCAGCCGTGACATCACCGAGGTGAAGGTTTCATTGGTTTTCTTGAAGCCTTCGTCGAGCCGCTCCGCGACCTTGCCCGAAATCTCGTTGAGGCGGCCGTCGACCGTCTGCGACAGTTGCTGCACACGTTCGTTGAAGTGCGCGGTCATCCCTTTCAGCGTGTCTTGCAGCAGGCTTTGCTCGGCGCGTCCCTGCTCGATCAGTTTTTCCAGCATGGCGGTCTGGAACTGGCCGAACTGGCCGGTGACGGTTTCGCGTGTTTCTGCCAGGCGTTCGGCCTGTGCGACTTGAAGCGCGGCGAACTGCGACTGCATGCGGTCGGATTGTTGCGACAGCCCGGTGTGCAGATCGGTCAGCACCGCACGGTGGCGCGCTTCCATGTCCTGCGTCAGCAAAGCGGGCAACCCGATCTGTTCGCGCCGCAGTGCATGAAGGCGTAGCAGCAGGATAACCGTCACAATGATGAGGGCGGTTAGGCCGAGGATGAGGATGATTTCGACGGGGCGCATGAGGCTGATTTTACCTGTCGGAAAATAAAAAACCCGGCACGAAGCCGGGTTTTAATGAATGCAGTCCGGCACGCGGCCGGGTTGCATTCAGGCCGCTGTGCGGCTGGCGCGCTTGCGATCGTGTTCCTGCAGATGGCGCTTGCGGATGCGGATCGACTTGGGCGTGATTTCCACCAGTTCGTCGTCGTCGATGAATTCGACCGCCGATTCCAGCGTCAGCTTGATCGGGGTGGTCAGGCGCACCGCCTCGTCGGTTCCCGAGGAGCGCACGTTGGTGAGCTGTTTGCCCTTGATCGGGTTGACCACCAGGTCGTTGTCGCGGCTGTGGATGCCGATGATCATGCCTTCGTACAGCTTGTCGCCGGGGCTGACGAACATGCGGCCGCGGTCTTCCAGTTTCCACAGCGCGTAGGCCACGGCTTCGCCGTTGTCCTGCGACACCAGTACGCCGTTGTGGCGGCCGGGCAGGTCGGCTTTCACCGGACCGTAGTCGTCGAACACGTGGCTCATCAGGCCGGTGCCGCGCGTCATCGTCATGAAGTCGGACTGGAAGCCGATCAGGCCGCGCGCAGGAATGTGGTATTCCAGCCGGGTGCGGCCATGGCCGTCGGATTCCATGTTGGTCAGTTCGCCGCGACGGCGGCCGATTTCTTCCATCACAGCGCCCTGGGTGTCGTCTTCCAGGTCGATGGTGAGGTTTTCATACGGCTCGCATTTCTCGCCATTGATTTCCTTGTACACCACGCGCGGTTTGCCAACCGCCATTTCGAAACCTTCGCGGCGCATGTTTTCCAGAAGGATGGTGAGGTGCAGTTCTCCACGGCCGGAGACGCGGAACACATCGGCATCACCGGTTTCGTCGACGCGCAGCGCGACGTTGACCAGCAGTTCCTTTTGGAGACGGTCGCGGATCTGGCGGGTGGTGACGAATTTGCCTTCGGTGCCGGCCAGCGGCGAGGCGTTGACCATGAAGTCCATGTTCAGCGTCGGTTCGTCGACCGGCAGCACGGGCAGGCCGACCGGATTTTCCTTGTCGCAAACAGTGACACCGATGCCGATGTCGTCCAGACCGGAAATGATGATGATGTCGCCGGCTTCGGCTTCTTCCACCGGCACGCGATCCAGTCCCTGGAAGCCGAGCACCTGGTTGATGCGGCCGGTGGCGACCTGATCTTCGTGGTTCATCACCACCACCGACATGCCGGGTTTGATGCGGCCATTGAGCACGCGGCCCACGCCGAGACGGCCGGTGTACGTCGAATAATCGAGCGCGGCGATCTGCAGTTGCAGCGGCGCGTCGGGCGAGCCGGGCGGAGTCGGTACGTGTGCGATCACGGTGTCGAACAGGGTCGTCATGTTGTCAGCCGAACCGCCTTCCGAGGGCGCGTCCTTCAGATCAAGACAGGCCCAGCCATTGAGGCCCGACGCGTAGATGATAGGGAAGTCGAGTTGCTCATCGGTGGCGTGGAGCTTGTCGAACAGATCGAAGGTTTGATCGACGACCCAGTTCGGACGCGCACCAGGGCGATCCACCTTGTTGATCACGACAATCGGCTTCAGGCCGAGTGCCAGCGCTTTTTTGGTGACGAAACGCGTCTGCGGCATCGGGCCTTCAACCGCATCGACCAGCAGCACCACGCCATCGACCATGCCGAGCACGCGCTCGACCTCGCCGCCGAAGTCGGCGTGGCCCGGGGTGTCGACGATGTTGATGTGGTATTCGCCGTACGTAATGGCGGTGTTCTTCGCCAGGATGGTGATGCCGCGTTCTTTTTCCAGATCGTTCGAGTCCATCACCCGCTCGTCAACTGCCTGGTTTTCGCGGAAGGTGCCGGATTGTTTGAGAAGCTGGTCGACCAGCGTGGTTTTGCCATGGTCGACGTGCGCGATGATGGCGATGTTGCGGAGCTTGCGGGACATAATGACGGCCGGATTGCGGAAAACCCAGCATTATAACAGGGTTTGTTGACTATTTATTGTGCAAGCGGGTGCGTGTCTAATTGGGCGTCGATGCGGTCGATAATCTTCAGGTAGCGGGAGCTGCCAATCGGTCCGTAGCGGCGGTCGAACTCGGCCTGCGGCATGAATTCCGGCAGATCGCGAAAGTCCGGGGCCAGATCGACATCGCTGCGGGCGTCGGCAAGCCGCTGCTGCACGCGTGCGGCAGCTTCGCCAGTGGCGCGTTCGCCCAGTTTGACCCCCGCCCGATTGGCAGCCAGATCAGTGAAGCTGAACCCCGATCCCTTGTTGGCGTCTTCCTCTTCCTTGATCAGGCCAATCGCGTTGGCCAGCCGACTGCCGCCATTGACGGTGAGTGCGGCCGAAATCACGAAGTGTTCGGCAAAGTCGCGTCGCCAGTGCAGCGACAGCAACACGGGCGGCGCCCGGCGTATCGACGGACTGTCGCTTTCCAGCAGTTTGGGCAGGCTGATTCCCGAGAGATAGGCCGCCAATGCGGTGAGTGCGGCACGGTTTTCCTCGGCTTCGTCGCCATCGATCGTTTGTGCGAAACCAAACAGGGGCGCGATGACCTCGGCCAACGGGACGGTGCTGCCACGAGGGTACGGCTTCAGCAGCTCATTCAACTGCTCGGCATAGACCAGCATGCGCGCCTGATCTTCCGGGGCAATTAGCAGATCGGCGCTTTTGCGTTCGAGTTGGGTCAGCAGCATGGGATGCCAGCGGTAATCCAGCGTGGCCTGGTTTTCATCGAAATTCACCCGGGAGAACGCATCGGCCAGTGAAGCGTAGGTTTCGTCGCGGCGCAGCCAGCGGTGCACCAGGCGTGCAGTCCAGTCGGCTGGCGCGCCCGGCAAGGGCAGGCTGCCCAGTTGCAGGCTTCGAATGCGGAGACCATTGGGCACGTCCGCGATTTCGGCAGTGATGTTGAGATAGTGGCCAAACGGGTTGTGCGGCACAGCCAGCGTGGCGGTGAGCGTGGCTATGCCGGGCGTCAGTTCGGCAGCGATGCCGCTGACCCGGCGCAGTTCGACCACGTAATTGAGCAGGCGATTGAGTTCGGCTTCGTCGAGCCGGATGCTATGGATCACGTCAGGCGTCCGGCGGCGCGGATCGTGTTTCTGGAACAATGACTTGACCCAGGCAAGGTCGGTGCGGCGGAATTCAGCGGGCGGTTCGATCGCGGCCGCGTCGTCCAGCACCAGCCAGGGTAGCACGGTCAACCCGGCCAACATGGCAAGCAGTACGCTCCAGCCAATCAGTCGCCTCATGCTATTGCGGCTGGTTGCGCATGAAATCGGCGGTCTTGAAGAATGCCGCGGTGAGTTCCTGCTGCAGGTCGGGCGCTATTCCCGTGTCCTGCATCGCGCGGATCATGCAGCCCATCCATTGGTCGCGTTCGGCTTCACCGACGGCAAAAGGCAGATGGCGGCGGCGCAGGAAGGGGTGGCCGAAGCGGTCGGTGTATTCCGGCGGGCCGCCGGTCCAGCCGGAGAGAAACCAGGCGAGTTTGTTACGCGATTCGGTGAGGTCGGCCGGGTGCAGCTTGCGGATGCCGTAATAATCGGGGTCTTCGTCCATCAGGTCGTAAAAGCGGTCGACTAATCGACGTATGACTTCGCTGCTGCCGAGACGTTCGTAATGGGTTTGCATGTTCACGCCTTGACCGGTTTGACAGCAGCCGCCGCAGCCTTGGCGTGCAGACGCGCGTCATCCGTGCTGGCAGCGGTGGCGAGCGCCACACCCATGCGGCGGCGGACAAAGGCC
Source organism: Thiobacillus sp. (assembly GCA_051305915.1). Lineage (GTDB taxonomy): Bacteria > Pseudomonadota > Gammaproteobacteria > Burkholderiales > Thiobacillaceae > Thiobacillus. Next base: position 22,524 of record JBPPMF010000088.1, on the reverse strand, counting down.
TGCGGCTTGCCGAACAAGCGCAGGTCGACGCCGGGCGTGCGCAACGCTACGTCCACACCGTGGAAGGCGATGCCGACAGCCTCCATGCCGCCGTAAATCACCGCCGATGCGCCGGGTTCGCGCAGGCTGACGTCGACCGGCAGGCAGAGAATTGCGCGCGCGTGCAATTCGAATTCATTCTGCCGCTGCGTCGCTATCGTCACCATGCCGGTATCGTGCGGACGCGGACTGACTTCGGAGAACCATACGGTGTCGCCTTTCACGAACAACTCGACACCGAACAGGCCGCGTCCGCCGAGGTTGCCGGTGACGGCGGAGGCGATTTCCTGCGCGCGTTGCAGTGCGGCGGCTGACATTGCCTGCGGCTGCCACGATTCGACGTAATCCCCTTTCACCTGCACATGGCCGATGGGTGCGCAGAAATGCGTCTCGACCCGGCCGGAGGCGTCGAGTGCGCGCACGGTCAGCAGCGTGATTTCGTAATCGAAGTCGATCACGCCCTCGACAATGACGCGCCCCTTGTCGACCCGGCCGCCGCTGGCCGCGTCGTCCCACGCCGCCTGCAGCTGGCTAGCGTTGTCTATCCAGGACTGGCCCTTGCCGGAGGACGACATCACTGGCTTGACGATCACCGGGTAGCCGAGCTTTTCGGCAGCAGCCGTCATCTCGGCGAGGCTGTCGGCAAATACATAGGGCGAGGTCGGCAACCCCAGGGTTTCTGCCGCCAGCCGCCGGATGCCTTCGCGGTTCATGGTGAGATTGGCGGCGCGCGCGGTGGGGATGACTTCAGCCAGTCCGATGGCTTCGATCTCCAGCAGCGTTTCCGTTGCAATCGCTTCTATCTCGGGCACCACCAGGTGCGGTTTTTCCGCCTCGATCAATGCGAGCAAGGCCGCGCCATCGCTCATGTCGGTTACATACGCACGGTGCGCGACCTGGTGCCCCGGCGCATTGGCATAGCGATCCACGGCAATGACCTCCACCCCCAGCCGCTGCAGGGCGATGATGACTTCTTTGCCGAGTTCGCCCGCGCCCAAGAGCATGACGCGGGTGGCAGAAGGCGAGAGCGGGGTGCCAAGACGCATGGCAGGAATCCTGAAGGCAAAAAAAACGATTTTACCGTGCCTCAGAGATGTTGCTCAATCGGCAGCTTCTGTAGCACGCGCAACAGGCCGCGCTGGATCAGGGTGGTTTCCGGCTCGACGTCGGAAATGCGCTCACTGCCCTGGTGCACGTCATGCCATTGCGGGCGCTTCACAACCTGGTGGTCGGCGGTTTCCACGACGAGCCGTGTTTGATAGCTGCGTTGCGGGCGCATGGCGTCCTCGACGATGGCGGTCACCTGGCGGGCAAGCTCGGGTGAGCGGATGATCAGTCCCATTTCGGTGTTGAGCAGGGCCGAACGCGGATCGAAGTTGAAGGTGCCGATGAATACGTGTTCATCATCGAAGACAAAGGCCTTGGCGTGCAGGCTGGCGCGTGACGAGCCGCTGCCGAGATCGCGCATGCGACCGCCGGTGGGTTCGGCAACGGGCTTCAGTTCGTACAGGTTGACGCCGGCTTCCAGTAGCGGTACGCGGTAGTTGGCATAGCCGGCATGCACCAGCGGCACGTCGCTGGCGGCGTAAGCGTTGGTCAGGATGTCGATTTGCACCCCCTGATGCCGCCAATAGCGGAAATAGGCCATGCCGAAGGTGCTGGGCACAAAGTAGGGCGATACGATCAGCGCGCGCTGGGTGGGGTCGATCCACAGTCCGGCGAGTTGGCCAAGCAGCAGTTTGGATGGCGATTTGTCGGGGTTGCGCACTTTTTCCGGCGGGTCGACGATGAGGTCGGCATGCGCGATATGCCAGGGGATTTTCCCTGCCAGAAGTTTTGGAATCGGGTCGGCGGCTGTCAGTGCTCGGCCGTATTCGCTGTCGAGTTGCTGCGAGTAGTGTCGCTGCAAGACACGGCTTGCGCGCTGCAGTTGCTTGTCAGTGCTTGTAAACGGCAGGGCAGACGCGGGCACGGCGGACTCGTGGTTCCAGTACTGGTCGAACGACTGCGCCATGGCATCGACGATGGCGCCCGCCGCAACGACATCGAGGTCGACGAAGGCAACGTCGTGATGGGCGTCGAAGTATTCGTCGCCGATGTTGCGGCCGCCGGTGATGCCCATCTGGTTGTCGGCGATGAAGACTTTGTTATGCATGCGGCGATTGAGGCGGATGTTTTCCCGCAACGCCTGCCAACCCTTGACCAGGAGATTGGTGCTGCGGGTGTGGAATGGATTGAACAGCCGCACGTGGATGTTGGGGTGGGCGTTCAGCGTGACGAGCCGGAGTTCCTTGTCGGCGGTGTCGATGTCGTCGATCAGCACGCGCACGCGCACGCCGCGTTCCGCTGCAGCCATGATTGCGGCGGCGACCAGCTTGCCGGTGGTGTCGTTGTGGAACAGGTAATACTGCACGTCGAGCGTATGGGCGGCGCGTTGAGCCAGCGACAAGCGGGCGGCCAGCGCAGCGTGGCCGCCGTGCAGCAGGTGGAAGCCCGATTCGCCGGGCGGGATCTGCGCGTCCAGATGCGTTTTCAGCGGGCTGTCGGCATGATTCGCGACGGTGTACGAAGGGGCGCGCTTGGCGTCGAGCTTGAGCGTGGGCGCACACCCTCCCAGCGCCAGCATGGCCAGCACGATGCAGGCCATGCGAAGTGAATCAGGCCATCCGCTCATCGATACGCTGCCATGCGAAGTGGGGGCCGGGATCGGTCTTGCGGCCCGGTGCAATATCGCTGTGGCCGACCACAGCCTGGATCGGGTAGGCCTGTTTCAGCAGCTGAAGCAGAGGGGTCAGGGTTGCGTACTGGACCTCGGTGAAAGGCAGGGCATCGCTGCCTTCGAGTTCGATGCCGATGGAAAAATCATTGCAGCGTTCGTGTTCCTGCCAACTCGACACACCGGCATGCCAGGCGCGCAGACTGCACGGCACGAACTGGATCAGCGTGCCGTCGCGGCGGATGAAGAAATGGGCCGAGACCTGGATGCCGCGGATACTCTGGTAATAAGGATGCGCATCCCAGTCGAGCTGGTTAGTGAAAAGCTCGATCACCGCATCGCCATCGAACACGCCCGGCGGCAGCGAAATGTTGTGGATGACGATCAGCTCGATTGCCGCGCCTTCCGGACGTGCGTCGCAATTGGGCGAGGGTAGCCGCTGCGCGGCAGCCAGCCAGCCAAGTGAGTCGAGAGTGCCAAGGATGGAAAGCGACATGGCTTAAGCTTACTCGACCCGTGCAAAGTCTGGAAACATCGGCGCCGAGGGCTTAGACTGCCGGCTTTTGTCGAGTTTCTCCACGTTATGACGCCGCTTCAAATGCAGCAATTGCTGGACAGTGCCGAATGTGTTGCGTCCGCGGACACGGTACAGGCCGCGCTTGATCGTCTGGCGGCCGAAATTGCCGGTGCATTGGCGAACGATTTTCCGCTGGTGCTGGCGGTGATGGGCGGGGCGGTGGTGTTCGCCGGGCAGTTGCTGCCCCGGCTGAACTTTCCGCTGGAATTCGATTACTTGCACGTGACGCGCTATCGCGGCGAAACCCAGGGCGGCGAGATGGAATGGCGGGTGTTGCCAGGACAGCATGTGGCAGGCCGCAATGTGCTGGTGCTGGACGATATTCTGGATGAGGGCGAGACGCTGCGGGCAATCCACGACAAATTGCATGACATGGGCGCGGCGCGGGTATGGAGCGCCGTGTTGACCGACAAGGCCAACGGACTCGACAAGCCGATCCGTGCAGATTTCTCCGGCTTGAGCGTGCCGGATCGTTTCGTGTTCGGCTGCGGGATGGACGCTTACGGACTGTGGCGCAACCTGCCAGCCATTTACGCTTTAAAGGATCAATAAATATGTTGGGAATCATCGGCGGTACGGGGCTGACCCAGCTCGCCAATCTGGAAATCACCCACCGTCAGGTGGCGCGCACGCCCTACGGCGAACCTTCGGGCGCACTCACCTTCGGCCGCATCTGCGGACAGGATGTGATCTTTCTGGCGCGTCACGGCTATGGCCATACCATCCCGCCGCATGGTGTGAATTACCGCGCAAACCTGTGGGCGCTGAAGGATCACGGCGTCGATCGCGTGGTGTCGGTGGCTACTGTCGGTGGCATCCATCCCGACCTGATCCCAGGCACGCTGGTCATTCCCGACCAGATTATCGACTACACGCATGGCCGCGCTGCCACGTATTTTGTCGAAAGCGGCAAGCCGGTTACCCACCTTGATTTTACCTTTCCCTATTGCGATGCCATGCGCGCTGCCCTGCTGCGGGCCGCGCTCAAGGCAGGCATCAGCCTGCGTGACGGTGGCGTCTATGGCGCGGCGCAGGGGCCACGCCTGGAAACGGCTGCCGAAATCAACCGCATGGAGCGTGACGGCGCCGACATGGTGGGGATGACCGGCATGCCCGAAGCCTATCTGGCGCGCGAACTGGGGCTTTGCTATGCGGCGGTCGGCGCGGTGGTGAATTACGCGGCAGGGCGGGGGCTGTCGGCCGACGGCATCCAGATGGAAGAGATCCAGTCGGTGCTGGGTGAAGTGATGCTGCAGGTGCGGCATTTGCTGGAACAGCTGGTGACCAATGACGCCGCCGGACAAGGCGAGTTCTGAATACATGAAGCTTTATCGTGCTTTGCAGTCGCAGGGATTTGGTTCGCGCAAGGGCAGCATCGCGCGCGTGCGCGCAGGTGCGGTCGCAGTCAACGGCGTGGCCTGTGACGATCCCGAGACCGAGGTCGATCCGGTCGGGCTGGAACTGACGCTTGATGGCGTCACCTGGGCTTATCGGGACAAGGCCTACGTGCTGATGCACAAGCCGGCCGGATATGAATGCTCTCATAACCCCAGCCACCATCTCAGCGTGTTTTCCCTGTTGCCGCCGCCGCTGTTGCAGCGCGGCGTGCAGTGCGTGGGGCGACTCGATCAGGACACCACTGGGCTGCTGCTGTTTTCCGACGACGGCCAATTCATTCACCGCATGATTTCGCCGAAAAAGGGTGTGGCCAAGGTTTACCGTTCGGTTTGTGCCGATCCAGTGACGGATGCCATGCTGGCGGCCCTGCGCGCGGGCGTGCAGCTCAATGATGAGCCTGCACCGATCGCCGCGCTGGCGTGTGAAAAGCTCGACGAACATAGCTTGCGGCTGACGCTGGCCGAGGGCAAATACCACCAGGTCAAGCGCATGATCGGCGCAACGGGCAACCGGGTAGATCGCCTGCATCGCGAAGCCATCGGGAGCTTTGCCCTGCCTGCGGACCTGCCGCCTGGCGGATGGCGCTGGCTGGCGCCTGATGACCTGAATCAACTGGAGCGGCCATGGCCATCCGCGATGTCCTGAAAATGGGCGACCCGCGCCTGCTGGAGCCCGCGCGCCCAGTGGACGATTTCGTCTCGCTTGAATTGGCACAGCTGATTGTCGACATGCACGACACCATGCGTGCGCTCAATGGCGCAGGCCTGGCCGCACCGCAAATCGGCGTTGGCCTGCAGGTGGTGATCTTTGAGGTTGACGCGAATCCGCGTTATCCGGACGCCGACAGCGTGCCATTCACCGTGCTGATCAATCCGCGGCTTACGCCCCTGTCCGACGAAATGGTAGAAGCCTGGGAAGGCTGTTTGTCGGTACCCGGTATGCGCGGGCTGGTGCCTCGTCACACTGCCCTGCGCTACCAGGGCTTTGACGCGGCAGGCCAGCCGATCGATCGTAGCGTGAGCGGTTTCCATGCCCGCGTGGTGCAGCACGAAGTCGACCATTTGAACGGCATTCTGTACCCGATGCGTATCCCCAATCTACGGAACTTCGGTTTCACCGACATCCTGTTTCCAGGACAAAATCTGCAGGACGATTGACCGGGTTCCAGCGTTCCCAGGCACGATTTTAGCTAGCCTAAAGTTGTTCCAGTCTTCGCCGCTAACTTGTAGCGTAACCGTGGGCGAGGTGCCCCGGCACAAGCAACAAGGACAATAATGAGCCCGGAAGAACTGATCCAGCAGGCTTCGTGCCACATTCATCCCGCGGGTGAAATGATGGGCGAAGCCGCCCAGCTTGACGAGATCGCCGCCCAGTTGATGGCGGTGCAGCGAATCTGGAACGATCCTGCCCGCGAATTACACCTGGCCGCCGCACTGGAGGCCAGCCGGTGTGCCTGGCATGCGATTCAGACCGCGCTGGCTGAAGGCGTGCTGGCGCTGCCCCCCGACGTGCAACACAACTTGCTGATCCTGTCGGTATACGCCGACAGCAAAATCAGCGCTTGCGAATCCATTCCCAGTGCTGACACCCTCGCCAGCCTGATCGCGCTGACTCATACCCTGGCCGGCAGCCTCAAGGAATGGCGGGTGGCGGCATGAGTCATAGGATTAACGGCCGGAGGCATCCCGTCCAAGGCCAGGTTGGCGGGCGCGTCAGGGATGCGGCGAGTGGAGAGTTCGGGCGCAAGTGGGGGCGGGATGCCGGCCTGAACGATACCTTGGTTGTCGCAGTGGACGACAGCACCGTGGTGCAGCCGGGCCGTGTCCGCAACCGCACCAAGACTGAGTCGGACGAGAAGGTCAAGAAACCGGCCGACGGCGTGCGCAAGAAATCGCCGCCTGTCCGCAAGGCCCCCGCGCGTGGACGCTACGTCGACGAATACGCCCGCCCAGCCTTTTAGGTCACTTCAGCACTTCGTGTAGATCCGCCTCCAATGCCTCGCGCAACGCAGGCGTTTGCAGGGCCTCACCCTGGATCAGAAAAGTATCTTCGACTCGCTCGCCCAGCGTGTCGATCTTGGCGGCATAGACCCGCACATCGTGCCGCATCAAGGTTTCGGCTACCGTAAACAGCAGGCCCCCGCGATCCGCACAGGTAATCGACAGCATGTGGCCGTGTCCTTGTGCATCGGCCTCCAGCCGTATTGTGGTCGGGTAAGGATGATGGCGCTGGTGACGTGACAGGCGGCCCCGGGGGGTGGGCTGCATCGGGCGGGCCGGATCAAGGTCGCGTGCCAGTTCGTGTTCTACAAAGCTCAGAAAATCGCGGTAATGAATGCCGCGATTGGCCAGATCCATCACCTGAAAACTATCCAGCGCGTAACCATGCCGGGTGGTGTGGATCTTGGCTTCGAGGATGGTGTACTGGATGCGGGCGAAAAAACCGCAGATGCGGGCAAACAGGTCGGGACGGTCGGGCGCGTAGACCAGCACCTGGATGCCTTCACCAGCCGGTGACAGCCGCGCCCGTACGATGGCGGCGGCGCTGTCGGTGCGGCGCCACAGCATGCGTGCCTGCCAGGCCATGTCGCGGGCCTCGAAACGGATGAAATAGCGTTCGTCGAGGTGTTGCCACAGCGCGTCAGCCGCGTCGGCAGGCAGGCCATAAAGGGCAAGATTGACGCGGGCTTCGTTCTGTTTGGCCGCGATGTCGGGAAGGACGATGTCACTTCCTGCCAGGCAGGCTCGGGTGGCATGGAACAGATCTTCCAGCAGCTTGCCTTTCCATGCATTCCAGACCTTGGGGCTGGTGCCGCGGATGTCGGCCACTGTCAGCAGATACAGCGCCGTCAGGTGATGCAGATCGCCGACTTTGGCGGCAAACGCAGCGATGACTTCGGGGTCGCTGATGTCCTCTTTCTGCGCGGTGCGCGACATCGCCAGATGCATGTCCACCAGCCAGGCAACCAGTTCAGTATCCGCTTTATCGAGACCGTGTTGGCGGCAAAATCGCCGTGCATCGACCGCGCCCAGCTCGGAGTGGTCGCCTCCGCGCCCCTTGGCGATATCGTGAAACAGTGCGGCCAGATACAGTAGTTCGGGCTTGTCGAAGGCGGCGATCAGCCGGCTGGCAAGCGGAAGTTCGTGCGTGAATTCCGGCACGGTGAGACGCCGTACATTGCGCAGCACGGTGAGGATGTGCTCATCCACAGTGTAGACATGGAAGAGATCGTGCTGCATCTGCCCGACAACGCGGCCGAACGCCGGGATATAGCGGCCCAGCAGACCGTAGCGGTGCATGGCGCGCAGCGCCCGGGTGATGCCGAACGGTTGACGCAGCAGCGTCATGAACAGGGTGCGGTGCGCCGGATTGGCGCGGAAGACGGCGTCAATGCGGGTGCAGCCGCGCCACAGCGCACGCAGCGTGGCCGGCTCGAAAGCAACCAGCGCAGGATGCTGGGCATACACGATAAAGGCGCGCAGCAGGGCATCGGGTTTGCGTTCGAACAGATCGGGCTCGCGTGCTTCGAGCAGCCTGGCGCGCATCTTGAAATCATCGTCGATCGGTTGCGGCGGGGCGGTCACCGGAAACAATCGTACCCGCAGCGACTGGATGAGAATGTCGTTGGCGCGCTGGATCAGCTTGGCGGCACGGTAATACCGCTGCATCAGTCGTTCCCCCGCGCGCTTGTTGGCGGTGGCGGTAAGCCCCAGTCGTTCCGCGAGTTCGGTCTGGTAATCGAAGGCCAGACGGTCTTCGCGCCGCCCGGCCAGGATATGCAGATGAATTCGCAGCACCGACAGGGTGCGTTCCTCGCGCGTAATGCGGCGCGCTTCGAGGTGCGTGAGCAGGCCGGCGCGTGCGATGCCTTTCCAACCACCGGTGATGTCGCAGGCCTGTGCCAGCCAGTGGATGGTATGCAGGTCGCGCAGACCGCCGGGGCTGTCCTTCAGGTTGGGTTCGAGCTTGTAGGCGCTGTCGTCGAAGCGGGCGTGGCGTGCCTGCTGTTCGGCCAGCTTGCCGTCGAAAAAGTGCTGGGCGTCGAAGCGCGCGCGGAAACGCCGGCCGAACTCACGGAACAGCGCAGCGCCTCCCCACACGAAACGTGCTTCCAGCAGATTGGTTTCCACCGTAATGTCGGCATCGGCCTCGGTGATGCAGGCCTCGACGGTGCGCACGCTGTGGCCGATTTCCAGCCCGACGTCCCAGCACGCCTGCACCCAGGTTTCCAGAATGGCTTGCTGCTCGGCGCTGGGGTCGTGCGGCAGCAACAACTGCACGTCGACGTCCGAACCGGGAAACAGTTCACCGCGCCCGTAACCGCCCACGGCGGCAAGACAGAAACTGGCAGGCAGTGCGAGGCGGGCGCTGACTTCCGATAGCACGCCATCCACCAGGGCGGCGTGTCGTGTCAGGTAGTGCGTGGCAGCAGGTTTTTCGAGGAAAGCTGCCGCCAGTTCGGCGCGGCTTGATTTGAGCCGCTCGCGAAGATCGGCGAACGGCGGGTGGCTCACGCGGCGCGGCGGACGCAGTCGGGGATGGCCGGGCTGCCGGCCGACACAGTCAGCACTTCGTAGCCGCTGTCGGTGACCAGCACGGTGTGTTCCCACTGCGCCGACAGGCTGCGATCCTTGGTGACGATGGTCCAGCCGTCGGACATCTGGCGGATATCGCGGCGGCCAGCATTGATCATCGGTTCGATGGTGAAGGTCATGCCAGGTTCCAGCAGCAGGCCGGTGCCGGCCTTGCCGTAATGCAGCACCTGCGGGTCCTCGTGAAAGTTGAGGCCGATGCCGTGGCCGCAGAATTCTCGAACCACGCTATAGCCGTGATTTTCGGCAAAGCGCTGGATGGCGTGGCCGACGTCACCCAATCGTGCACCGGGTTTGACGTGGTCGATGCCGATCCACATCGCCTCGTAGGTCACCTTGATCAGGCGCTTGGCCTGGATCGACGCCTCGCCCACCGCGAACATGCGGCTGCTATCGCCGTGCCAGCCATCCTTGATGACGGTGATGTCGAGGTTCACGATGTCGCCGTTCTTCAGCAGCTTGTCGCTTGGTACGCCGTGGCATACCTGGTTGTTGACCGAGGTGCAGATCGATTTGGGATAGGGCGCGTGGCCGGGTGGCGCGTAATTCAACGGTGCCGGGATACTGCCTTGTACATCCACCATATAGTCGTGGCAGAGACGGTCGAGTTCGCCGGTGGTGACGCCGGGTTTGACGAAAGGCGTGATGTGATCGAGTACTTCCGAGGCGAGTCGCCCCGCGACGCGCATGCCCTCGATTTCGGCGCCGGTTTTAATGGTGACAGTCATGGTGCGGTTTGAGGGGATTAAAGTCGCATTCTAGCGCGACCGGCGCACACCCGAAAAACCACTCTGATTGAAGGGGGGATGAAAAAGGGGCGGAAGAGACATTCTTCGCGAATTTGCGCGCGATTTTCGTGGCGATGGGCGTGGTGGGCGTTGATACGGGCAATTCTGATTTTGTGGTGTGGCCGGCGACAGGGGAGATGCCGTCTTGGAGAAGCGTCTGCTTGACGATAAGCTGTGGCAATCGCCCCCCCACGATGACTTTCATTTCTCGCCGAACCCATCATCATGAAGATGCCGAAGTTCAACATAGGCTGGTTGCTGCCGATCGTCGTCATGCTGGTCGGGCCGGGTATGTATCTACTGGATCCGCAGCCGCTCCAGGTGCTGCGTAACACCGTGTTCGACCAATATCAACGCTGGGCGCCGAGGGTCTATCAGGAGGCGCCAGTGCGTATCGTCGATATCGACGACGAAAGCCTGAACCTTGTGGGTCAATGGCCCTGGCCCCGTACGCGCATCGCCGAACTGATCGAGCGCTTGCGCTCGATGGGTGCAGCAGCCGTCGTTTTCGATGTGCTGTTTGCCGAGCCGGACCGGACCTCGCCTGCGGCCTTGCTTAGCGTATGGGACACCGCTGGACCTGAGTTGCGCGCTCATCTGGCCGGGTTGCCGGACCACGATACGGTCTTGGCCCATACCTTGGCGGGTGGGGGGGTGGTGCTGGGCCATGCCCTGATGCGCGAGGGTGAACCTCCCGGGCATTTCGCCACCCCGTTCCGGGTGATCAACCTGGGGCCTTCGCCTTTACCGTTTCTGCATGCCTTCAAGGGCACCCTGACGCCGCTTCCAGCCTTGCAGGACGCGACGGCGGGCAATGGCGCAATTACCTTCATTCCTGATTCGGACGGCGTTGTGCGTCGCGTTCCCTTGCTTTTGCGTATGGGGGATCTGGCGGTGCCGTCTTTGGCCACCGAAGCCCTGCGGGTGGGGCAGGGGCAGCGCAACATCATGGTGCGCACCGCCGAGGAGGCGGGAGCAGGCTTGCAATCGGTCCGTATCGGTGAGCTTGAAATCCCGACTACGGCCAAGGGTGAGTTCTGGGTGCATTACACCCCCTATCGCCAGGATCGTTATGTCCCGGCCTGGAAGGTGCTGAAAGGCCAGGCTCCGGCGGAAAGGCTGAATGGCCATATCGTGCTTGTCGGCTCGTCAGCCCAAGGGCTGCTGGACTTGCGCTTCAGCCCTCTGGGTGGGCTGATCCCTGGGGTCGAGGCCCATGCTCAAGGCCTGGAGCAGATGCTGCTAGGCGCGCACCTGACGCGTCCAAACTGGGCGCCCGGCCTGGAGATGATGAGTATTCTGGTGGGGGGGGTGCTGGTTGGATTCCTTGGGTTGTCAACCGGCGCGCTGCTGTCCGCGACTGCCGCCGTCATCACCCTAGCGGTAACTGGCGGAGGCGCCTGGTATGCCTATGCGCATCATGGCCTGCTGCTTGATCCGGTGACGCCGAGCCTCGCCCTGCTGTTCATTTTTATCCTCACCAGCCTGCTGCACCATGCTGCGACCGAGAAACGCCAGCGCTTTGTGAAACAGGCCTTCGCGCGCTATGTCTCGCCCAACCTGGTGAGCCACCTGGTGGACAACCCCGGCCAGCTTGAACTGGGCGGCAATCGGCGCGAATGCAGTTTCATTTTCACCGACCTGGCCGGTTTCACCGGTCTGATGGAAAAGCTCGACCCGTCCGATGCCGTGGCGCAACTTAACGGTTACCTCGACAACATGATTCGTATCGCCTTCGAGCACGAGGGCACACTGGATCGCATCGTCGGTGACGCCGTGGCGATCATGTTCTCGGCACCGGTGGTACAGCCGGATCATCGCCAGCGCGCGCTGCGCTGCGCCTTGGCCATGCATCGTTTCGCCCGTACCCACGCGACAGAAGCCAACGCAAACGGTATCCCCTTCGGCGCCACGCGCATCGGCATCCATACCGGCGAAGTCACGGTGGGTAACTTCGGCGGCAGCACGATTTTCGATTACCGCGCCTTGGGCGATCCAGTGAACACAGCAGCCCGGCTGGAAAGTGTCAACAAGCAACTGGGTACGCTGGTGTGCGTGTCGGAAGCAACGCTCTCCGGCTGTACGGATGCCGCGGTGCGCTCTGTGGGCCGTCTGGTATTAAAGGGTAAGACGAAGTCACTGATGGTTTTTGAGCCGCTGTTCGTCGAGGAAGGCGCGGGACCAACTGACGATACTTACGAGGCCGCCTATGCCCTAATGGAGAGTGGCGCGCCTGAAGCCCCGGCCGTCTTCGAACAACTTGCGGTGGAGCGGCCGGCCGATGGCCTGGTGGCCTTCCATCTGAAGCGTTTGCGCCAAGGCGAGACAGGCGACACGATCGTTTTCGACTCGAAGTAATACGTCAGTCGCACGTGTCTTGGTCGCGTCGTTTAGTGGATGGTGATTTCGAACGCTTCAGAGATGAGCGACGTTCAAGATGGGTGATGCACAAAGATACGGCCCTGCTTTGTCGAGCAGGGCCGTATCTTTTTGTTCGGGTGATGTCGGCTACAGTGGCGAACCCGCCTGGTGAAGTGGGGCCGGATTATCCGGGAGCACTGGACATAAACACGCCGGACGCTACGAAGCAGGCGTTCGGCGTATTGGGTTGTGGATTCAGTCAAGTTCGACTTGGACGACAAAATGGGTGCCGCGTACACCGATGGTGCCCGTCGGGGTTTTAACCGAGACCGCGTCCGGCTTGATCTTGGCGATGGCGCCTGAAATATATGCCAAGGTACCCTTGGACAGGCTTGCACCCAGTTTCAGGCCACCCTTGCTGGGTGCATAGAGATATTCATCAATGGTCAGTTCGGTGTCAGGGCCGAATGACATGACCGTGTTGTCCTTGAAGGTGACTCCAAGGGAAGCATTGGCGCCAGTGCGAATGACGCTGCCTGCCATCAAGGGCGTGCCGACAATAGCTTTCACGGTCTGTCCTGCATTGACGACGGAGGCATCGCCCTTGGCCGTTTTGACGTAGCCGATAACCGCGACATCTGCCAGGGCAGGAACACCGACCAGGAGCAGGACTAGCGCAGCGAACAACTGGCGAATATCTTTGTTTTTCATAACAACTTCCCCTTGGATGGTTGGTTTTGCTTGGCGTAAACTTTATCACAAAACCATATATTTGTTATGGAGATGGCGATTATGCATGTTTGCCGACTTTATTTTCGGTAAGCCTGCTTCGCGGGCAACTGTTAGCAGGTAATTGTGGAGTTTTCACTGGGGCGGCCTACCGGCCCTCTGATGTGGGGATGAGCTTGAAGTTGCTTTTTGTCAGAGTGGTTGTGATACACTCTTTCGGGTATTGGGTTGGGCTCATATCAAGTAGACAATAGCAAGTTTGGAACTTCGCATTGCATTAATGAATGCATACAATTCAAAAGGAGAATGGCAGTGAAAGTATCAGTTGACCACCCCAAGGAAAACGTCAATCGCATTATTCTTGATGGCCGCTTGGACGTAGCTGGAACGCAGGCAGCTGAAGCTGAATTTAACGCTGCGGTGGCTGCCGGTCCGAATGTCATCGTCGATCTGGGTCAGGTGCCATTTGTCGCTTCGCTCGGTATCCGCCTGCTGGTGGCCGGTGCTCAGACTCGGACCAAGCTTGGTGGCAAGATGGTGTTGATGGGGCCTGACGAGATGACCATGAAAATTCTCAAGACTACGGGTATCGACCAGCTTGTACCCGTTTGCAGTGGTCTTGACGAGGCCTTGGCTTTGTTCTGAGCCGCCAGCATTAGGCTGCCCGGTGTTTTAAAATAAGGGGACTCCTTGCAGTCCCTTTATTTTTTTCGAGCGATGACTATTGATGATGAAACAACGTCTATTGACGGGGCCTCTTGATCCGGTTTTGACCAACGAGGCGAGCGCCTGGCTACAAGCGCTGGGTGCGGAGTTCAATTTTTCGCACGAAGACATGTACCGCATCGAACTGTGTTTCGAAGAGCTTGTCACCAATGTAGTCAATTATTCTGATCCGCAATATGCCAACCAGCCGGTGGATCTGCATGCAGTCATCGAAGCGCAGAGAGCCACTTTGACGCTGATTGATCCAGCCGCGCCTTACGACCCATTTTCCCGGCCTCCTCCGCCAGTGGCGACATCAATCGAGGAAGTCAAGATTGGCGGGCAGGGTATCCATCTCGTCCGCCAATTTAGTGATGCGCATCGATACGAACGCTGTGATAACAAAAACAGGCTCGAACTGGTTTTTAATTTGACGCAACCCACGCAATTGTTGGCTATATCTAACAAGATTGCGCGTGGTACCGACCGCCGCCACAATCTTGATGCGCCGGTGTTTGCCATGGCTTGCGATGGTGTTCACAGACGCAATAAGGAAGACCGACGCGCCATGGGGTTCCTTTCGTGGGCGCAAATCTTTCATGGCGTGCCGTATGCGGCCGTCGAGGACCTGCTTGAACCCTTGACGATCCAGGACATTGTTGGCGAGGTGGTCCTGCTTAGGCCGGGTGATGCGAATGATGCGGTCCGGGTTGTCTTGCGAGGGCAGTTGAAAGTTTACCTGGATCAGCCGGGCAGTGGTGATTGCATCGATGTTGGGGTTGGCGCCTGCGTGGGTGAAATGTCGGTTATCGACAATCGGCCGGTATCGGCTTACGTCATGGCAGAGCCGGGCACCCGGCTGCTGGTCATAGACGCGCAATCATTTCTGGGCGAGATCATTGCGATACCTCGGGTGTCAAGAAACCTCATGTCGACCCTGTCTGGGCGGATGCGGCGCAGCGACGAATTGACCATCAAGCGCATGCGCAAGGTACTGGAACTGGAGCAGGCCCAGCGTGAACTGCAATATGCGCGCTCGATCCAGGAAAGTCTGCTGCCGAAGGAACCGCTGTTTGCCAGCCATCCGCGCATCGACTGCGTGGGGCGGATGTGTGCGGCGCGCGAAGTGGGCGGCGATTTTTACGACATTTTCTTCCTTGATGAGCACCATGTTTTCTTCGTGATCGCCGACGTCTGCGGCAAAGGCCTGCCGGCGGCCTTGTTCATGGTGCGTGCCATTGCCATCCTTCGTGCGCAGTCGGGCTACGACCGGCAGCTCACCGATTATGCGGCGCAGCTCATCGCCAAACTGAATCAACAGTTGTGTGAGTACAACGATGCACAGCAGTTTCTCACGGCCTATTGCGGCATCCTCGACCTTGAAGCATTGAGCGTCCGCTACGTTAATGCTGGCCATAATGCGCCGGCGATAGCCATCGGGAACGAGGCGTTTGAGTACCTAACCGAGCCCATCAACCCATTTGTGGGCATGGTTGACGGGATCACTTACCGCTCCGGTGAAATCAAGCTGACGCCTGGCAGTGTGCTACTGCTTTACACCGACGGTGTTTCCGAGGCGGAAAACGAGAACCGCGATATGTTGGGCGACGATCGGTTGCTGGCACTATTAAACGCGGCTCCATCAAGGACAGCGGGCGACCTGGTGGAGGCGATATTTTCCGATGTCAGAGATTTTGCAGCGGGTGCGCGGCAGTCAGACGACATTACTGTGCTGGCCATACGCTGCCCCTGATTCGAAGCCAGCTTGTTTTGCGCTCAACCTGGGTTGGGCCGAGGTGGAACTCCGGGGATCCTGTTGCCCCTGGCCGCGTATCGACTTCCGGACTGCCCGGAATCTGAACGACCTGGCACAGGCCCACCCCCTCAATCTGTCGTTGCCGCGTGACGTGCTGCAAGCACCCGGCAATCATCAGGCCGGTGGCCTTGCGGCCTGGCTGGAGATTCCGTTTCCGCCAACGGGGCAGGCCGGCTGAATGCGCTTGCTCCTTGAAATGAAAGCCTTATCGCATTAGAATCGCCGGCTGTCCGAAATGGTTCGGACAAATTCGCACACCTGTCATTAAAGGGTGGCGGCGCGTTGAAACCAATATACGCGCGGCTGCTGACGGGTGGAGGCTCAACCCTTTAGGAGATTTACATGTCTATTACCATGCGTCAAATGCTGGAAGCCGGTGTCCACTTCGGTCACCAGACCCGCTTCTGGAACCCCAAGATGGCCCCGTTCATTTTCGGCCATCGCAACAAGATTCATATCGTCAACCTGGAAAAGTCGCTGCCGCTGTTTCAGGATGCGCAGAAATTCGTTCGCCAGTTGGCAGCCAACAAAGGCAACGTGCTGTTCGTCGGCACCAAGCGCGCCGCACGTGACATCGTGCGCGAAGAAGCAATGCGCGCCGGCATGCCCTACGTCGACAACCGCTGGCTGGGTGGCATGCTGACCAACTTCAAGACAGTCAAGTTGTCGATCAAGCGTTTGAACGAGCTGGAAGCCTCGCTCGCTGAACCGGGTCGTCTGTCGAAGAAAGAAATACTCACCGTGCAGCGTGAAGCCGACAAGCTGAACCGCAGCCTGGGTGGCATCCGCGAAATGGGCGGCCTGCCCGATGCGCTGTTCATCATCGACGTCGGCTACCAGAAGGGCGCCGTGGTCGAGGCCAAAAAGCTCGGCATTCCGGTGATCGGCGTAGTCGACACCAACAACAGCCCGGAAGGCGTGGACTACATCATCCCCGGCAACGATGACTCGGCGCGCGCGATTCGCCTGTATGCCCGCGGCATGGCCGATGCGGCACTGGAAGGCCGTGCTCAGGTCATCAGCGAACTCGTCGGTGGCGAAGAGTTCGTCGAAGTGGAAGAAGAAGAGGGCGGCGTCGCCGCGGAATAAATGCGACGCACCGCACATCGCCGGCGTCGTGATGCCAACGAGCGTATTTGAGGAGGGGCGTCTGCCCCTCTTTCTGTATTAAAACTGGATGGGAGTAGGAAATGGCAGAAATCACTGCAGGCATGGTCAAGGAACTGCGCGAAAAAACCGATGCGCCGATGATGGATTGCAAGAAGGCGCTGTCGGAAGCTGGCGGCGACATGCAGAAGGCGGAAGAAATCCTGCGCGTGCGCTTTGGCAACAAGGCAGCCAAGAGCGCCAGCCGCGTGGCGGCTGAAGGTGTGGTGACGATTGCCATCAGCGCCGACGGCAAGTCGGCTGCGATGGTGGAAGTCAACTGCGAAACCGACTTCGTGGCAAAGAACGACGATTTTCTGGCGCTCTCGAATGCGCTGGCCGAGATGGTGCTGAAGCAGAAGCCGGCCGACGTTGCCGCGCTGTCCGCGCTGCCTTACAAGGACGGAACGGTGGAAACTGTCCGTACCGAGCTGGTTGGCAAGATGGGTGAAAATATGTCGGTGCGCCGTTTCGTGCGTCTGGACGGGCAGGGCAAGTTCGCCAGCTACATCCACAGCGGCAAGATCGGCGTGCTGGTTGATGTGGCTGGCGACGAAGCGCTTGCGCGCGACATCGCGATGCACATCGCGGCCTCCAAGCCGAAATCGCTGGACGCGTCTGGCGTATCGCAGGACCTGATCGACACCGAACGCCGCGTCGCGATCGAGAAAGCCAAGGAAGCCGGCAAGCCGGAAGCCATGCTGGAAAAGATTGCCGAAGGCACGGTGCAGAAATATCTCAAAGAAGTCACCCTCCTGTCGCAGCCCTTCGTCAAGGATGACAAGCAGTCCGTCGAGCAGGTGCTGAAATCGAAGAATTCGCAGTGCCATGGCTTCATGATGTACGTGGTAGGCGAGGGCATCGAGAAGAAAGTGTCCGACTTCGCCGCTGAAGTGGCGGCAGCTTCCAAGGTCTGAACCCGCATGCCCGCTGCCCGCCGTATCCTGCTGAAACTATCCGGCGAAGCCCTGATGGGACCGGATAGCTTCGGCTATCACGCTGAAACCATGGCCGGCTTTGTCGACCAGATTCGCGAAGTGGTGGCGCTGGGGGTGCAGGTCGGCATCGTGGTCGGCGGTGGCAACCTGTTTCGCGGCGCCACCGGCGCCTTGTCCGGGATGAACCGGGCCAGCGCGGATTCCATGGGCATGCTCGCCACAGTGATGAATGCGCTGGCTTTCAAGGATGCGCTGCAGCAGGCGGGCGTGGATGCGCGGGTTCAAACCGCGGTCCACATTGCGCATGTCGGCGAGGACTTCGAGCGCGATGCCGCAGTGCAACATCTGGAAGCAGGGCGGGTGGTGATTTTTGGCGGCGGCACAGGCAACCCGTTCTTCACCACGGATACTGCCGCAGCCCTGCGTGCGGCCGAGATTGGCGCCGACCTGCTGCTGAAGGCGACCAAAGTCGATGGGGTCTATACCGCCGACCCGAAGAAGGATGCGAATGCCAAGCGCTACGAAACGCTGAGTTTCGACGAGGCGATCGCCAACAATCTGGGAGTGCTCGACACCGCCGCCTTTGCCTTGTGCCGCGAACAGAAATTGAACCTGGTCGTGTTCAATGTCTTCAAGCCCGGCGCGTTGAAGCGCGTGGTGATGGGCGAAGATGAAGGCACGCGCGTGACCTTAAGTTGAGGAGTTGAAATGGCTGAAACCACCATCGCCGAAATCAAGCAGTCCGCAGAGCAAAAAATGGGCAAGACGCTGGAAGCGTTGAAGAACGATCTGGCCAAGGTGCGCACCGGGCGCGCCCACACTGGCATTCTCGATCACGTCATGGTCGATTACTACGGTAGCCCGACCGCGGTGCCGCAAGTGGCCAACGTCTCGCTGGTCGATTCACGCACGCTCGGCGTACAGCCGTATGAAAAAAACATGGTCGGCAAAATTGAGAAGGCCATTCGTGATGGCGATCTGGGACTCAACCCGGCGACGCACGGCGACATTATTCGCGTTCCCATGCCGTCATTGACGGAAGAGCGCCGCCGCGACCTGGTCAAGGTGGTACGCAACGAAGCCGAAGGCGCGCGTGTCGCCGTGCGCAACATTCGCCGCGATGCCAATGGCACGCTCAAGGACATGGTCAAGGCCAAGACAGCCACCGAAGACGAAGAGCGCCGCACCCAGGACGACGTGCAGAAACTGACCGACAAATACATCGGCGAAATCGACAAGATGCTGGCCGATAAAGAGAAAGACCTGCTCGCAGTCTGAGTGGTCAGGCGAGCATATTTGGCGTGTCTACCCTGGCGAAGCAAGCGATTCCGGCAAGTACCGATGTGCCGCAGCACATTGCCATCATCATGGACGGCAATGGCCGCTGGGCGAAGCGCCGGTTGATGCCGCGCGTGGCCGGGCATCGCAAGGGTGTCGAGGCGCTGCGCGGCGTCATCCGTGCCTGTGCCGAGCGCGGCGTGTCGCATCTGACGGTCTTCGCTTTCAGTTCGGAAAACTGGCGGCGTCCGCAGGAAGAAGTCACCCTGCTGATGGAGTTGTTCATGCGCGCGCTGGAAAATGAAGTCGCGCGGCTACATGAAAACGGCATCCGCTTTCGTGTCGTTGGCGATCTCTCCGGCTTCTCCGAACGCATCCAGGCCCTGATCCGCGATGCCGAAGCGCAGACGCGTCACAACACCCGCCTCACCTTTACGGTAGCAGCCAACTATGGCGGCCGCTGGGACATCGTGCAGGCGGTAAAGAAACTGATGGCGGCGGGCGTGACCCCGGAAGCGGTGGATGAAGCCGCGCTGGCGCAGCAGCTCAGCATGGCCGAGATGCCTGAACCCGACCTCTTTATTCGCACCGGCGGCGAGCAGCGCATCAGTAATTTCCTGTTGTGGCAGTTGGCCTACACCGAGCTGTATTTTACCGACGCGCTGTGGCCTGACTTCAACGCCAAGGCGCTGGATCAGGCGATCGCCTCCTACCGTGCCCGCGAACGCCGTTTTGGTCGCACCAGCGAGCAGGTGCGACCCGCGCCGTGACCGCATACCGGCCCCTTTGTTCATGACGCCGCTACTCAGCCGGGTGTTGACCGCCACGCTGCTGATGGCGATATTCGTGCCGGCGGTGCTGTGGGCGCCTGCGTGGTTGTGGGCGGCCTTGATGGCCGGAATGATCGGCATGGCCGCTTTTGAATGGGCGCGCCTGAGCCATTTTCCACCGCTGTCCGCAGGCGTCTATGCGCTGTTGCTGGCGCTCGCTGCGCTGGCGCTGCCTACGCTGCTGGCGGCCGACTGGCCACTGTTTCAGACTGCGTTGATTGTGCTGGCCATCGCATTCTGGCTGCTTGTTGCCCCGTTGTGGCTGCTGGGGCGCTGGCGGGCCGAGCAGCCGTTTGTGCGTGCCGTGGTCGGCGTCGTCGTGCTGTTGCCAACCTGGGCGGCGCTGTTGTACCTGCATGGACGCGGCCCCGGTACGCTGCTGGGCGTGATGGCGATCGTCTGGATCGCCGACACCGCCGCTTATTTCGCCGGGCGGCGTTTCGGGCGCAACAAACTTGCGCCCGCGATCAGCCCCGGCAAGACGTGGGAAGGGGTGGCAGGCGCGCTCGCCGCCCTCGCGCTGTATGCCGGCGTCTTGAGCCTGGTGGTCGGGATGCCTTTGCTGTCGCTGTTTCTCGTGGTGGCCGGCCTGCTGTATCTGTCGGTGCTGGGGGACTTGTTCGAATCCTGGATCAAACGCATCTCAGGCATGAAAGACAGCGGCACTGTACTGCCCGGCCATGGCGGCGTGCTCGACCGTATTGACGCCCTGACGTCCACCCTGCCGATCGCCACGGGCCTGCTGATGTGGCTGGAGGTCTCCGTATGACTACAAACGGCACGAAACCCCGTGTCCTGACCATTCTCGGCGCGACCGGCACCATCGGCGTCAATACGCTCGATGTGGTGGCGCGTCATCCCGACCGCTTCGAGGTGTTCGCGCTCACCGGCGCAACGCAAGTCGAGCGCATGCTCGAGCAGTGCCGCACCCATCGGCCGCGCTATGCGGTGATGAGCGAGCCGGCCTGCGCCGCTGCGCTGCGTGCGCGGGTGGCAGCGGAAGGTCTGACGGTCGAGGTGCTGGAAGGCGCCGCCGCCCTGACCGAGGTCGCGACCGCGCCCGAGATCGACACCCTGATGGCGGCCATCGTCGGCGCCGCCGGGCTGCCAGCCACGCTGGCAGCGGCGCAGGCGGGCAAGCGCATCCTGCTGGCCAACAAGGAAACCCTGGTGGTGTCCGGCCAATTGTTTATGGATGCCATCGCCGCCAGCGGCGCCGAACTGCTGCCGATCGATTCCGAGCACAACGCCATCTTTCAGGCGCTACCGCGCGACTTCAGCGGCGACTTCCAGCAGGCCGGGGTGAAGGCGCTGTGGCTCACCGCATCCGGCGGACCGTTCCGTACCCTGTCGGCTGAAGCGATCGCCGCTGCCACCCCGGCCCAGGCGGTGGCGCACCCCAACTGGGTGATGGGCAAGAAGATCTCGGTCGACTCGGCGAGCCTGATGAACAAGGGCCTCGAAGTGATCGAGGCGCGCTGGCTGTTTAATGCGCATCCGGATCAGATCAAGGTGGTGGTGCATCCGCAGAGCATCGTGCACTCGATGGTTGAATACGCCGATGGCTCGGTGATCGCGCAGATGGGCACACCCGACATGCGTACGCCGATCGCCTACGCGTTGGGCTTTCCCGAGCGCATCGATGCCGGCGTGTCGGCGCTGGAACTGATGGGCCGGCAGCTTACGTTCGAGGCGCCCGATACCGCGCGCTTCCCCTGCCTGCAACTGGCGTTCGACGCGCTCGCTGTCGGCGGCAATGCCGCGGCGGTATTGAATGCCGCCAACGAAATCGCGGTCGCCCGTTTTCTCGATGGCGCGGTCCCATTTAGCGCCATCGCCGCCAGCATTGCGCATACGCTGGATAAACTGACGGGAGGCGCCGCCGACACCCTGGCCGATCTGCTCGAAGCCGACCGCCAGGCACGCGAAGTCGCCGAGGCGTATCTGGGACAGGTGCGCGCA
This sequence comes from Thiobacillus sp., assembly GCA_051305915.1. Lineage (GTDB taxonomy): Bacteria > Pseudomonadota > Gammaproteobacteria > Burkholderiales > Thiobacillaceae > Thiobacillus. The sequence continues at coordinate 649 of JBPPMF010000088.1, read as the reverse complement.
TGAGCGTGTTGCACACCCTGCTGTGGTTCCTGATCGCCATCGGTATCCTGGTGGTGGTGCACGAATTCGGCCATTACCTGGCCGCGCGGCTGGCCGGCGTCAAGGTGCTGCGGTTTTCGGTCGGTTTCGGCAAACCGCTGTTCAGCCGCCGCTTCGGGCGCGACCAGACCGAGTGGGTGGTGTCAGCGCTGCCCTTGGGGGGTTACGTCAAGATGCTCGACGAGCGCGAGGGTGAAGTCCCTGCGGCGGAGGCGCACCGCAGTTTCAACCGCGCCACCGTGTGGCGGCGCATCGGCATCGTCCTGGCTGGTCCGGTTGCCAATTTTCTGCTCGCCATCGTGTTTTACTGGGCGCTGTTCCTGAACGGCTTGCCCGCGATGAAACCGATGATCGGCGAGCCGCCCGCTGGCACGCCGGCGGCGCAAGCCGGCTTGGTGGCGGGCGACGAGATTCGTCGCGTCAATGGCACCGATACGCCGTCGTTCCAGGATTTGCGGCTGAGCCTGTTGCGTGCCGGCGTGGCGGGCGGGCCGCTCACGCTGGAGCTGGTGGGGGGGCGTAGCGTGCAACTCGATGCGCTCCAACTTGACACTGAAAATCTGGAGCGTGACATCCTGCGTCCGCTCGGGATCGTGCGCTACGATCCCGA
>JBPPMF010000084.1:0-13584 GCA_051305915.1 Thiobacillus sp. | reverse complement strand
AAGGTGTCGGCATGGGGTGAGAAGCGGGCCTGGTCGACCCAGCTCGCGTGGCCGGTGCCGGTTTTAAGGTAATGCAGATGCAGGCCGAGGCCGCCGGCGCAGTAGCCGTAATGGCGCAGCCGCATCGCGGTCTTGTGCAGCAGGCGATACAAGACGGCAAGCGCGGAATCGGGGTCGCGCAGTTCGGGGGCGAGCACGTGCGAATGGCCGACGCTGGAACGCTGGGTGGCGGTGGCGGCCGAGACTTCGCCGCGCAGCTTGGCATAAAAGCGTTCGCCTTCGATGCCGCCCCAGGCGTGGCGCAGGGTGTCTTTGCGGGCGCTGCAAAGTTGCTCGACGCTGTGGATGCCAAGCTGGTTGAGGCGCGGCTCCATGGCGCGGCCGATACCGGTGAGGGCGCCGAGCTTGAGACCGTACAGCCGCTGCGGCAGTTCTTCCTGGCGGATGACGACGAGGCCGTCCGGCTTCTGCATGTTCGACGCGGTCTTGGCGAGGAAGCGGTTGGGCCCGATGCCGACCGAGCTATGCAGCACTTCGCCGACCTGGTCGTAGATCGCCTGCTTGATCTGCCGGCCGAGCTTGACGGCGTTGGCTTCTTCGCGCTCGCTGCCCATCAGGTCGCAGGCCATTTCGTCGATGGAGAGCACGGCGCCGACTGGGGTGCACGATTCGACCGCGGCGACGATGCGGTGGTGAAGCTCGACGTAGGCGGCGGGGCGCGCCTGCACGAACACGATGTCTTTGCATAGTTTGCGTGCCTGCCATACCGGGGTGCCGGTCTTGATGCCGAAGCGCTTGGCGTCGATGCTGGCGGCGATGCAGCAGGTGGTGTCGGCCATCACCGGCAGCACGCCGACCGGCTTGCCGCGCAGTTCGGGCCGCAACTGCTGTTCGGCTGAAGCGAAAAAAGAATTGAGATCGACGTAAAGCGAATGCAGGGACATGGTGTGCTCCACCCGTCACACCGGCGGTTCAGGGTTGTTGCCGCTTGCGCCGAGCGAGCCGTTTGCAACGATGGCCCGCCACAGTTGGGGGCAAGCGCCGGGGTGAGGATTGCTGTTGAATGTAGTGTATATCCATACACTACATTTAATCAATTCAGCCCGGGTTTGCCAGGTTCATCCGCTCCAGCCGCTGGCACAGGGTGTCGATGATGCGGCGCGACAGCGGGGCGGAATGGCGCATCAGTTCTTCCATGATTTGCGGCGGCAGCACCAGCACGGTGACTTCGCTGTCGGCCACGACCGAGGCGGTGCGTGTCTCGTTCAGCAGGTAGGCCATTTCGCCGAACAGTTGGCCTTCGCTGAGTTCGCCCAGACGGCGGCGTCCGGCGTCGGTTTTCTTGTAGGCCACGGCGTGGCCGCTGTAGAGAAAGTAGGTGTCGCGCGAGTCGTCGCCTTCCTCGATCAGTACATGGCCCGGCGCATGGATCTCGCCGTATTTTTCCAGCAAGCGATGGGCGTCGTTGAAAACATAGCCTTCAAGTTTTCCGGCGCTTTCGCTGCTGCCGAGAAACAGCTTTTCCAGTGCGGTGATGTCGGCCTTGCCGTAGGCATAGAGCGCCTGCGCCCACAGATACAGCAGCAGAAAGGCGAAGAAGGCGCCGATCAGGACGAACACCACGCCGCCGAGTGCGCCGTACAGGCTGTTGTAGTTCTCCAGTTTGAAGAAAGCGCCGAACAGGGTGAACAACAATCCCAGGCTCGCCGTGGCGGCCAGCGCGAACACGGCGGCGACACGCGCGCGCGGATGTGGGCGCGCCAGCCGCCAGTAGGCAGCGAACAGCAGCGCCCACACCATGGCAAAACCAAACAGCGAGTTGAGTACCTGCAACACCAGCGCATTGGCCGCGCCGATAAAATTGTTGTCCGCCAGAAAGCTCAGTGTGACCTGCGCCAGTGCGGCCACTCCCATCAGCAGGAACAGAACCGGCAGGATGATCAGCGGCATCACCCAGGACAGCACCAGGTTGTGCTTTTTCGGGTTGGGGAAAATGACGTGGAAGGCGTTCTGAACCGAGTGAATCAGGCCGCGCGACGACAGCAGCAGGGTGAGGAGGCCGACACCGCCGGCAGCCAGTTGGGTTTGGCGAGGAATGAAGCCGAGTGCGGTGAGGCTTTCCAACTGCATTTGTTCGTACAGCGCCGCCATCAGGATGGAGGCGGGGACCGAGTTTTCGGCGATGCGGCCCAGCAGGGTGAGGCCATAGCTCAGCAGCAGCAGCAGCGGCGTGGCGGACAGCAGGAAATAAAACGCCGTCGCCGCCGCGTGATTTTGCAGACCGTTTTGTTTGAACAGGCGCGAGGTGGTGTAGGCCAGCTGAAGCAGCCAGCCCAGGGTACCGCGCGGAGGGGGCAGGGCGGGAGTGCGCATGTCGCTAGCCTACCCGCGCCGCGGACAGGACGCTAGGCCAGCGCCAGGGCGATGCGCTTGAGCGCCTTTTCCAGATTGGCCTGCGAGGTGGCGAATGACAGGCGGATGTACCCCTCGGCGCCGAAGGCCGAACCGGGGACGACGGCGACGTCGGCGGATTCCAGTAGATATTCGGAGAAGGCGATGTCGGTGCCTTCCTCGATGACGTCGCGCGCCAGCAGATTCATGATGGCCGGGCGCGCGTCTGGGAAGGCGTAGAACGCGCCGCCGCTGTCCACGCACTTGAAGCCGGGGATGGCGTTGAGCGCATCGACGACGTAGCGGTGGCGCGCTTTGAAAGCGTCGAGCATCGGCGTGATGCAGCCCTGGTCGCCATTCAGCGCGGCTTCGGCCGCGACCTGCGAGATCGAGGTGGGGTTGGAGGTCGATTGCGACTGCACGTTGGTCATGGCGCGCAGGATGGCTTCCGGGCCGGCGGCGTAGCCGATGCGCCAGCCGGTCATCGAATAGGCCTTCGACACGCCGTTCAGTACCAGGGTGCGGTCGTACAGGTCGGGGCAGGCGTTGAGGATGTTGACGAAAGGCACGTCGTCCAGCCTGATGTGCTCGTACATGTCGTCGCTGGCGATCAGCACCTGCGGATGCTTCTTCAGCACTTCGCCCAGCGCGGCCAGTTCGTCGCGGGTGTAGACCGCGCCGGTGGGGTTGGACGGGCTGTTGATGACGAATAGCCGCGTCTTCGGGGTGATCGCCGCTTCCAGCTGCGCCGGGGTGATCTTGAAGCCCTGCTCGATGCCGGCCTCGACGATCACCGGCTTGCCGTCGGCGAGGATGACGATGTCGGGATACGACACCCAGTAAGGCGCGGGGATGATGACTTCGTCGCCGGCGTTGATCACCGCCTGCACCAGGTTGAAAAAGCTCTGCTTGCCACCGCACGACACCAGGATCTGTTTGGGCGTGTAGTCGAGGCCGTTGTCGCGCTTGAACTTGGCGATGACCGCCGCCTTCAGGCCGGGGGTGCCATCGACCGCCGTGTATTTGGTGAAGCCCGCGTTGATCGCCGCGATCGCCGCGTCCTTGATGTGCTGCGGGGTGTCGAAGTCGGGCTCGCCGGCGCCGAGGCCGATGATGTCGCGGCCGGTCGCCTTGAGCGCCGCGGCGCGGGCCGTGACGGCCAGAGTGGGGGAAGGCTTGATGGCCTGTACGCGGCGGGAGAGTTCCACAGTGGTTCCTTCATGCATCCGCCATGGCGGAGTGCTACTATCAACGGGTTTTTGGCCGCGCGATTTTAACCCGAATGTTTCATAAATTCGCGGGATGATCGCGCAGGATTTTGTTTTGTAGGGGAATTTTGAGAAGGAGCGGTGTAGTTATTCATACGCCCGACCGAACAAAGTTTTCATGCGAAACAAAAGCCCAGCGAGGGCACGCGTTAATTTATGAAATATCCGGGTTCATGATGTTCGTCACCTTCCCCAATAGCCCGTTTCGTCTGTTCCAGCCCTTTCAGCCGGCTGGTGACCAGCCGCAGGCCATCGCCAAACTGATCGAGGGCATCGAGGACGGCTTGGCCTACCAGACCCTGCTGGGGGTGACCGGTTCGGGTAAGACCTACACCATGGCCAACGTGATTGCGCAAACGGGCCGCCCGGCGCTGATCATGGCGCCGAACAAGACCCTGGCGGCGCAGTTGTATTCGGAAATGCGCGAGTTCTTCCCGGAAAACGCGATCGAGTATTTCGTTTCCTACTACGACTACTACCAGCCGGAAGCCTACGTGCCGGCGCGCGACCTGTTCATCGAAAAAGACTCCAGTATCAACGAACATATCGAGCAGATGCGGCTGTCGGCGACCAAGTCGCTGCTGGAGCGGCGCGACACCGTGATCGTCTGCACCGTGTCGGCGATCTATGGTATTGGCGATCCGTCCGACTACCACAGCATGATCCTGCTGCTGCGCGAGAACGAGAAGATGAGCCAGCGCGAGGTCATCACGCGGCTGACGCAGATGCAGTACGACCGCAACGACATCGAATTCAAGCGCGGCGTGTTCCGCGTGCGCGGCGACGTCATCGACATCTTCCCGGCGGAACACGCGGAAACCGCGATCCGCGTCGAGCTGTTCGACGACGTGGTGGAAACCTTGCACCTGTTCGACCCGCTCACCGGACAGGTTCTGTCCAAGGTGGCGCGCTTCACCGTGTTCCCGTCCAGCCATTACGTCACGCCGCGCGAAACCACCCTGCGCGCCATTGAGAAGATCAAGATCGAGCTGCGCGAGCGGCTGGAGTGGTACTACGCCAACGGCAAGCTGGTCGAGGCGCAGCGGCTGGAGCAGCGCACCCGCTTCGACCTCGAAATGATGAACGAACTGGGCTTCTGCAAGGGCATCGAGAACTACTCGCGGCATTTGTCGGGGCGCAAGCCGGGCGACCCGCCGCCGACGCTGATCGACTACCTGGCGAAGGACGCGCTGATGTTCATCGATGAGTCGCACGTCACCGTGACCCAGGTCGGCGGCATGTACAAGGGCGACCGTTCGCGCAAGGAAAACCTGGTCGATTACGGCTTTCGCCTGCCGTCGGCGCTCGACAACCGGCCGCTCAAGTTCGAGGAATTCGAGGGGCTGATGCCGCAGACCGTGTTCGTCTCGGCGACGCCTGCTAAGTACGAGGCCGAGCACGCGGGCCAGGTGGTCGAGCAGTTGGTGAGACCGACCGGTCTGGTCGATCCGCTGATCGAGGTGCGCCCGGTCGGGACGCAAGTTGACGATCTGATGTCCGAAGCGAGGAAGCGTATCGCCGTTGGCGAGCGCGTGCTGGTCACCACATTGACCAAGCGCATGTCCGAGGACCTGACTGATTACCTGGCCGAGCATGGCATCAAGGTGCGCTACCTGCATTCCGATATCGATACCGTCGAGCGCGTCGAGATCATCCGCGATCTGCGACTGGGCGAGTTCGACGTGCTGGTCGGCATCAACCTGCTGCGCGAAGGCCTCGACATTCCGGAAGTATCGCTGGTGGCGATTCTCGATGCCGACAAGGAAGGTTTTTTGCGTTCCGAGCGTGCGCTGATCCAGACCATCGGCCGCGCCGCGCGCCACCTGCACGGCACCGCGATCCTGTATGCCGGCCGCATCACCGACTCGATGCGCCGCGCGATGGACGAAACCGAACGCCGCCGCAACAAGCAGATCGCCTTCAATCTTGAGCACGGCATCACGCCGCGCGGCGTGGTCAAGCGCATCAAGGACATCATCGACGGCGTCTACGATGCCGACGCTACGCGCCAGGAACTCAAGGCGGCGCAGACCGTGGCCGAATACAAGGTGCTGGACGAGAAGGCGTTGACCAAAAAGATCAAGAAGCTGGAAAAAGAAATGCTGGACGCGGCGAAGAACCTGGAATTCGAAAAGGCTGCGGAACTTCGCGACCAGTTGAAGCAACTCAAGCTGGTGTTGTTTGGAGTGGAAGAACACGATTTATGACGAAAGTACTCATGGTCTGCATGGGAAATATCTGCCGTTCGCCGATGGCGGAAGGCGTGTTCCGCAAAGCGATTCAGGAGGCCGGGCTGGACCGGCACGTGGAGGCGGATTCTGCTGGCACACACGCCTATCACGTCGGCTCCGCGCCCGATCCGCGCGCGCAGCAGGCAATCCGCCGGCGCGGGGTCGATATCAGCCATCTGCGCGGACGCAAGGTGGAGGACGAAGATTTTGAACGCTTCGATTACATTCTGGTGATGGACTGTGACAATTACAACCAGCTGATCCGGCGCGCCCCGGCGCGCCACCACGACAAGATCCGGCGCTTGTTGTCGTTCAGCCGCAAGTATCCCAATCTCGACGTGGTTGACCCGTATTACGGCGGCCCTCGGGGCTTTGAGGAAAATCTCGACATGATCGAAGATGCGGTGCAGGGGCTGATTCTGGAAATCACCGGCGAGTCGCAAGCGGGCGTTCGCTCGGGCGGTTGAGCGCCGTTTTTCGCTGCGCCAAATGACGAAGGGCCGCTTGATGCGGCCCTTCGTCATTCCACGATTTGTTGCTTACTTCGGCTGCGTTTCCACCTGCACTAGAGGTTCCTGGGGCGTGCTCACCTGTGGACGCGACCGCCGGCGAGTGGGGTGGGGGGCAGACGGCGTCGCCGTTTCACCCACGCTCGTGACGGGCGCAGTGGTTTCCACCTGCATCAGGCTGACGGCCTCCGCCTCCGCCTCCGCCTTGGCCGTGGGACGGCGACGGCGGCGCGGACGCCCGGCTTCAGTGCTGGGGGGCGGGCAGACTGCGGCACCCTGGGTTTCTACCTGTTGCAGATTGGCTGCACTGGCCGCCAGATCCGCCAGGATGGCGGCGGGAGAGGCGGTGACAGCGGGCGCTGCTTCCAGTTGCAGGGCATGCTGCGTCGGCGCGACCGGCGCGGGGGCTGCCTTGGGGCCGCCGGCGATTTCGATGATGGCGTGATAGCCGGCGATTTCGACCAGGGCGTGTGGCGTGGTCTCGCCAGCGCTGGCGGCCGTTTCCGGACGGGCTTCACGCGGGCGGCGGTTGCCGCGTCCGCGACGGCTGCGCGATTCGCGTTTTTCCTCGCTGGCGGGCTCGCGCGGTGCTTCGGCCGGCTCGGCTACACGCGGTGCGGCTTCGGCTTCTGGACGCGGTTTGGGCTGGCGTGGCGGGCGCGGCTGCTTGGGCTGTTCGCCGCCGCGGGCCTCACGACCCTCACGTGCTTCGGCCGGACGCGGCTCTTGCGAGCGGGTTTCGCCGTTGCGCGGTTCGCCACGGCCTTCGCCGCGACCGCGACGCTGGCCGGGCTTGCGATCGCGGCCGCTGGGGCGTTCGCCACGGGTGAGGGCGGGTACGGCTTCGGTGGCAGGCGCGGTGGCGGGGGCTTCTTCCCCCAGCTTCCTGAACCAGCCGAAAATGCGATCGAACAGGCCGGTCTGCGGCTGTGTCGGCGCCGCAACAACCGGGCGAGCGGCGGGCACGGGTTGCGGCGGAGCGATCGATTTGATGGCGGCCACCTGACGCGCGGGTGCAGCTTCCTGCGCAGTCTGGTAGATGGCCTCGGCTTCCGGCATCACCGCCATCTTGTAGCTCGGCTCGGACGCGCCGCCCAGGTTGAGTTCGTCGTGGCGCAGCCGGGCAATGCTGTAGTGCGGGGTTTCCATGTGGATGTTGGGGATCAACACCACATTCACCTTGAGGCGCGTTTCGAGGGTGTGAATATCGACACGCTTCTCGTTGAGCAGGAAGGTGGCGACATCGACCGGCAGTTGCACGTGCAAGGCGCCGGTGTTTTCCTTCATGGCCTCTTCCTGCAGGATGCGCAGGATGTGCAGCGCCGACGATTCTGTGCCGCGAATGTGGCCGGTGCCGTGGCAGCGCGGGCAGGGGTTGTAGCTGGTCTCGCCGAGCGAGGGCTGCAGCCGCTGGCGCGACATTTCCAGCAGGCCGAAGCGCGAGATCTTGCCGGTCTGCACGCGGGCGCGGTCGTGATGCAGCGCATCGCGCAGGCGGTTCTCGACTTCGCGCTGGTGCTTGGGGTTTTCCATGTCGATGAAATCGATCACGATCAGGCCGCCGAGGTCACGCAGACGCATCTGGCGGGCGATTTCGTCGGCCGCTTCGAGGTTGGTGTTGTAGGCGGTCTGCTCGACATCGCTGCCCTTGGTGGCGCGCGCCGAGTTGACGTCGACCGACACCAGCGCCTCCGTGTGGTCGATTACGATGGCGCCGCCGGCCGGCAGGTTGACCTGGCGTGAATAGGCCGATTCGATCTGGTGCTCGATCTGGAAGCGGGAGAACAGCGGTACGTCGTCGCGGTAGAGCTTCACCTTGTTGACGTTGTCCGGCATCACGTGCGCCATGAACTGCTGCGCTTGCTCGTAGATGTCGTCGGTGTCGATCAGGATTTCGCCGATGTCGGCTGAGAAATAATCGCGGATGGCGCGGATCACCAGGCTGCCTTCCTGATAGATCAGGAACGCACCTTTCTGCGAGGTGGACGCGCCGTCGATGGCTTTCCACAGGCTCAGCAGGTAGTTCAGGTCCCACTGGAATTCTTCGGCGGTGCGGCCGATGCCGGCGGTGCGGGCGATCAGGCTCATGCCTTCCGGGATGTCGAGCTGCGCCAGGGTGTCACGCAGTTCGTTACGCTCTTCGCCTTCGATACGGCGCGAGACGCCGCCGCCGCGCGGGTTGGTGGGCATCAGCACGACATAGCGGCCGGCCAGCGAGACGTAGGTGGTGAGCGCCGCGCCCTTGTTGCCGCGTTCGTCCTTTTCCACCTGGACCAGCAATTCCTGGCCTTCTTTCAGGTTTTCCGGGACGCGGCCGCCGTTGGGCAGGCAGGCACGTGAAATTTCCTTGAACGGCAGAAAGCCGTGGCGCTCGCAGCCGTAATCGACGAATGCGGCTTCCAGGCTGGGTTCGACGCGGGTGATGACACCCTTGTAGACGTTGCCCTTGCGTTGTTCCTTGCTGGCGGACTCGATGTCAAGGTCGACGAGCTTTTGTCCGTCGACGATGGCAACCCGGAGTTCTTCCGCCTGGGTTGCGTTGAAAAGCATGCGCTTCATTATTGACTCCCGCGCGCGTGCATACGGGACAGGCCAGACTGCCGCCTGGAGCGGCGGCTCATGCAATCACGTGTTCGGTAGGTGAAATGGCATGGAGTAAAAGGTGTCCTGTTCCTGGAGAGTGTCGCCGGCCAGGCCGGTGCGGTCTTTCCGGTTCCCGCCGGAGGCTGCGCCTCGGCGTGAACATTTATTTCGTATGCTTGTGGTCGCGTCATTGATAACATCGCTGCTTTGCCGACTTGCGGGGCGGGTGGTTTCGACTGATCGCGCCAGCTTGATGCTGGCTGGGCGGCAGGAATCCAGACGGGCCGGGCAGGCGGCGGCCGGTGAGCGTTGTAACCGGCGTGAAATCTAAAATTACCGGCATAAATGCCGGGCAAACAGGTCAGGCAAAACTCAGCCTGAACCGGCGGTAGTGTATATGAAAAATAATGACTTAGAGAAAGATTCGGTCCGCCGACTGAAGATCGATGACAGCGCCGATGGCCAGCGTCTGGACAATTTTCTGATGGCGCGGCTGAAAGGCGTGCCCAAAAGCCGCATCTATAAGCTGGTGCGCGGCGGTGAGGTGCGCATCAATGGCGGTCGCGTCGAGGTCAGCTACCGGCTGCAGCTGGGCGACGAAGTGCGTATTCCGCCGGTCCGCGTGGCGGTGCCGGTCATTACCCCTGCCACCCACCTGCCGCAGGGCGGCATTCGGCTGTTGCCGCACATTCTGTACCGCGACGCCGCCCTGATCGCGTTGAACAAGCCGTCGGGTATGGCGGTGCATGGCGGCAGCGGCATTTCGCGCGGGGTGATCGAGCAGATGCGGCTGGAACTGCCGGAATGCCGTTACATTGAACTGGTACACCGGCTCGACCGCGAAACCTCCGGCGTGCTGCTGATCGCATTGAAGCGCCGCGCGCTGGTGGGGCTGCACGCCGCGATGCGCGACGGCAAGATCGAAAAGCGCTACCTGACGCTGGTGGCCGGGCGCTGGCCGAATCCGCTGCAGCATGTGAAGCTGCCGCTGCACAAGCGAGTCACCGACGACGGCGAGAAGCGCGTGACGGTGCGCGACGAAGGCCAGACCGCCCACACTATTTTCCGCCGCCTGCAAGGTTTTGCCGATTTCACCCTGCTGGAAGCGGAACTGAAGACCGGGCGCACCCATCAGATTCGCGTTCATACCTCGCATCTGGGGTTTCCGATCGCGGGCGACGACAAATACGGCGATTTCGAACTCAACAAGCGCTTGATGAAGCAGGGATTGAAACGCATGTTCCTGCACGCGGCCCAGTTGAGCTTCGAACATCCCATTTCGGGCGAGCGCATGCTGATCGAAGCGCCGCTGCCCGCTGAACTGGCTACATTTCTGGAAATCTTGAACCATGCCCAAGCAGTTTGATTTACTGATTTTTGACTGGGACGGCACCCTGATGGACTCTGCCGGGGTGATCGTCGACTCGATCCAGCGTGCCTGCGAGGATATTGGCCTGGCCACGCCAAGCGACCGTGACTCGCGCCAGATCATCGGCCTCGGGCTGATTCAGGCGCTGCAAACCCTGCTGCCGGATTTGCCGGAAGACGACTACCCGCGGCTGGTCGAGCGCTATCGCCATCATTATCTGGGCCGCGATGCGCAGATTCCGCTGTTCGACGGCGTGGCAAGCGGGATCGGCGAGTTGCACGCCAGCGGTTTTCAGCTGGCCGTGGCCACCGGCAAAAGCCACCTGGGCCTGTCGCGCGCGCTCGAAGCCAGCGGCCTGGGGCCGTGGTTCGCCGCCACTCGCTGCGCCGACCAGACCCATTCCAAGCCGCATCCGGCGATGGTGCTGGAACTGATCGCCGAGCTCGACGCCGACCCCGCCCGCACGCTGGTGATCGGCGACACCAGCCATGACCTGCTGATGGCGTCGAATGCCGGCGTCGCCAGTCTGGGCGTGACCTATGGCGCGCACGAGGCAGACGATCTGCATCCGCACGCGCCGCTGGCCCTGATGGGCAGCTTTGCCGAGGTGCACGCATGGCTGAATGCGAACGCATGATTTGCGCCGCGAGCGACCTTGCCGAGCAGGGCCGTGGCGTGCGCTTTGAATTGAGCCGCGCCGGCAAGCCGCAACCGGCCTTCGTGGTGCGTTTCGAAGGCCAGCCGCACGCTTTCCTCAACCAGTGCGGCCATGTGCCGGTGGAACTCGACTGGCAGGAAGGTGAGTTCTTCGACGACTCGCGGCTATACTTAATCTGCTCCACCCACGGCGCGCTGTATCACCCCGCAAGCGGGGCTTGCGTCGGCGGACGTTGCGCCGGGCGCGGCCTGATTCCTTTACCGGTCGTCGAGCGCGACGGCCATGTCTACCTGATCGAAACAGCCTGATGGAAATCCAATGAGCGAACAACAAGAACCGAACTGGGAACGAACCGTCCTGGAAAAACTGGCGCTGTCGGCGGTCCAGGAACAGCGCCGCAGCCGCCACTGGAGCATCCTGTTCAAGACGCTCGGTTTTTTATATCTGTTTATCGTGCTGTTCCTGGCGGCCGGCTGGTTTGGGTCGGATAGCGTCTCCCTGCCAAAGGCGCATACCGCGCTGGTCGATCTGCAAGGCGTGATTTCGGCCGACAAGACCAGCGCCGACGCGGTGATCAGCAGCCTGCAAGGCGCGTTCGGGGACAAAAAAACCAGGGGCGTGATCCTGCGCATCAACAGTCCCGGCGGCAGCCCGGTTCAGGCCGGACAGATCTACGACGAGATCAAGCGCCTGCGCGCCAAGCATCCGAATACGCCACTCTATGCCGTGGTGGATGACATCTGCGCCTCCGGCGGCTATTACGTCGCGGTCGGCGCCGACAAAATCTTCGTCGACAAGGCCAGCATCGTCGGCTCCATCGGCGTGCTGATGGACGGTTTCGGCTTCACCGAGACCATGCAGAAGCTCGGCGTCGAGCGCCGCCTGCTGACAGCCGGCGAAAACAAGGGTTTCCTCGATCCGTTTTCCCCGGTCGACCCCGAGCAGCAGGCTTTCGCCAGGCAGATGCTCAAAGATATTCATGGCCAGTTCATCGGCGTGGTACGGGAAGGCCGCGGCAAGCGTCTGAAAGAAACCCCCGAAACCTTCAGCGGCCTGGTGTGGAGTGGCGAAAAAAGCATTGAGTTGGGACTCGCCGACGCTCTCGGCAGTGTCGACTCGGTCGCGCGCGACGTCATCAAGGCCGAGGACATTGTCGACTACACCCGCCAGGACAGCTTGCTCGAACGTCTTTCCGGTCGCTTGGGGGCAGCAATGGCCAAAGCGTGGACACCGTTCGAGCCGGCGGGCGTGAGCCTGCGGTGAGCGACTACCAGCCAATTGCCTGTTCGGAGCACGAGCGCCTGGAATTCGCCGCGCTCAAGCGGCAATGGCTGGACGTGAACGTGACGGCTGGCGAGCGGGCCGGGTATCAGCGCTTGATGCCGCTGGATGTTTACACCCGCGACGGCGCCGAATGGCTGTTGGCCGAAACTGAAACCGGCGCGCAACTGATTCTGCGGCTCGACTGGCTGCGATTCTGAGCAAACAGCCAATAATTGAACGCATTCCGCGCATAAATCACCCTATGAAAATTCCGAAAAGACTCGAACCGCTGCTTGAAGACGGCCTGATCGATGATGTGATCCGCCAGTTGATGAGCGGCAAGGAAGCGATGGTCTTCGTCGTCCGCTGCGGCGAAGAGGTGCGCTGCGCCAAGGTCTACAAGGAAGCCAACAAGCGCGCCTTCCGCCAGAGCGTCGACTACACCGAAAACCGCAAGGTGAAGAACAGCCGCCAGGCGCGCGCGATGGCCAAAGGTACGCGCTATGGACGGGAAGCCCAGGAAGCGGCCTGGCAGAGCGCCGAAGTGGATGCCCTGTATCGCCTTGCTAACGCGGGCGTGCGCGTGCCGACGCCCTACAATTTCCATACCGGCGTGTTGCTGATGGAATTGGTCTGCGACGAGGATGGCAACGCGGCGCCGCGTTTGAATGACGTGGAATTCACGCCGGAGCTGGCGCGCGTGCATTTCCAGATGCTGCTCAAACAAGTCGTGCTGATGCTGTGCGCCGGCGTGATTCACGGCGACCTGTCTGAATTCAATATCCTGATCAGCGCCGACGGCCCGGTGATCATCGACCTGCCGCAGGCGGTGGACGCCGCTGGCAACAACCACGCGCGCGACATGCTGGAACGCGACGTCGCCAATCTGACCGGCTATTTTGGGCGCTTTGCCCCTGAACTGCTGGGTACCGAATACGGCAAGGAAATCTGGGCGCTATACGAACACGGCACGTTGCATCCGGACGTGCAGCTGACGGGCCGCTTCGCGCACAGCACGAAACCGGTGGACCTGGATGGCGTCATCCGGGAAATTGACGATGCCCGCGCCGAAGAGCAGGCGCGACAACTGCGGTTGCTGGAAGCAGGGTAGAACGCCGCTTCAGCCAGCCCCGTGTGCCCCGTATAATCGGGCATGACCGCTCACCTAAATACCCCGCCCGACTCCACGCCCGCCGACACCCCAAGGGCCGGCGCGCCCTTTGACCAACTGCCGCTGTCGCCCGCCGTGCTGGCCAATCTGCGGCAGCTCGGCTACATCCATATGACGCCGATCCAGGCGGCCAGCCTGCCG
>JBPPMF010000055.1:0-6665 GCA_051305915.1 Thiobacillus sp. | reverse complement strand
GCAGAACGTGCCGCCGATGGCGCCGCCGTCGCTGCCCACCCTGCCGAATCTGTTGGCACCCCTGATGCCCGCCCTGATACCCGGTATGCCCAAAGGCACCGGCTCGATCACCAGCGTGCCACCCTGGACCATGTCCGTTTCGCCGACGCCCGAACAGAAAAAGCAGTTCATGAAATCCATGATCCCGCAGCTGTCCAGCATGGGCTTGAACATGCGCGACATCATGAACTTCATGACCACCAAATATCAGGCCAAGGACGGCGTGAGCTTTGATGACGCGGTGGAATCGATGAAGCTGCGCGCCAACCAGCTCAACCTCAAACTGGTGGGGCATTCCCCCATGATCAAGGATATCGAGGCCGTGCTGGGCGACTTCAGCACCCCGCGCATGGAAGTGTTTCATCTCTGCGACATCGAGGCCGGGCGTGAAATCATGAAGCTGGTGCCCGAATCCATCGTCTATCTGCCTTGCCGCATTGCCGTCATGGAAGATGCGCAGAAGAAGGTCTGGGTACTGACGCTGGATTGGGATACCGCGTGGATGGATGGCATCAACAGTGCCGGCATGGGCGTCAGCCCTGAAATGATGGTGCTGGCCAAGAAAATCCGCGACAACATGGACAACGTGATGCGCGCGGCAGCGGCAGGCGACCTCTAAACCATCCTGGCCTCGGCTTGTTCACCCTATACTGAAGTCATTTCGCCCCACCGGGGCGGACAACAACCCCATTCGGAGAAGACATGAAAATCCCTAAACTTGCTCTCGCAGCGCTTCTGCTCAGCACCGGTAGCGCGCACGCCCAGTACAGCATGCAACAGATGATGAATCCGGCGATGATGATGGCGCCCATGGGTCAGATGATGAATCCCGCGATGTTCAATCCCGCAATGATGAATCCTGCCATGATCAACCCGGCGATGATGGATCCGAATGCGCTCATGAATATGATGGCGCCGATGATGGCGCCCATGGGCCAGATGATGAACCCCGCGATGTTCAATCCCGCAATGATGAATCCTGCCACGATCAACCCGGCGATGATGGACCCGAATGCGCTCATGAACATGATGGCGCCGATGATGGCGCCCATGGGCCAGATGATGAACCCCGCGATGATGACCGCACCGATGGGGATGTTTGTGCCGATGATGGCGCCTGCCGGCCAGATGATGAATCCGGCCATGCTTGATCCGAATGCACTCATGAAAATGATGGCGCCGATGCTGCAGATGATGCCTTCCGCCCCGCCCGCAACGCCTGCCGAGACTTCGGCGCCTGCATCCGCAAAATAATGGCTACGCCCGGCCACTGGCTGGCCGGGTGGCCCATCGCTCCGCAGCTCGCTCTGTATTCGGCCATGCCAGGGTGCGCTGCGTTATCGTTCTGGACCGCCCCCTTTCCCGATTTCCGGAGAACCGCATGCACGCTCGCAAAATCGCACTCGCTATGATGATGGTCGGCGCCACCGCCGCACACGCCCAGTTTGGCATGACACCCATGGGGAACCCCATGGGTGTCATCAACCCACTCGCCATGGCGAATCCCCTGGTAATGGGAAATCCCCTGGCCATGGCGAACCCACTGGCCATGGGAGGGATGGGCAATCCCCTCCTGGGCTTGCTAGCGCCACTTGGCGGTTCGCTGATCTACTCGCAGATGTACAACCCGCAGTCCATGATGAACCCGTATCTGAACCCGATGGCGGCAAGCAATCCTTACCTGAACCCGCGAGCGGGCATGAGCAACCCTTTCTTCCCGCAACCGCAGCGGCAAACTTCGCCTTCATTCTTCCCGATGATGCCTGGCGCCGCACCTGCCCCCGCGTATGGCTATAGTGGCTACAGCACGCCAGCCCAGGCTGCGCCGATGCCCTTCTTTCCGATGATGCCAGCGGCGCCTGCGGCCAAGCCCGCCCCTGCGTATGGCAACTATGGCATGCCCGCGGCACCCACACAGGCTGCGCCGATGCCGTTCTTCCCAATGATGCCGGCGCCTGCAGCCGCTCCCGCTTATGGCGGCTATAGCATGCCCACAGCGCCGGCACAGGCCGCGCCAATGCCGTTCTTCCCGATGATGCCCCGCGCACCCGCGGCAACACCTGCCGCACCGGCGCCACAAAGCACAGCCCCGGCGCCGCTCGGCTTTCCCTTCGATCCTGCGATGTTGATGCAGATGCTGGGGGGCATGGCGCCGGCATCCCCAGCCGCCCCAGCCACAGCCAAGTAATTGCTTGCCCCGCTTGCGGGGCAGCGGGCTTTGCGGTCATTCACCCCATGCGGAAAAATTGGTTGCTGGTGACTCCCCTGGCGCTGGCGGCAATGGCTGCGGGCGTATGGCTGGCGCAGACCCACTATGTGCCGGAACCGCCCGCGCGTCCCACCACCGCCGCGCTGTGGGAACTTGATTTTCCTGACGTACACGGGCAGCCGCAGACGATGTCGCAATGGCGCGGGCAGGTGCTGGTGCTGAATTTCTGGGCCAGCTGGTGCGCGCCCTGTCGCGAGGAAATACCGGATTTTGTCGCCCTGCGCACGCAGCACCAGCCACAGGGCATCGAGTTTGTCGGTATCGCCATCGACAACGCCGCCAGCGTCGCACAGTTTTTGCAGCAGACGCCTGTCAATTACCCCATTCTGATTGGCGAGGGCGCGGCCCTTGGACTGGCGCGACACCTCGGCAATCCGAACGCCGCGCTGCCCTATACAATCGTGCTGGATCGCGACGGCAATATCGTACTAAGCCACCTGGGCCGGCTACCACGTGCCACGCTCGAAATCGCATTGCAGCAAATTGCCTCATAGTTGCGAGTTAGCGTCAATATCTGGACAATTTACCCTCATTTACGGCAAACTCGCCGCCATGACGACTAAACGAACCAGCCGCTCCGTTGCCAAACCGGCCTCCGGCCTGCGTCCGCATGTACTGGTTTTGCACGGCCCCAACCTGAATCTGCTGGGCAGCCGCGAACCCAAACACTATGGTCTCGCCACCCTCGACGACATCAACTGCGCGCTGATGGGCCGCGGAGAAACCGCCGGGATGCTGGTCGAAACCTTCCAGCACAATCATGAAGGCGCGCTGATCGATCGCATCCATCAGGCGGCGCGCGATCATGTCGACTTCATTGTCATCAACCCGGCGGGCTACACGCATACCAGTGTGGCCATGCGCGATGCACTGGCAGCGACCGCCATCCCGTTCGTCGAAGTGCATCTTTCCAATATTTACGCGCGCGAATCCTTCCGCCACCACTCGTATTTTTCAGACCTCGCCGTCGGCGTGGTGTCCGGTCTGGGCGCGCACGGTTACGAACTGGCGCTGGAATACGCCTTGCGCCACCTCCAAAACAGGACCCCCCATGGATCTCAGAAAACTGAAAAAGCTCATTGATCTGGTCGAAGCTTCCGGCATCGCCGAGCTGGAAATCACCGAAGGCGAAGAAAAAGTCCGCATTGCCAAGAGCATTGCAGGCGCGCCGATGATGATGGCGCACGCGCCCCAGATGATGCACGCCCCCGCTCCGGCACCCGTGGCCGCGGCGCCAGTGGAAAACGCCGTACCCGAAGGCCATATCGTGCGTTCACCCATGGTCGGCACTTTCTACCGTGCGGCCGCTCCAGGCTCCAATAACTTCGCCGAAGTGGGCCAGAGCGTGAATGCCGGTGATACGCTGTGCATCATCGAAGCGATGAAGCTCCTGAACGAAATCGAATCGGATCAAGGCGGCATCATCAAGGCCATCCTGGTCGAAAACGGCCAGCCGGTGGAATACGGCGAACCCCTGTTTGTGATTGCTTGAGAGGGAGAAGGGGTCAGGATTCAGGGTCCAGAGGTCAGGAAATAGGCGGCTTCGCGCGCCGTTTTAATTTAAGGCGCGAAGCACTTTCCCTACCCCCTGAACCCGACCCCTGACCCTTCAAAAACCATGTTTGAAAAAATTCTCATCGCCAACCGCGGCGAAATCGCTCTGCGCATCCAGCGTGCCTGCCGCGAAATGGGCATCAAAACGGTCGTCGTGTATTCCGAGGCTGATCGCGACGCCAAGTATGTGAAACTGGCCGACGAATCGGTATGCATCGGCCCGGCGCCGTCGTCACAGAGCTATCTGCATGTGCCGTCGATCATCGCCGCCGCCGAAGTCACCGATGCCGAAGCCATCCATCCCGGCTACGGTTTTCTGTCGGAAAACGCCAACTTTGCCGAGCGGGTGGAATCGTCCGGCTTCACCTTCATCGGCCCGCGCCCCGACAACATTCGCCTGATGGGCGACAAGGTCGCGGCCAAGCAGGCGATGCTCGACGCCAAGGTGCCGTGCGTGCCCGGCTCAGACGGCGCGCTGTCGGATGATCCCGATGAGATTATCAAGGCGGCCGCGGGCGTCGGCTATCCGGTCATCATCAAGGCGGCCGGCGGCGGCGGCGGACGTGGCATGCGCGTGGTGCACGGTGAAGCCGCGCTATTGAACGCGGTCACCATGACCAAGACCGAGGCCGGCGCAGCCTTCGGCAACCCCATGGTCTACATGGAAAAATTCCTGCAGACGCCGCGCCATATCGAGATCCAGATCCTGGCCGACGAACACGGCAATGCGGTGCACCTGGGTGAGCGCGATTGCTCGATGCAGCGCCGTCACCAGAAAGTGCTGGAAGAAGCGCCCGCCCCCGGGCTCAATCCCAAACTGCGCGACAAGATCGGCGAACGTTGCGCCGAAGCCTGCCGCAAGATCGGCTATCGCGGCGCAGGCACCTTCGAGTTCCTGTATGAAAACGGCGAGTTCTACTTCATCGAGATGAACACACGGGTGCAGGTCGAACACCCGGTGACCGAGTTCATCACCGGCATCGACATCGTGCAGACACAGATCCGCGTCGCCGCCGGCGAAAAGCTGCCGTGGAAGCAAAAGGACATCGAGTTCCGCGGCCACGCGATCGAGTGCCGCATCAACGCCGAGCACCCCTCCACTTTCGTGCCCAGCCCCGGCAAGCTGACCAACTACCATGCGCCCGGCGGGCCCGGCATCCGGGTCGACTCGCACGTCTACCACGGTTACTACGTGCCGCCGCACTACGATTCGATGATCGGCAAGGTGATCGCCTACGGCGACACCCGCGCCCAGGCCATCGCACGCATGCGAGGCGCGCTGATGGAAATGGTGATCGAGGGCATCCGGAGCAACATCCCGCTGCACCAGGACTTGCTGAATGACCCTGCCTTCATCGCCGGCGGCACCAGCATTCATTATCTGGAACATAAGCTGGCGGGGGAAAAATTGGGTGAGGCGTGAGGCGTAAGCGGTGGGTTGTTGCCATGCCGACGCTTTACCGCCAACCCCGCCTCTCACGCCTAACCCCTTACCTCTCACCTCAAATATGCCCTGGCAATCCGTCCGTCTCCTCGTCGATTCTAAACAGGCCGAGCTGCTGTCCGACACGCTGATGGATGCCGGCGCGCTGTCGGTGTCGCTGGAAGACGCCGACGCCGGCACGGTGGATGAAACACCGCTGTTCGGCGAGCCGGATTACCCGACAGCGGAACTGTGGCCGCACAGCATCGCGCTGGTATTGCTGGACGAACACGCCGATGTAGGCGCAACGCTGGCGGTGGCGGCAAAACTCGCGGGCATTCCCGCCCCCACCGAATACACCATCGAAACCGTAGCCGAACAGGACTGGGTGCGGCTCACCCAGTCGCAGTTTGATCCCATCCCGATTTCGCCGCGGCTGTGGATTGTGCCGACCTGGCACGACGCGCCAGACAGCAGCGCGATCAACCTCAAGCTCGACCCCGGTCTCGCCTTCGGCACCGGCAGCCACCCCACCACACGGCTGTGCCTGCGCTGGCTCGATACGCATCTCGCTGACAGTAAAACTGTGCTGGACTACGGATGCGGCAGCGGCATCCTCGCGATTGCCGCCGCCAAGCTCGGTGCAGCGCGGATCGATGGCGTCGACATCGACGAACAAGCCGTCACTGCCTCGCGCGACAACGCCGACCTGAATGACGTGCACGCACATTTCTGCCTGCCCGGTGAACTCGCACCCGGACAGTACGATGTCGTCGTGGCCAATATCCTCACCAATCCGTTGAAGGGCATGGCGCCCCTGCTCGCCGGCCGGGTCCGCCCGGGCGGCCAGTTGGTGCTGTCCGGCATTCTGGCCGAGCAGGCGGAGGAGGTTATGGCCGTTTATCGCGAATGGTTCGTTTTTGACTCACCCGCGACCGACGAAGGATGGGTGCGTCTGGCCGGCACCAAAAAGTGACTTACCGCACCACCTGCCCACATTGCGCCAGCGTGTTCCGCCTTGGGGCGGACCAGCTCGACGCTGCACGGGGCTGGGTGCAATGCAGCGTGTGCGGGGAATCTTTCGATGCTCACCTGAGCCTGCTGCTGGCAGATGGCTCACCGCTCCCCCCGGTGCCTGTGGCCGTACCGCCCGCGCCAGAAGCCGCACCATCTGCCGAACCTGAGGTCATCGAGGCCGAACTCGCCACCGCCGAGGAAACACCGCAGGCCGCCCCTGGCGCAGAAGACCTCACGCCCAGCGACATGCCGCGCGGCATCACCCAGCGTGAAGCGTCGCTCGATCTGCCGTCGATCATCCTCATCGACCCGGATATTTCCGTGTCGGACGATCCCGGCCCACTGCCGCAGTTCCACCCTGCG
>JBPPMF010000048.1:0-17094 GCA_051305915.1 Thiobacillus sp. | reverse complement strand
CCAGGTCATTGTCGAGGGATTGACCGAGGCCCTGAAGGATAAAACGCGCCAGGACGGCGGGGTGGCCGCCGTCCTGGAAGAGGTCGTCAAGCGAGCCAACCGCGCGATCTATCTGGAAGGCGAAAGCCGCGCGCAGCGCGAGCACACCAGCCGGGAACAGGCCATGGGCTCAACCCTGGCACTGCTACTGCTTCAAAACAACCACGTCACCCTGGCGCACATCGGCGATTCCCGCATCTATCGGCTGCGCGCGAACCGGCTGGAATTGCTGACGCATGACCATTCCTTGCTGCAGGAGCAGATCGACCAGGGAATCCTCAGCACGGAGGCCGCGGCTACCTCCCACAACCGTCATCTGGTGACGCGCGGACTGGGCCTGCAGGCCGAGGTGGACGTTGCGCTGGACGCGTGCGAAGCCCTGCCGGGCGACCTCTACCTGCTCTGCTCGGATGGCCTGAACGACATGGTCGACAACGCGGACATCGAACTGGTGCTCAATTCGCTCCAGGCCAACCTGCCGCTTGCCGCCAGCCAGCTGGTCATGATCGCCAACGACAACGGCGGCGAAGACAACATCTCCGTCATTCTGGCGAAGGTCGGAACGCAAACCTCCCCAGCAGCGAAAAAGCAAGGCTTTTTCGGCTGGCTCTTTGGACGCTAAAGCCCATGGCAAAACTCATCGTCAGTCAAAACGGCACGGTCACCGAAAACCGGTTTCTCAACGATGCCAGCTTCACGATCGGTAGCCTGCCCGACAGCGACCTGTGCCTGGCCATCGATGGCGTCAGCCGCTCGCATGCCCGCATCGCCTCGATCGGCAACGATGACATCCTGGAAGACCTGGGCAGCACCAATGGCACTGTGGTGAATGGCCAGCCCGTTACCCGGCACATCCTTCAAAACGACGACGTCATCGAGATTGCCGGCGTGCAGATTCGCTACCGGAACCATAAGGCAATCGATGGCCCCAGCTTCGACAGGACGATGATCATTCAGGCCTCGGACCTGGAGCGCAACGCGCCCGCCCAGCCGGTCGGCGCCTATTCGCTGGCGACGGCAAAGAAGGCGTTCCGCCTCAAGAAAGGGGGGCGGCTGGGGCTGATCCGCGCGTTCAATGGTACCCGGTCAAGCCGGGAAATCGAATTGTCCGAGGTGCTGCATGTCTTCGGCATACCCGGCAAGCAGCTTGCCGTGATCAACTCCCGCCCGCACGGCTATTTCATCACCCATGTCGAGGGGAAAACCCCAGCGCGCCTGAACGGGAAATCCATCGGCCATGAGCCCCGCCCCCTGTCGCCCAACGACACGATCGAAGTAGGCGACGAGAAACTGCTCTTCCTGTTCAAATAGGGAAACCCGTTCGCTGCCGTAATCCATCGCACGTCGCGTGCCAGGCAATAAAAAAGGGGCGCCCTGCAGAGCGCCCCGGCTTCCTTCGGAGAACTGGAGCCGACTTACGTCTTACAGGCGCACCGGGCCTGCCCGACTCTCAGTGACCGCTGAACGAAGACAACTGCCCCGCCCTCGCGATTGAGAGGGCGGGGCAGTTGTCGGTGGTCATAGCCACGACACAGTGGCAGACCTTGCGGCCCAGCCCAGCGAGGTGTTGCGCTCGCTTAATAGCCGGCCGATCCTGGGACCCACGCGGTTCCGGCGAGTGGCAGGCGAGCCATCGCGGCGGCCTCCACCGTCAATGCCACCAGATCCTCACGTTCGAGGTGATGCACGTTCTGCTTGCCGCAGGCGCGGGCGATGGTGGTCAACTCCATGTTCAGCGTCTTCAGGTAGTTTTTCAGGTGGCGCGCGCCGACCTCGGGGGTCAGACGCTGCTCAAGCACCGCGTCCTGGGTGGTGATGCCGACCGGGCACTTGCCGGTGTGGCAGTGGTGGCAGTAGCCGGGCGCGGTGCCCAGCGCTGCGTAGCCGGCGGTCGCGTCGTGGTGCGCACCGTCCTGCCAGTAGCTGTCGTGGTTGCAGCCCAGCGCGATCAGCACGCCCTGACCGATCGACACGGCGTCGGCACCCATCGCCAGCGCCTTGGCGACGTCAGGGCCGCTGCGGATGCCGCCGGAAACGATGAGCTGCACCTTGCCCTTCATGTTCAGGTCTTCCAGCGCATCCACCGCCTGGCGCAGCGCCGCCAGGGTGGGGATGCCGACGTGCTCGATGAAGCAGGTCTGGGTTGCGGCGGTGCCGCCTTGCATGCCGTCGACCACGACGACGTCGGCGCCGGAATGGACGGCGAGCTTGACGTCATTGAAGGTGCGGGTGGCGCCGACCTTGACGTAGATCGGCTTTTCCCAGTCAGTCAGTTCACGCATCTCGTGGATCTTGATCGCCAGATCGTCCGGGCCGGTCCAGTCGGGGTGGCGGCAGGCCGAGCGCTGGTCGATGCCGGCCGGCAGCGTGCGCATGGCGGCGACGCGCGGCGACACCTTCTGCCCCAGCAGCATGCCGCCGCCGCCCGGCTTGGCACCCTGACCGATCACCATCTCGATGGCGTCGGCGCGGCGCACGTCGTCCGGGTTGAAGCCGTAGCGCGAAGGCAGACACTGGTAGACCAGGGTCTTCGACGACAGTCGCTCTTCCTGTGTCATGCCGCCATCGCCGGTGGTGGTCGAGGTGCCGACTTCGCTCGCGGCGCGACCCAGCGCTTCCTTGACGTTGGCGGACAGCGAACCGAAGCTCATGCCGGCGATGGTGATGGGAATCTCGAGCTCGATCGGCTTGGTCGCGAAGCGGGTGCCGAGTACGGTTTTTGTCGAGCACTTCTCGCGATAGCCCTCGAGCGGGTAGCGTGACAGCGAGGCGCCGAGGAAGACCAGATCGTCGAAATTCGGCAACTTGCGCTTGGCGCCCATGCCGCGGATTTCATACAGGCCATGCGCCGCCGCGTTGCGGATGTAGTCGATGGTCTTGCGGTCGTAGCCGAAGGACGCCTCTTTGGCGATGGTCTTGGGGTGGTCGTTGCTGCTCATGTCAGTACTCCTGATCCGCGTCGGCGTTCCAGTGATAAAGGCTGCGGGCCGAGGCCACGCGCTTGAAATCGTGCGGGTCGTGATTCAGGCCGGCGGCATCGAGCAATTCCTTGACCGTTGCGTAGTCGGCCTCGCCCATCGGCTCGATCTGCGCGTCGGCGCCGAGCGACTTGATGCTGCCCCGCACGTAGAGCACGGCCTCATACAGCGAATCGCCCAGCGCATCGCCGGCATCGCCGCAGATCACTATGCGCCCGGCCTGTGCCATGAAGGCGGAAAAGCTGCCGACCGATCCGCCGACGACGATGTCGCCGCCCTTCAATGAGATGCCACAGCGCAGGCCGGCGTCGCCGTCGATGACCAGCAGACCGCCGTGCATCGAGGCGCCGGCGCCGTTGGAGGCGAAGCCCTTGACATGCACGCGGCCGGACATCATGTTCTCGGCCACGCCGGTGCCGGCGCTGCCGAAGATCGTGACCGTGCCGGTCTTGTTCATGCCGCCCGCGTAATAGCCGGCGTGCCCGTGCACCTCGACTTCGACCGGACAGTCGAGGCCGACGGCAATGTTGTGGGCGCCGTCAGGATTCGTCACCACGACCTGGCGCACGCCCTGGGCCGGGGCGTCCTTGTGGAGGAAGGAATTCAGCTCGCGCAGCGAAACCTGCGCAAGGTCGAATCTCATGCGTTCCATACGTACATCTCCTCGGGTGCGGGCTCGAACACCATGGCGTGCTTGATGTCGGGCAGATGCGCCAGCGAGCGGAATTCGGAGGCGATCGCAACGTAGTCGTCGGTTTCCGCCACCACCGCCGGCTTGCAGGCGAAAGGGTCACGGATCAGGGCCAGCTTGTCTGCGGTGCCCATGAGGAAGGTGTAGAAGCCGTCCAGTTCTTCAAAGCCTTTCTGCAACGCGGTCTCCAGGTCATCGCCTTCGCGCAGCCGCCATTCGAGGAAACGGCAGGCGGCCTCGGTGTCGTTGTCGGTTTCGAAGCGGATGCCGTGCGGTTCCAGCATGCGGCGCACGCCGTAGGGATTCGACAGCGAGCCGTTATGCACCAGGCAGAAATCCTCGCCGGCGGTGAAAGGGTGGGCGCGGTCCGGCGTCACTGCCGATTCGGTCGCCATCCGCGTGTGGCCAACCAGATGGCTGCCGGCGAGCCCGCTGAAGGCATAGCGCGCGGCCACCTCGGCCGGCGTGCCGATGTCCTTGTAGAGATCGATCGAGCGCCCGGTGGAGAGGATGTGCAACTTCGGATAGCGCTCCTTGATCCAGCGCTTGACCGTATCCGGCGCGATGGCCGCGGTGAGGATGGCGTGGTTACCCTGCGGCGTGATCTTCGCCTCAATTCCAAGATGTGCCTTCAGTTCATGGCCGAGGCCTAGCCAGTTGAAGTCCGCGCCTTCCTCGCTCATCCCGGAATACAGACTGATCTTGCGTTCGTTCTCCCCCAGTGGTTCGGTGAACACGGCCAGCCCGGCCGAATCAGGGCCGCGCTCGGTCATGCCGATCAGCATCGGCACCATCAACTCGCCGAGGCGGGGTCTTAACGCCGGCTTCTTCACCAGCAGTCCAACGATTCCACACATGGCCAGGTCCTTTCAGAAGAATTCCAGATAACTTTCGATTTCCCACTCGGAGACGTGGCGCATGTACTCGACCCATTCCATGTGCTTGAGCTTGAGGAACTCGTCGGCAACCGGACCCAGCGCGTCACGGATCACCTTGTCCTTTTCCAGCGCGGTGAGCGCCTCGTGCAGGTTCTGCGGCAAGATACCGATCTTTTCCTTCTTCAGTTCGGCGTCGCTGAGCTCATAGAGGTTGACGTTGTGCGGCTCGCCCGGATCGAGCTTGTGCTCGATACCGTCGAGGCCGGCAGCGATCACCGCTGCGGTGGTGAGATAGGGATTGCAGGCACCGTCGGGCAGGCGCAGCTCCAGCCGGCCGCCGGGGATGCGCACCATCGACGAGCGGTTGTTGTCGCCGTAGCTGATGTAGGCCGGTGCCCAGGTCGCGCCGGTCAGCGAACGGCCGACGACCAGGCGCTTGTAGGAGTTCACCGTCGGCGCACAGATCGCAGCCAGCGCCGGGCCGTGATTCAGCAAGCCGGCGGCGAACTGGTAGGCCAGCGGCGACAGGTCGAGTCCGCGCTTGTCCTTCTTGTCGAGGAACAGGTTCTTCTTTCCGTCCGACAGGCTCATGTGCATGTGCATGCCGTTGCCCGGGCGGTTGGCGAAGGGCTTGGGCATGAAGGAGCAGATCAGGCCCATCTCGCTGGCGATCTCGGCGGCGGCCATCTTGAAGAAGATGTAGTGGTCGCACGAGGTCAGGCAATCCTCGTAGGTGTAATTGATCTCGAACTGGCCGTTGGCGTCCTCGTGGTCGACCTGATAGACGTCAATGCCGACCGCGACCAGGCTGTCTACCAACTTGTCGAGAAAGGCGCGCGAGCGCGACAGGCCCTTGTAGTCGTAGCAGGGCTTGGCGAGCGTGTCGCTGTCCTCGCACGGCACGATCTTGCCCGCCATGCTGCGCTTCAGCAGCGAGAACTCGGGTTCGAGGCCGGTCATCAGGGTCATGCCCAGTTTGTCCAGCCGGGCGATCTGTTTTTTCAGCGTGACGCGCGTATCAAAATCCCAGGGTTTGCCGTGCACGTGGCCGTCGCAAACGATGCGCGCATAGCCGGGCTGCCACGGCACCAGCGACAGCGTAGAAAGGTCACCGACCGCCATGTAGTCGGGGCCGTGCGGCTCGATGCCCATTCCCCACACCGCGAAGCCGGCAAAGCCGGCGCCGGCATTGAGGATGTCCTCGAAGTGCGAGGCCGGCACCGACTTGGCTTTGGCCGTGCCGTGAATATCCACGAACTGGGCCAGCACGGACTTGACGTTGTTTTTTGCGAGAAACTTCCTGGCTTCTGCAAGATTCATGGTGTGGCCCCCTGATGGTATGGATGACTGGATTGCGCAAGTTCGCCGGCGACGCCGGTCAGCGTTTCGAAAAACCATTCGCCGTAGGTGCTGTCGCACCAGATACGGCAACACAGCATGCCTTCTTCCTCACCCGGAATGACGGTGACGCCGACGCCGGCCATCGAGGTCAGCACCACCGGACGTGCAGCCAGATCGAGCGCGCGGAAGTCGACGCTGCAGGTTTCCAGCAGCAGCTCGTTGAGGCGCGCGCCTTTCAGCACCAGCGCCGTGTCCTGGCGCAGCACTGGATAGACACCAGGCGCGAGCGGCGCGGCAAGCTTCGCAGCCTCCGATCCCTCGACAAGGAATTCAGTGTGGCCCAGGCGCGCGATCAGCCCGCCGGGCACCAGCAGCCAGCTGTTGTGCGCGCGCGGCACCGGAAGGCCAAGCGCGGCGAGCCAGGCAGCGGCACCCGCGCCCTTCGCCCCGACGCGCGGCGTGTGGGAGACGTTTTCAAAAGTGATCGCGCTCATGCCGGCTCCTTCTGGCGCAGGTTATCGGGATCGTAGAAAGGCGTCTTCACCACCTCGGCGGTGACCAGCGAACCGTCCGAGAGGCGAATCGTGAAGGCATTCCCCAACGCGGCCATACCCGACTGCACGTAAGCAAGCCCGATGTGGCGAGACAGCGTCGGTGACCAGGCGATGCTGGTGACGCGGCCGGCGATCTCGCCGTTCTCGATCACCAGGTGGCATTCCTTCGGCGCGTCGCCTGCGTGCCCGGCCGGCAGCATGAAGCCGACCAGCTGCTGGCGGCGCGGCTTGCTGGCGACAACCGCGAGGCTGCGCTGGCCGACGAAGAAGGGCTTGTCCATCTTCACCGCCCAGTCGAGCGCCGCCTCGCCCGGCGTGGTGAGGCCGTCGGTGTCCTGGCCGATGATGATGTGGCCTTTCTCCAGCCGCAGCAGGCGCTGTGCCTCGACGCCGAAGGGACGGATGCCACGCGTGTTTCCGGCTGTCATCAGTACATCCCACACCGCAGCACCGTGCTCGGCGGGGACGTGGATTTCGACGCCCCATTCGCCGACGAAGCCGACCCGCATCAACCGCGCCGGCACGTCGGCGACCGTGCCCTCGCGTACCGCGAGGTAGGGAAAGGACAGATCGACGTCAGTGAGTCCTTCGAGCACCGCCTTCGCCGTCGGCCCGGCGAGATTCATTGCCGCCATCGCGCCGGTGAGGTTGACGATGCCGCAGTCCATCTTCCACAGCGTGTTCCAGCGCGACAGTTCGCGGTAGATCAGCGCTGCGCCCGAGGTGGTGGTGGTGAAATAGAAGTGGTCGTCGGCCAGCCGCGCCACCACGCCGTCGTCGATCACCACGCCGGACTCGTCGCACATCACGGCGTAGCGCGTCATACCGACCTTGAGCCCGGCGTACTTCGAGATATAGACGCGCTCCAGAAACTCGGCTGCCTGCGGGCCGCGGATTTCCAGCTTGCCCAGCGTGCCGACGTCGATGAGTCCCACCCCGTTGCGCACCGCCCGCACCTCGCCCTCGATGCATTGCGCGCGCGTCTGCCCGGTGACCGCGTAGTACTCGGGCCGTTGCCACGCCCCGGCCGGCATCCACACCGCACCGGCCGCGGCGTGCCGATGATGCATCGGGGTGCGCCGCTCGGGCGTAAAGCCGCGGCCGGCCAGATGCGACATCGGCACCGGATGGAAGAAGGGGCGCGCGGTGGTAGTGCCGACTTCGCCCGGCGTTGACCCGGTGGCGCGCGCCAGCACGCGCAGCGCGTTCATGTTCGAGTGCTTGCCCTGGCTCGGCCCCATGCCGACGGTTGAGAAGCGCTTCATTAATTCGATATTGTCGAAGCCTTCCTGGATCGCGTTCTCGAGGTCGACGAGCTGCAGATCCTCGTCGAAGTCGATGAAATTCTTGCCCTTGGGATGTGACACGATGGGCCAGGGATGGGTCGGCGATGCCGTCTCGGCCGCCGCGCTCACGGATTTCGCCGTGCCGCAGCCGCAGTGGGCTGCCGCCGCGCTTCCCGCACGCTCGCCGTCGAGCAATCGGGATTCGGGGGTGTGAATGCCGTTGACGCGGCCGCAGGCGAAGACGCCGTCAGGCAGCTGGTCGGGGACGAACTGCTGCACGCCATTGTCGTAGCGCATCTTCGTTCCCGCCTGGTACAGCAGTGCCGCAGCCGGCGCCCATCCCACGCTCATGAACACGCCGTCGCAGGCGATCTCGGCGGCCGGTTCGAGGCTGCCCATGGATGCAAGCTTCACAGCGGCGAGCCGTTTGCCGCCTTGGGCGGGCAGCGCCTCGGCGATGACATGGTTGGCGAAGAGCGGGATGCCGCGCGCGGCGAGCAGGGCGGACTGTTCGGGCGGCACCACGGCTCGCAGGTCGACTACCGCGGCCAGCTTGATGCCGGCGTCGATGAAATCCGGCAGTGCACGATAGGCGTCCGCGTTGGCCGCGAGCAGCACGACGCGCTCAGCCGGTCGCACTGAATAGCGCAGGATCAGGCGCTGCGCGGCGGAGGCGAGCATGATCCCCGGCAGGTCGTTGTAGCGGAACACTGCGGGCTGCTCGTAGGCGCCGGCCGCGACGACGACGGCACGGGCGCGCATCTTGGTGATGCGATCGGGCTCGACCAGCGGCACCCAGTGGTCGGCGTAATAACCGGCGGCGTACGTCTCGGTGAAAACGCGGATGCGCGGATGCAGCGAGATCTGATCGACGAGATCGGAGGCACCGTGCGTGCTGCCGCCGAGCCGCGCATTCTCGTCGACCAGCACCACATCCGCCCCCTGCGCTGCCGCCGCCAGCGCAGCGCTCAGGCCCGATGGCCCACCGCCGACCACCAGCACGTCGCAGAAGCCGTAGCGCTTAGGCGTGCGCAGGCGCGGCGTGGCAAAGTCAACCCGCCCCAGTCCAGTCATCGCACGAAACATGCGTTCCCACAGCGGGAACAGCCGCTTGTTGTGGAAAGCCTTGTAGTAGAAGCCGACCGGCAAGAAGCGGGCGAACCAGCCGAGCACGCTACCGGCATCGCGCTCCAGCGAGCCGAAGGTATTGACCGCGGTGAGTGCCATGCTTACGGCCAGCGGCGTCGCGTCGGCGCGCACGTTGGGCGTTCCGCCCGACTGCATCAGCGCGTTGACATCGTGATTGGCGGCGGACAGGATGCCGCGCGGGCGATGGTATTTGAACGAATGGCCGAGCACGCTGACGCCGCTGGCCCACAACGCGCTGGCGACGGTATCGCCGGCGAAGCCCTTGTATTCACGGCCCTCGAAACGGAAGCCGAGCGGTTTGCTGCGGTCGATCCATTCGCCGGATTGGAGAGGCAGGCGCATCTCAGCAGTCCTCCGCATACAGATAAGTACGCACGATCACGTCGCGCGCCGTGTCGCGTTCGGCGACGAACCAGGTGTTGGATGGCGTATGACACCACCATTCGCGCTTCACCCCTGGCGATCCGTTGCGGTTGAAGATGTAGTCGGCCCATTCGTCGTCGCTGCAGGTCGCCGGATCGGGCATGGGCCGGATCTCGCCGCCGTAGGCGAATTCCGAAATGGCGCGCGGGCCGTTGACGGGGCAGGTCATGATCTTCATCTCAGTGACCCACCGAGGCGGCGCCCTTCTCGCCGGTCAATTCGAATTTGCGGAAACGGTCGAGCGTAAAGCCGGTGATGAGCTCATGGTTGCGGTCGTTGGCGACGGTATACGACATGGTCTTGCCGCACACCGGTGTGGCTTTGAAGCCCCAGGTGCCCCAACCGCCGTCAAGGTAGAAACCCTCGACCGGCGTCCTGCCCATGATGGGCGCGAAGTCCGGCGTCATGTCGGCCATGCCGGCCCACTGGCGCATCACCTTGACGTTCGACAGGAAGGGGAACATGTCGAGCATGTGCGCCGACAGGCCTTCCGGGAAGTCGAAGGTCGAGCGTGTGCTCTGCACTTCGTAGGGATCGAGCGACGCCCCCATCACCAGTTCGCCGCGCGCCGACTGGCTGATGTAGACGTGCAGGCTGCCGGACACCAGGATGGGATCGAGCCACGGCTTGACCGGCTCGCTGACCATGGCCTGTAGCGGATGGATAGTGATGGGCGAGCGGATGCCCACCATGTCGAGGACGCGCGGCGTCGATCCGGCGACCGCGCAAAGAACCTTGTTCGTCGCAATGTTGCCGCGATTGGTGCGCACCCCGGTGACCTTGCCGCCGGCGACGTCGATGCCGAGCACTTCGGTGCGCTGGTGGATTTCCACCCCACGCATGTCGGCGCCGCGGCCGTAGCCCCAGGCCACGGCGTCGTGGCGCGCCACCGCGCCGGGCGCGTGATACAGCGCACCGAGTATGGGGGCGTGGCCGCCGCAGGACAGGTCGATCATCGGCGCCGCCTTCTTCACCGCTTCGGGGCCGACCACCTCCGATTCGATGCCGAAATGCTTGTTCACCTCGGCGCGCCAGCGGCTGGTGCGCAGCGCCGCGTCCGTGTGCGCCAACGTGAAGTGGCCTCGATTCGAGTAGAACAGGTTCAGATCGAAGTCCGTGGAGAGGTCCTGCCACAGCCGGACCGATTCGTCGTAGAACTTCACGCCTTCGGGCGTCAGGTAGTTGGAGCGGATGATGGTGGTGTTGCGTCCGGTGTTGCCGCCGCCGAGGTAGCCCTTTTCCAGCACGCAGACGTTGGTGATGCCGTGGTCGCGCGCGAGGTAGTAGGCGGCCGCGAGGCCGTGGCCGCCGCCGCCGATGATGACGACGTCGTACGCCGGCTTGAGCGTGTCGTGGCGCGTGAACATCCGCGGCTCAGGATGCTTGTCGGACAGCGCGAAACGAAGCAGTCTCCAGGGCATGTGATTCTCCTAGCGGAACACCACGGTCTTGTTGCCGTGGGTCAGCACGCGGTCTTCCAGGTGGTACCTGAGGCCGCGGGCCAGCACGGTCTTCTCGATGTCTTTTCCGTAACGCACCATGTCCTCGGGCGAATCCGAGTGGTCGATGCGGATCACGTCCTGCTCGATGATCGGACCCTGGTCGAGGTCCTCGGTGACGTAGTGACAGGTCGCGCCGATCAGTTTGACGCCGCGTTCAAAGGCCTGGTGATAAGGCCGCGCGCCGACGAAGCTGGGCAAAAAGCTGTGGTGGATGTTGATGATCCGCCCCGGATAGGCGCGGCACAGCCCAGGAGACAGAATCTGCATGTAGCGCGCCAGCACCATGGTGTCGCCGCGATAGTCCTCGAACAGGCGCTGCACCTCGGCGTAGGCGGCCTCCTTGTCGTCCGGCATCACCGGCACGTGATGGAAGGGAATGCCATGCCACTCGACGAAGCCGCGAAAGGTTTCATGGTTCGAGATCACGCAGGGGATATCGATATCCAGTTCCTTCGACTGCCAGCGCGCCAGCAAGTCATACAGGCAGTGCTCCTGTTTCGACACTAGAACCACCACCCGCTTCTTTTCTGCCGAGTCGCTGATGCGCCAGTCCATGTCGAACGCTGCGGCAATCGGCGCGAACTTCTCGCGCAAGCTTGCGACATCGAATGGCAGCGAGTCGGCGCGGATTTCCTGACGCAGGAAAAAGCGCTTCGCCGGCTCATCGGCGTGATGGCTGGCCTCGACGATCCAGCCCTGATGCTGCGCGATCAGGCCGCTCACGGCAGCGACGATGCCGACCCGGTCGGGGCAGGTCAGCGTCAGAGTGTAGCGACGGGCGGAAGACATCCGATATTTCTCACAACGAAACATTAGTTCACATAATGCATCACTCGATTAACAAGAGTCAACTATTTTTCTTTGTGTGAATATTTTCACCGTGCCATAATTCGCCCATGGATACCCCGCCCGACTCCCTGGAAGCCGATTCGCCGGAAGCGGCGTCCGGCGCGCTGGAACGCTATCTGGGCAACGCGATCCGCGACCTGCGCCAGCGCCACGGCCTGACCATCGCCGATGTGGCGGATCGGGCCGGCATCAGCCGCGGCATGCTGTCCAAGATCGAGAACGCGCAGACAGCGACCAGTCTGGAAACCCTGAACCGCCTGGCGCACGCACTCGGCGTCTCGCTGTCCGTCCTGTTCCGCAACTACGATGTGCCGGAAGGCAGCGCCCAGCTGGTGAAGAAGGGAGAAGGCATGGAAGTCGTGCGGCGTGGCACCAAACGCGGCCACACCTATCATCTGCTGGCCTATGATCAGGGGCCGACCAAGGTCTTCGAGCCCTTTCTCATCACCATCGACTCGCAGGACGCCACCTTCCCCGTTTTCGAGCACCCCGGCACCGAGTTCCTCTACATGCTGGAAGGCCGCATGGAATACCGCCACGGCCAGCACACCTATCTGCTCACCCCCGGCGACTCGCTGAGCTTTCGCGGCGAAGTGCCGCACGGTCCGGAAAAGCTGATCGAAGTGCCGATCCGCTTCCTCGCCACCATCGTCTACCCCACACCCGTCGAGACATGAAGAACGTCCAGATCACGCCTACCAGCGAAGCCGACATTCCCGAACTCATCGAACTGCTCGGCGTGCTGTTCTCCATCGAGCAGGATTTCAGGCCGAACACCGACAAGCAGCGCCGCGGCCTCGCTGCGCTGCTCGCCTCGCCCACTGGCCACGTCGCCATCGCGCGCGACCACTCTTCGCGTGCCGTCGGCATGGCCACCGTGCAGCTGGTGATCTCCACCGCAGAAGGCGCCCCCTCGGCCTGGATCGAGGACGTGGTGGTGCGGGAAGACTGGCGCGGACACGGACTCGGACGCGCCCTGCTCGACGCCGTGCTGGACTGGGCGCGCAGCCAGGGAGCCGTCCGCGCGCAACTGCTCGCCGACCTCGACAACACGCCCGCGCTCGCCTTCTACGACAGGCTGGACTGGCAACCCACGCGACTGGGTGCGCGACGGCTCATGCTGGACAGGTAGAAACCTGACTGGTTGTTCCTCGCCCTCGAAGGGCGAACTGGCGGGATGACGGCAAAACAAGCTGACGCGAGGCGTTGCGTCGAAGCCCTTCGCCCGACAAACCCAAGCCGACACGTAGTGGATATCCGCTCACGACACATCCGGGCCCCGGTCACTCTCCAGCCTGGGCCGGAGCCATTGATCGAGATTGGCCACCATCGGGAACGCCTGCTTTTGGTCGAACCCGTCATTTGAACTCAACTGCCACGCCGTTGCCGGGCAGCGCCAAGGTCCCGGTGGCAAAGGGGACAAACTGGCCGGCTGACATTGCCGGGAATTCCAGGCAATGGCGGCGCGCAGTTCTGCACGTTTTTCGCTATCAGGGGTTCTTGAGCCCACCCACCCGCAATGATTTCGGATACCGGCGGGACAATACGGGGGAAGACGCGAAGGATTGGCAGGGTGCGGGCGATGCCTCGCGGGGCGCACCAATAAAAAAGGGGCGCTCTGCAGAGCGCCCCAGCTTCCTTCGGAGAAAGGATGGTTTACAGGTTGTAGGCCCGCTCGCCATGGCTGGCGGTATCGAGACCTTCGCGTTCCTGTTCTTCGCTGACGCGTAGACCCATGGTCATGTCGATCAACTTGAACAGCACAAAGCTGACCACACCCGACCAGACGATGGTGATGAGCACGCCGGTGGCCTGCGTCATGACCTGACCGGCCATCGTGTAGTCATCCACGCCCACGCCGCCCAGAGCCGGCGAGACGAAGATACCGGTGCCGATAGCGCCGACGATGCCGCCGATGCCGTGGATGCCGAACACGTCGAGCGAGTCATCGTAGCCCAGCGCACGCTTCAGACCGGTGACACCCCACAGGCAGACCACGCCAGCGATCGCGCCGAGGACGATCGCGCCCATCGGCCCGACCAGACCCGCAGCCGGGGTCACCGCTACCAGACCCGCGACGACACCCGAAGCGAGACCCAGCATCGACGGCTTGCCGCGCAGCATCCATTCCGCGAACATCCAGGACATGCCTGCTGCGGCCGGTGCAAGAACGGTGTTGATGAAGGCCAGCGTGGTGCCGCCGTTGGCTTCGAGGTTGGAGCCGGCGTTGAAGCCGAACCAGCCCACCCACAGCAACGAGGCGCCGATCATGGTCATCGCCAGGTTGTGCGGCGGCATCGCGTCACGGCCGTAGCCGATACGCTTGCCCAGCACCAGGGCGCCGACCAGCGCTGCGATACCGGAGTTGATGTGCACCACCGTGCCGCCCGCGAAGTCGAGGTCGCCCGCTTCGAACAGGTAGCCGCCGGTTGCCCACACCATGTGGGTGATCGGCAGGTAGGAGAAGGTGAACCACAGTGCGCCGAACACCAGCAGGGCGGAGAACTTCACCCGCTCGGCCAGGCCACCGGCGATCAGCGCAACGGTAATTGCCGCGAAGGTCAGCTGGAAGGCCACGAAGATGAACTCGGGGATCACCACGCCATCGCTGAAGGTCGCCGCCGTGCTGTCTGCGGTAATGCCCGCAAGGAACATTTTCGACAGGTCGCCGATCATCCAGTTGAGGCCTCCCCCATCGCCGAACGCCAGCGAGTAGCCGTACACCACCCACAGAATCGAGATCAGACAGAAGATGGCCATGACCTGGGTCAGCACCGACAGCATGTTTTTGGCACGCACCAAACCGCCATAGAACAGGGCCAGACCGGGAATCGTCATCATGATGACGATGATGGTGGAGAGCATCATCCAGGTGGTATCGCCCTTATCCGGTACCGGCGCAGCGGCTTCTTCGGCCGGCGCAGCTTCGACCACAGCTTCAACCGCTTCAACCACTTCGGACACCGATTCCATCACGGGTTCCACCGCTTCTTGCGCCAGGCCGACGCCGGGTGCAAGCAGGAAGGCCATTAGGCCCAACGAAGCAAATAGTTTTTTCATGTTCATGCTCCTTAGAGGGCGTCAGGGCCGGATTCGCCCGTGCGGATGCGCACGACCTGCTCCAGGCTGGTGACAAAAATCTTGCCGTCGCCGATCTTGCCGGTGTTGGCTGCCTTCTCGATCGACTCGATCACGCGCTCCAGCAACTCGGCCTTGATGGCCACTTCAATTTTCACTTTGGGCAAAAAGTCGACCACGTATTCCGCGCCGCGATACAGCTCGGTATGGCCCTTCTGGCGCCCAAATCCCTTCACTTCCGTGACCGTCAAGCCGGTGACGCCGATGGCCGACAAGGCCTCGCGCACTTCATCCAGCTTGAACGGCTTGATGATTGCCGTTACGAATTTCATGTCATCTCCCAAATAAGAGGGGGGAATGGAGCGACCGTTTGAGTCGCTCCAATTAGTCAGCGATTAAAAAGCCTTGGAAATCCACACGGTGGTCGTGTCTTTACCGAGGAACTTACCGTTGGCATCAGTCCAGACAGCGCTGTCTGCATCGGTATCGGAGTATTTCAAGCCGACGGTCACACCCGATGTCACGCTGCTCAGCTTGCCCATGTCATAGGCCGCGCTGACACTCCAATCCTCGTAGTCCTGGGCGTCGTTGTTCTCGAAGCTGAACGTGCCCCAGCTCGCACCCAAGGTCAGGCCGGTTTCGCCGACCGGCAGGCTTGCGGAAAGACCCAGATAGTCCGAACCATCGGCATTGGCGAAGCCAAAGACCTCATCGCTGACGTAGTAGGAATACTTGGCGGTGAACCATTTCCAGCCCAGGGCACCGTAAATCTCGGTGGTGTCAGCTTTGGTAGCGCCACCGTCATCTCCCGGGAACATGTACTTGATTGCGCCGACGTCGAAGGTCAGACCCGTGCTGCCGATGTCGCCACGGAAACCGCCGTAGAGGTCGATCTCCACGTTGCCCGAGTCGTAGCCCTGGAAGTCTTCAATCCAACCCACATTGGAACCCCATGTGCCGAGGTAAAAGCCGCTGCTGTGCGAATAGTCCAGGCCACCCTGCACCGCGGGGTCGCCACCGGTTTGGGAAATGCCGCGGAAAACGTAGTCGCTGTACATCCCCACGTTGGCGCTCAAGCTGTGCGGGCTCTCTTCAGCAGCCATTGCAAAAGTAGGCATGCCTACCAGACCGGTCAGGACCAAAGCGTGTACAAGTTTTTTCATGAGTTTCTCCGGAAATAAAGTCGCGCAAAATCGCACTCAAAGCACAGCACAAGCCGTGCCAGTTAATAATTCATTATGTTTCAGTGACTTACATTTAGCCCTCTGCGTACTAAAGCATAGATCGCACTTATGTGGTGCACCTTAAAATCTTCATGCACCCTCTTTGTGCCGTACGCTGCGAGCGGGTGCGCTACTGCGCGATATGCCCCGCGCTTGCTACACTCGCTGCATTAATTGGAGGTCACATGAACCCAAATCCGAAATTCCCCAATCCCGCTTTTATCAACGACCTGGCCAGCAAGCTGGGCGAGGTATTGAAGCAATCGCCCGCGAAGGACATCGAACAAAACCTGAAGGCCGGGGTGACGTCGATGCTCGGCAAGCTGGATATGGTGACGCGCGAGGAATTCGATGTGCAGACCGAGGTGCTGGCGCGCACCCGCGAGAAGCTGGCGCAACTGGAGGCGCGCCTGGCTGAACTGGAAAAGCAGCAACGCGACGAAGAGTAGACAGGTGGCCGTCGCCGTCGTCAAAAGCCGGGCCTTAAACGGCATGGATGCGCCCGAGGTGGTGGTGGAGGCGCATCTGGCCAACGGCCTGCCGGCGTTCACGCTGGTGGGCTTGCCGGAAACCGAAGTGAAGGAAGCGCGCGACCGTGTGCGTGCGGCGATCCAGAACGCGCGCTTCGAATTCCCGGCGCGGCGCATCACGGTCAACCTCGCCCCGGCCGATCTGCCCAAGGAATCCGGACGCTTCGATCTGCCGATCGCGCTGGCGATCCTCGCCGCCTCCGGGCAGATTCCTGCCGACAAGTTCAAGCACGCCGAATTCGCGGGCGAACTAGCGCTCACCGGCGAACTGCGTCCGGTGCGCGGCGCGCTGGCGATGGCGCTGGCCACCCGCAAGGCGGGCAGGCTGCTGGTGCTGCCCGCCGCGTCGGCTGGCGAAGCGGCGCTCGCCAGCGGGGTCGAGACGCTCGGCGCAACCAGCCTGCTGGAGGTGTGCGCATGGCTGGCAGGCCAAGGCGCGTTGCTCGAACCCGCATTCGATCCCACCCCCGCCGCACCGGAGTACCCCGATTTTGTCGACGTCAAAGGCCAGGCCGCCACCAAGCGCGCACTCGAAGTCGCTGCCGCCGGAAATCATTCTGTGCTGATGGCGGG
>JBPPMF010000382.1:0-40699 GCA_051305915.1 Thiobacillus sp. | reverse complement strand
GACGTCAGGCAATGTCCCGACGGCAGCTTCGTCAGCCGCAACCCGGCCCGTGGCTGCGCATTCGCGCCGTGTCCTGGCGCAGGCAACTCATAAACTTTTTCCTGGAATTTTTCATTCATGGCGCAATACGTTTATTCCCTCAACCGTGTTGGCAAGATCGTTCCGCCCAAGCGGCATATCCTGAAGGACATCTCCCTCTCGTTTTTTCCTGGCGCCAAGATCGGCCTGCTGGGCCTCAACGGCTCCGGCAAATCCTCGCTGATCCGCATCATGGCGGGAGTGGACAAGGACATCGAGGGCGAAGCGATCCCGATGCCGGGCATCCGCATCGGCTATTTGGCGCAGGAGCCGCAGCTCGACCCCACGCACACCGTGCGCCATGCGGTGGAAGCGGGGCTGGGCGAGATCGTCGGGGCCAAGGCCCGTCTGGATGAAATTTACGCCGCCTACGCCGAGCCCGATGCCGATTTCGACAAGCTGGCCGAGGAACAGGCGAAGTGCGAAGCAATCCTCGCCACTTCCGGCGCCGACCTCGACACGCAGATGGAAATCGCCGCCGATGCACTGCGGCTACCACCGTGGGACGCGATGGTCGACAACCTGTCGGGCGGTGAAAAACGCCGCGTCGCGCTGTGCCAGCTGCTGCTGTCCAACCCCGACATGCTACTGCTGGACGAGCCGACCAACCATCTCGACGCCGAATCGGTCGACTGGCTGGAGCAATTTTTGGTGCGCTACCCCGGCACCGTGGTCGCGGTGACGCACGACCGCTACTTCCTCGACAATGCTGCCGAGTGGATTCTGGAACTGGACCGCGGCCACGGCATTCCATGGAAAGGCAACTACACCAGCTGGCTGGAGCAGAAGGAAGCGCGCCTGGAAACCGAGGGCAAGCAGGAACTCGGCCGCATCAAGACCATGAAGCAGGAGCTCGAATGGGTGCGGCAGAATCCCAAGGCGCGCCAGGCCAAGTCGAAGGCGCGTCTGGCGCGTTTCGAGGAACTGAACTCGGTCGAATACCAGAAGCGCAACGAGACCCAGGAAATCTTCATTCCGGTCGGTGAGCGCCTCGGCGACAAGGTCATCGACTTCCACAACGTGACCAAGTCCTTCGGCGACCGCCTGCTGATCGACAACCTCAGCTTCAGCGTGCCGCCGGGTGCCATTGTCGGCATCATTGGTCCTAACGGCGCCGGCAAGTCGACCTTCTTCAAGATGATCACCGGCCAGGAAAAGCCGGACAGCGGCGAAGTCGAGATCGGCCAGACGGTGAAGCTCGCCTACGTCGACCAGAGCCGCGACGCCTTGAGCGCCGACAAGACCGTGTTCGACGAGGTTGCAGAGGGCCGCGACATTCTTACCGTCGGCCGCTACGAAACCCCTTCGCGCGCGTATCTCGGCCGCTTCAACTTCAAGGGCGGCGACCAGCAGAAGCGCGTCGGCAACCTGTCGGGCGGCGAGCGCGGACGGCTGCATCTGGCGAAGACGCTGATCGCCGGCGGCAACGTGCTGCTGCTCGACGAACCGTCCAACGACCTCGACGTCGAGACGTTGCGCGCGCTCGAAGACGCGCTGCTGGAATTTGCCGGCTGCGTGATGGTGATCTCACACGACCGCTGGTTCCTCGACCGCATCGCCACCCACATCCTCGCCTTCGAAGGCGACTCGCAGGTGGTGTTCTTCCCCGGCAACTATCAGGAATACGAAGCCGACAAGAAGAAGCGCCTGGGCGAAGAGGGCGCCAAACCCAAGCGCATCCGTTACAAACCAATCAGCCGTTAAGCCTTCACGCGTGAAACGCCTCAACCCGCTTGCCCTTCTGCGCAGCCTGCCCTTGATGGCCGGCGTGCTGGCGGCATGCGCGGTCTGGCTGCTGCTGCAATCGTTTGTCTGGCTGGAACAGGACCGGCGCCACCAGGCCGAGCGCGCGGTGTTGCAAGCCGAGGCGGCCACGGTTCGGGCGCGGCTGGAGTCGGAACTGAATGCCACCCTGTCGTTGAGCCTGGGTTTGTCCACTTTTGTCCTTTCCAGACCGGGTTTTACGCAGGATGAACTGGCACAAGTCGCAGCCCCGCTGATCCACCTGCAGCCCGCAATCCGCAGCGTGGCGATGGCGCCCGATAACGTGATCCGTTTCGTTTATCCCCTGGCGGGCAATGAAAAAGCAGTGGGCCTGCGTTTTCTGGACAACCCGGGCCAGCGCGATGCGGTACTGCGGCTAATGCGCGAGCAGCGCCCGGTCATCGCCGGGCCGATCGAACTGGTGCAGGGTGGCCAGGGCATCATCAACCGCATCCCCATCGTCTTCACCCGCCCCGACGGCTCACCGCATTACTGGGGGCTGGCGTCGGTGGCGGTCGATCCACGCCCCATCTTTGAGCGCGCTGGCCTCCATGCGGATGGCGCCCTCGACGGCATTCGCTACGCCTTGCGCGGCAAGGACGGCCTCGGCGCACAAGGCGAGGTGTTCCTTGGTGACGCGGCATTGTTCAACGACCGGGAAGCCGTACTGATGGACGTCATCATTCCCGGCGGCAGTTGGCAATTGGCCGCGCGCGCGCAGGCTTCTGCGACTGGCCATGGCTGGTGGATGCAGGGACTGCTGGGCTTGCTCGCTGCCGTTGCTGGCGCGCTCGTCGCCTACTCGCTATCGGCCCATCAGCGCATCCGCAGCATGGCCCTGCACGACCCCCTCACCGGCCTGGCCAACCGCCATCAGTTCAACCTGCGCGGGCAGGACATGTTCGCGCTGGCCAAGCGCAGCCGTCGACCCCTCAGCCTGCTCAACATCGACATCAATGATTTCAAGACCATCAATGACACCTATGGCCATGCCGCCGGCGATGCCGTACTGGTTCAGGTCGCACATACCTTGCGTAGCTGTTGCCGGGAATCCGATCTGCTGGCGCGCGTAGGTGGGGACGAATTCGTGGTTCTGCTGCCCGATACCCTGATGGGCCCATCGCTGAATGCCCTGCTAGACCGCTTGCGCAACGCGATCGATGTCGTGCTGCCGGGGACGGACACGTCAATCAGACTGCGCGTCAGTATTGGCGTGGCCACTTGTGACGATACGACACCTACGCTGGACGCCCTGATGCATCAGGCGGATGAGGCAATGTATCGCGCCAAGGGCGATGACCCGCAGCGACGTCAAGCCGCCTGATTGGTCAACACCCCCATTTCTCTGCCCCGACTCGGCCATGATTCTAGACACGCTTAACCAGGCCAACCGTTACCTCGCACTCCACCCGCTGTTTGCACGCGCTTTCGAATTCCTGCGCAACACTGATTTGAACACCTTGGCGCCGGGCAAACACACCGTTCAGGGTGAACGGATTTTCGCTATCGTCGAGACGTGCGCCGGCCGCGCGCGCGCCGAGGCGAAACTGGAATGTCATCGCCGTTACATCGACATTCAGTTGGTGCTGGAGGGCGTCGACGAAATGGGCTGGAAGCCCGTGATTGAATGCGCGAACCCGGCGACGGATTACGATGCCGCGCGCGACATCCGGTTTTTCAATGACGCCCCGGCCAGCTGGATCGCCACTCCGCCAGGATCGTTCTGCCTGTTCTTTCCTGACGATGCGCATGCGCCGCTGGTGAGTCAGGGCATGATCCGCAAGGTGGTGGTCAAGATTGCGGTTTGATTTCCCACGCTAGGCGCGCTGCTCCCGGCATGCAATGGCCCCGAGCCATCCCGGGTCAATAATGCGGCGGGATCTCGTCGCGCGGGCTGCGCGTCTCGTCGGGCAGCGCGTCCTGCATGCGCTGATGCAGCAGGCGCAACTGCTGCTGCATCGAATCGAGTTGCCCCTGCTGACGGACGACTGTCTGGTTGAGCGTGTCGAGCAGGTCTTCGGCGAAGGCGAGCTTGGTTTCGAGTTCAGCGAGACGGGCTTGTGTCCAAGCCGCAAGGCTGTCGGGTGAGTCGGTCATGGCTGTTTGGCTTCGGCGAGCAAGGGCGCAACAAGTTTTTCCAGCCGGGGATAATGCACCTGACCGGCGATCTTGTGGCGAATGCGTCCCTCGGCATCGACGATGAATGAGGTGGGCACGCTGGCGACGTGGCCGAAGGCAGCGGCCACCGAAACGTTGGTCGGCGCGGCCATGAAGGCATACCCCTTGTCCTGCATCCAGGCGGCGATCTTTTCCGGCGAGTCGTCGATGCTGATCGAAATGACCTCGAATCCCTTGTCGCGGTAATCCTGCCAGAAGCTGTCGATCGCCGGCTTTTCTTTGCGGCAATACGGGCACCAGGTGGCCCAGAAGTTCACCAGCACGACTTTGCCCTTGAGTTCGTCGCTGGTCAGCAACTGGCCATCGGGCAGGGCCACGGCCCAAGGCGCTGCCGGGCGATTTTCCTCGCTGACATCGGCGGGCGGTCGAAACCACAGCCATGCGATCAAACCCAGTAAAATCAGGGTCAGCGGACTTGGCGTCCATTTTTTCAGAAGGGCTCGTTTATCCATGCTGTGGCTTAAATCGTTTCATATCGTGATGGTGGTGAGCTGGTTCGCCGGGCTGTTCTACCTGCCGCGCATCTTCGTCAATCTGGCGATGGAAAAGAATGATGCCGCCTACGACCGCCTGCTGATCATGGCAGGCAAATTGTATCGGTTCGTCTCGCCCATTATGTGGCTGACGCTGATTACGGGTTTCTGGTTATGGCAAATGGCCTTTGCCATGGATGATCATTGGCTTTGGGCAAAAACTGCCCTGGTCATCGGACTGGTCGGCTATCACCATGTCTGCAAAAGCCTGTTGCGCCAGTTCGAAGCCAGACAGAACACCAAATCGCACGTATGGTTCCGCTGGTTCAATGAAATTCCTGTGATCGTGTTGCTGGTTGTCGTGTTGCTGGTGGTGCTGAAGCCGTTTTAACTTCATCCGCGAAGTACGCGAAGAAAACCAAAGCAGGTTCTGTTTTTCTCTTCGCGTCCCTTCGCGTACTTCGCGGATAAAAACATTGAAAGTATTGCGTGAAACCCGAATCCCGTCGCACCAAAACACAGCATCCCGTCCGCCCCGAGCGCGAGGCGTTGCCGCCTGCCAGCCATTTTGCCACCTGCCCGCGCGGGCTCGAGGCGCTGCTTGAAATCGAACTGACGGCTGCAGGCGCGCAGGTGGTACGCCAGGTGCCTGCCGGCGTGCTGTTCATGGCCGATGCGGCTGCCGAAATGCGCGCCAACCTCACCTCGCGCATTGCCACCCGTATCCTGCGCAAGGTCGGGTTCACCCGCTACCGCAAAGAAGAGCACATCTACCGCGCCGCGCTCGACCTG
This sequence comes from Thiobacillus sp., assembly GCA_051305915.1. Classification (GTDB taxonomy): domain Bacteria; phylum Pseudomonadota; class Gammaproteobacteria; order Burkholderiales; family Thiobacillaceae; genus Thiobacillus. The sequence continues at coordinate 35,414 of JBPPMF010000382.1, read as the reverse complement.
CCGTGGCCGGACTGGTTCGACGTGAAGAAGACCATCGCGGTGAAAGTCGGCGCGCAGAACGCACCACTGAAGAGCCTCAACTTCATCACGCTGAAGATCAAGGATGCGATCTGCGACCGCTTCCGCGAGGAAATGCATGAACGTCCGAACGTCGACACCGAAGCGCCCGACGTTCCGGTATACGCGTTCTTCACACCCGACGCCGTGACCTTTTATCTCGACACCAGCGGCGAGCCGCTGTTCAAGCGCGGTTTCAAGCGCGAGGCGAGCGCGGCGTCGATCAAGGAAAATCTTGCCGCAGGCCTCTTGATGCTGTCCGGCTGGGACCCCGGCACGCCGCTGCTCGACCCGATGTGCGGCGCCGGCACCATCCTGCTCGAAGCGGCCGATATGGCGCTTAACCGGGCGCCGGGGCGGGGGCGGCGTTTCGCCTTCGAACACTACCGCGATTTCGACGCGGCGTTGTGGAAGCGCATCAAGATGGATGCGCAGGCGCAGGAAAAACCGCTCATCACCCCCTTGCCCATTTTCGGCGCCGACCAGGATCGCTGGGTGCTCGACAAGTCGAAGAACAACCTCGCCGCCGCAGGCTATGCCGACGCAATCGAGCTCACAGTGTCCGATGTGCTCGATCTGAGGCCGCCGACACCGGCGGGCATGATCGTCACCAATCCGCCCTACGGCGAGCGCATCGGCGAAGCCGAGGAACTGGCCGAGTGGTACCCGTTGCTGGGCGACTGGTTGAAGAAGAATTTCAGCGGCTGGGAGGCGTGGATCATTTCCGGCGATCCCCTGCTGCCGAAGCTGTTCGGTCTCAAGGCCAGTCGCCGCATTCCGCTGTTCAACGGCCCGATCGAAACCCGCTTCCTGCAGTACAAGATCGTTGCCGGGACGATGCGGCCGGACAAGCTTGCCAAAACGGAATCGTGACGGGACCATGCTCACCGCGTCGCTGCGGCTGAGCGGCACCCTCGCGGACGGAACCGAGGTTTGCCGCAGCTATTACCTGACGGCTGATTTCAGCGGACATGAAGGCGGTACGGTGTCGGTCATCCCGACGACGCTCGGCGCGCCAATTCCCGACGCAGCTCGTCTAACGGTGGAAACCGGCGGCGAGGCGGCCGCGCTGAAAATCGCCGTCGCGGCGATCAGAGCGCTGCCGGGCAACCGGGAGCTTGAGGTGCGGACGCAATCAATCCGGAGTAATCCGAATCAGACGATATCGAGGTGATCCAGCCCCGCCATCATGTCGCGGCCCTTGGCCTCCTGGCCGTGCAGTTTGATCTGCAGGCGCAAATCGTTAAGGCTGTCGGCGTTGCGCAACGCATCCTCGTAAGTAATCATCCCCGCCTCGTAAAGATCGAACAGCGACTGGTCGAAGGTCTGCATCCCCAGTTCGCGCGACTTCGACATGAGTTCCTTGATTTCGTGGACATGGCCCTTGAAGATCAAGTCGGCAATCAACGGGGAGTTGAGCAAAATCTCGACAGCGGCGATGCGGCCGGTGGTGCCCTTGCGCGGGATCAGGCGCTGTGAGATGAAGGCTTTGAGGTTGAGCGACAGGTCCATCAGCAGTTGCGCGCGGCGTTCTTCGGGGAAGAAGTTGATGATGCGGTCGAGCGCCTGGTTGGCGCTGTTAGCGTGCAGGGTCGACAGGCAAAGGTGGCCGGTTTCGGCGAAGGCGATCGCGTATTCCATGGTTTCACGGTCGCGGATCTCGCCGATCAGGATGACGTCGGGCGCCTGACGCAGGGTGTTCTTCAGCGCCGAGAACCAGTTGTCGGTATCGATGCCGACTTCACGCTGGGTGATGATGGACTTTTTGTGCTCATGCACATATTCGATCGGGTCTTCCACCGTGATGATGTGATCGGCCGCGTTTTCATTGCGGTGGCCGACCATGGCGGCAAGTGAGGTCGATTTGCCTGAACCCGTGCCACCGACAAAAACCACCAGCCCGCGCTTGATCATCGCCACATCGCGCAGAACCGGTGGCAAATTCAGGCTTTCCATCTTCGGAATATTGGTGTTGATCGTCCTCATGACGACCCCGACGCGTCCCTGCTGCACGAACACATTGACCCGGAAACGGCCGATTTCAGGCGGACTGATGGCGAAGTTGGATTCGTTGGTCGCCTCAAAGTCACTCCACTGCCGCTCGTTCATGATGGAATGCGCAAGCTCGCTGGTGTGGGCGGGGGTCAGACTCTGACTCGACACCGGCGTGATCTTGCCATCGACCTTGATCGCGGGCGGGAAGCCTGCCGTGATAAAAAGGTCGGAGGCATTTTTCGACAGCATCAAACGCAGCAGGTCGTGGACGGTTTTTTCAGCGTTCATCGTTCAATCCTCAACCCAAGAATGAGTCTTTGTTTTGTGCGACATTGCGTGCCACGCTCGATGCAATGATATTGCGCTTGACCAGATCCTGCAGGCACTGGTCGAGCGTCTGCATGCCCAGATTGCCACCGGTCTGAATCGACGAATACATCTGCGCCACCTTGCCTTCGCGGATCAGGTTGCGGATGGCGGGCGTGCCGATCATGATTTCATGCGCGGCGACGCGGCCGTTGCCGTCCTTGGTCTTCAGCAGTGTCTGCGAGATCACCGCACGCAAGGATTCGGACAGCATCGAGCGCACCATTTCCTTTTCCGCAGCGGGGAACACGTCGACCACGCGGTCGATGGTTTTGGCGGCGGACGAGGTATGCAGCGTGCCAAACACCAGGTGGCCGGTTTCAGCGGCGGTCAGCGCGAGACGGATGGTTTCCAGGTCGCGCAATTCTCCGACCAGAATGACGTCCGGGTCTTCCCGCAGCGCGGAGCGCAGCGCGTTGTTGAACGATAGCGTATGCGGGCCGACTTCGCGCTGGTTGATCAGGCACTTTTTGCTCTGGTGAACAAATTCGATCGGGTCTTCGACGGTGAGGATGTGGGCATACTCGTTCTCGTTAACGTAGTCCATCATCGCCGCCAGCGTGGTCGACTTGCCCGAACCGGTCGGCCCGGTGACCAGAACGATGCCGCGCGGCTGATTGGCGATTTCCTTGAAGATGGGGGGGCAGTTGAGATCTTCCAGCGACAACACTTTCGACGGAATCGTACGGAATACCGCGCCTGCGCCATTTTGCTGGTTGAAGGCGTTGACACGGAAGCGCGCCAGCGAGGGGATCTCGAACGAGAAGTCGATTTCCAGCGTTTCTTCGTACACCTTGCGCTGGCTGTCGTTCATGATGTCGTACACCATGCGGTGTACGTCCTTGTGTTCCATCGGCGGCAGGTTGATGCGGCGGATGTCGCCGTTGACCCGGATCATCGGCGGCAGGCTTGCAGAGAGATGCAGATCGGACGCTTTGTTCTTGACGGAAAAAGCCAGCAGTTCAGAAATATCCACGCGTACCTCGTTCTGTATTGGGTCGGGTTTTGACAGATAATAATTGCCATGGATAACGGCCCCGAAACACGCAAACTTGAGCATGGCATGGCGCCGCCCCCGGGCAGGGCATGTGAGCGCCTGCAGGCCGTGCGGGCACGGGTTGCAGGCGCCATTGCCGAGGCGGGTCGCGAACTGGCGACAGTGCACCTGCTGGCGGTGAGCAAGACGTTTGGCGCGACGGCCGTGCGCGACCTGGTCGCCTGCGGCCAGCGTGATTTCGGCGAGAACTATGTGCAGGAAGCGCTGGAAAAGCAGGCGACCTTGCGCGATTTACCGTTGGTATGGCATTTCATCGGGCCGATCCAGAGCAACAAGACGCGGGTAATTGCCGAGAATTTCAGCTGGGTGCATAGCGTCGACCGGCTGAAGATTGCCGAACGGCTTTCCGCCCAGCGGCCGCCCGGCCTACCGCCGCTACAGGTCTGCATCGAGGTCAATGTCAGCGGCGAAGCCAGCAAGGGCGGTTTGGCGCCCGCCGAACTGCCCGCGCTGGTCGAGGCCGTGTCAAAACTGCCGGCTTTGCAGTTGCGCGGTCTGATGGCGATTCCGGCGCCGACGGCGAATGCCACGGCCCAGCGCGCCGCATTCCGGCAGGTGCGTGAGCAGTTCGAGGCCTTGCGCGCGAATGGCTACGTGTTCGACGCCCTGTCGATGGGCATGTCGGGCGATCTGGAAGCAGCGATTTTGGAAGGCGCGACCATCGTTCGGGTCGGCACCGCATTATTTGGCGAGAGGATAATCAATCATGCATAAAGTAAGTTTTATCGGCGGCGGCAACATGGCTGCGGCCATCATCGGCGGCCTGATCGCCAGCGGCACCCAGCCCACCGATATCGAAGTGGTGGAAATCAACGCCGATGCACGGGCAAATCTGGCTGCGCGCTTCGGCGTGGTCACGCACACGGATCTGTCGCAGGCGCGGCTGCACGCCCTGATCGTGCTGGCAGTCAAGCCGCAAAGCCTGCCCGAAGCGGCGGCAGCACTGGCGTCGCGTCTCGCCGGCCATCTGGTGATATCGATCGCCGCCGGGGTGCGGGTGGCTGACCTCGCCCGCTGGCTGGGGGGGCATGCGCAGATCGTACGCGCCATGCCCAACACGCCGGCGCTGGTACAGGCCGGGATTGCCGGATTGTTTGCGCCGCCGGCCGTCAACCAGGATGCCCGCTCGCGGGCCGAAGCGGTGCTGCGTGCCGTCGGCGGTGTGGTGTGGGTGGAAGACGAACCGCAGCTGGATGCGGTGACTGCGGTTTCGGGCAGTGGCCCGGCTTATGTCTTTTATTTTCTTGAATCGCTTGAAATCGCCGCCGTGGCGCAGGGACTGGCGCCGGATACCGCACGCCAGCTGGCGCTACAGACTTTCTTCGGCGCAGCCAAGCTGGCGCTGGAATCGGGCGAGGAACCCACCATGCTGCGACAGCGCGTGACGTCCAAGGGCGGCACCACCGAGCGCGGTATCGCGGCTCTGGAGGCGGGAGGGGTCAAGGCGGCCATCGGTCAGGCCGTGGCGGATGCCGGCCGCCGCAGTGCCGAACTGGGTGACGAACTGGGACGTCTGGCATGATTGCAGGCGCATTAATTTTCCTCATCCAGACGCTGGGCAACCTGTTTGCGATCGCCGTGCTCATGCGTTTCATGATGCAGCTGTTCCGGGTGCCGTTCCGCAATCCCTTCGCCCAGTTCATCGTCGCGATCACTGATTTTGCGGTGAAGCCCCTGCGCCGGGTGGTGCCGGGGCTGTTTGGATTCGATCTGGCCTGTCTAGTGCTGGCGCTGGTGGTCGAATTCATCATCGTTGTCGCGGCGTACTGGCTGAACGACTTTCCGTTCGCACTGGCGGGCGGCAAGGTGTGGCTGGTGATGCTAGGACTGGCCGCGGTAAAGCTGCTGAGCCTGACGGTCTACCTGATCATCGGCCTCACTCTGGTACGCGCGGTGTTGTCGTGGGTCAATTCCAACAATCCGCTGATGCCGGTGGTGTACGAGCTGTCCGAACCCTTCCTGCGTCCGTTGCGGCGCATCGTCCCCATGGTCGCCCAGATCGACCTGACGCCGCTGGTGTTGTTCATCGTGTGCCAACTGGTGCTGATGGTACCGTTGCTGGCACTGGAGCGCGCGCTGCTTGGCGCGCTCTGAACCACCGATTTGGGCGCGCCGTGATGGCGCCGACTGGCTGCTGGAATTGCACGTCCAGCCGGGGGCAAAGCACACCGCCGCCGTGGGCGAACATGGCGGGCGCCTGAAACTAAAGATTGCCGCGCCGCCCGTCGATAACAAGGCGAATGCGCATCTGCTGGCCTGGCTGGCCGCGCAACTGGGCGTGCCCAAGTACGCGGTACGCCTGATTCGCGGCGAGACTTCGCGGCAGAAAACCGTGGCAGTGTCAGGGGTTGCAGCGCCCTGGCTTGATATCGAGAAGATCAACCAAGCATGAGCATCCATCTGGAACAGGAAGTCGCCGAATTCAGCGAACGGCGCATGCGGCTGGCGACTGCGATTACCGACTATGCCGACTGGCTCGACCGCCAGCATGGCATCGACAGCGAGCGCACGCTCAAGCTGGCCGACACCGCATCCAGCCTGCGCCAGGACAAGCTGGTGGTCGCCTTTGTCGCTGAGTTTTCGCGCGGCAAGACCGAACTCATCAATGCCCTGTTTTTTGCCGATCATGGCCAGCGCCTGCTGCCCTCCGACGCCGGGCGCACCACCATGTGCCCAACCGAGCTGTTTTCCACCCCGGACGAGGCGCCCAACCTGCGTCTGTTGCCGATCGAAACGCGTCGGCGCGAGGCATCGCTGGCACGGTTCAAACACATGCCCATCGAGTGGTGCAAGATCCTGCTCGACCCCACTGACCCGCGCCAGTTGCAGGAAAGCCTGAAGAAGCTGACCGAGACCAAGCTGATCCCCGCAGTGGATGCCATTGAACTCGGGTTGTGGGACAGCGAGGACGCCAGTGAGCGTCACCAGTTGCGTCCCGATGGCACGGTGGAAGTGCCGGCCTGGCGCTATGGCATGGTCAATTATCCGCACCCTTTGCTGCAGGCCGGACTAACCATTCTGGACACCCCGGGACTCAACGCGCTCGGCGCCGAGCCCGAACTCACGCTATCGGTCATTCCCAATGCGCATGCTGTGCTGTATCTGCTGGCGACCGATACCGGGGTCACGCGCTCGGATCTGGAAATCTGGCAGAAGCATGTGCATCGTCACGCCAATTACCACGTGGCGGTGCTGAACAAGATCGACATGCTGTGGGACGAACTCAAAAGCGATGCCGAGATTCAGGCCACCATCGAGCGTCAGGCCGAAGAAACCGCGCGCGTATTGAAGCTGCCGCGCAGCCGGGTGTTTACCGTGTCGGCGCAAAAAGCGCTGGTGGCCACGATCCGTGGCGATGCAGCCTTGCGTATTCGCTCTGGCATCGAGTCGCTGGAATACCTGCTGGCGCATCAGGTGATCCCGGCGCGGCGCGACATGCTCTATCACGCGGTCAGCCGCGAGGTGATTTCGCTGCTCGACGATAGCCGGCTGGATCTGGCTGCGCGGCTGAAGCGCAGCAGCGATGAACTGATCCAGCTAAGCCAGTTGTCGGGCAAGAATCGCGAAATGATCGAGCAGACCCGCGTCACCCTGCAACAGGAAAAGGACAGCTACGACGCCACCGCCAGCCAATTCCGCTCAACCCGGAAAATGGTGCAGGGACAGGGCGAACACCTGTTGTCACACTTGTCGGAAGACACGCTGGACGAAATTCTGCAGGCTGGCCGAAAGGCCATGGAAGCCAGCCTGACCACACGCGGCTTAACCAGCGGTATCCGCCAACTCAGCGAACAGATGGTGGCCCGCCTGCAGCAGGCGACCGGGCTGGCCGACAACATGTTAAATGCGCTGGATCAGGCCTATTTGCGGTTTCATCGCCTGCATCACCTGCCGAAAATGCAGGTGCCACGACTCGATCTGGGTGCCTACCGCAATCGGCTGCAAGCACTCACGCGCGAGACCGAAGCGTTCTGCACGGATCCAGCCAATCTGATGCTGGAAAAGCGCTTCATGATCCGGCGGTTTTATGCCAGCCTGGCCGAGGAAGCTCGTCAGGCCTTCAAATTGGCGCGGATAGAGGCCGAACGCTGGCTGCGCATCGCGCTCGATCCCGTTATGACACGCATCCGCGAACACAAGCAGTATCTCGATAAACGCCTGGCCGACCTGCAGCGCATTCTGGAAAATATGGGCACGCTGCACCATCGCATGACGCAGATCAAGCAAGAAATCGGCAAGCTGCGCGACGACAAAACAGAACTGGCGCGGATTGCCGCGCAACTCGCGGCTTAGCCGTTCACCCGCCCCAACAACAGCGCTGTCCTGTCCGGGTCGGTGTTCTTCAGCAGTTTCTGCGCGGCAGGCGCCAACTCTTCCAGGTGGGACTTCAGCACTTGCTGCTTGACCTGCAGCAGGCTCGCCGGCTGCATCGAAAACGTCCGCAGCCCCAGGCCCAGCAAGAGCCGCGTCAGCAGTGGATCGCCTGCCATTTCCCCGCAGACAGAAACAGGCTTGCCTGCCTTGGCGCCCGCACGAATGGTCTGATGAATCAGACTGAGCACGGCCGGATGCAACGGATCGTACAGATGCGAAACGCTGTCGTCGGCGCGGTCGATCGCCAGCGTGTACTGAATAAGGTCGTTGGTGCCGATCGACAGAAAATCGAGTTGCTCGGCAAAGAACGCGGCCGAAAGCGCTGCGGCAGGCACTTCGATCATGCCCCCCACCGGGATGCCTTCGTCGAATTTGAGGCCGTCCTTGCGTAGCGAGTCCTTGGCTTCATCGATTCGCTGCAGCGTCTGGCGCAACTCCATGAAGCTCGCCAGCATGGGGATGAGTATGCGCACCTGGCCATGAATCGACGCGCGCAGGATCGCACGCAGCTGAGTGCGAAACAGCACCGGCTCCGCCAGACACAAGCGGATCGCACGCAGACCCAGCGCCGGGTTGTCGGCCACGGTGTGGCCCCACGGCGCCTGCTTGTCCGCCCCCAGGTCGAGGGTGCGGATGGTGACTGGCTTGCCGGCCAGCGCCTCAGTCACCGCCTTGTAGGATTCGTACTGCTCGTCCTCGGTCGGCAGATCGCTGCGGTTGAGAAACAGGAATTCGCTGCGGAACAGGCCGATGCCATGCGCGCCTGCGGCCTTGACCGCATCGACATCGCTCAGCAATTCGATGTTCGCCATCAACTCGATCGACGTGCCGTCAAGCGTGGCCGATTTGCTGGTTTTCAGCCGCTTCAGTTTGTCGGTGTCGATGCGCCACTGGTTCTGCCGCAGGCGGTATTCGGCCAGCACCGACTCGTCGGGGTTGACGATGACCACGCCCTCGCGGCCGTCGACGATCAGCAGGTCGTGGTCGCGAATCAGACCACGCGCATTGTGCAAAGCCATCACCGACGGCATCCCCATGCTGCGCGCCAGAATCGCGGTGTGCGAGGTGGTGCCGCCGAGGTCGGTAATGAAGGCGGCAAAGTGCACGTTCTTGAATACGACCATGTCGGCCGGAGACAACTCGTGTGCCACCAGGATGCGCTCGACATCGAAGTTGACGTCCAGCGGCAAATGGCTGGGCTGGCCGGTCAGTGCTTTCAGCACGCGCTGCACCACCTGCACCACGTCTTCCTGGCGGCTGCGCAGGTAGGCGTCGTCGATTTCCTCGAAACGCGCCACCAGCGCTTCCATCTGCTGCGCCAGCGCCCACTCCGCATTGCACTGGGTTTCGCGGATCAGACGTTTGGGTTCCTCGGCAATCATGGAATCGCCGAGGAACATCAGATGCATGTCGAGAAACGCCGACAGCTCAGCCGGTGCGCCGGGCGGAATATGCGTGCGCAGGGTTTCAAGTTCAGCGCGGGTGGCGAGGATGGCCTCGTCGAAGCGTGCCAGTTCTTCCTTGATGTACTTGCGGTCGAGCATGTACTGCGGCACTTCGACCCGGGCATTGGAGGTCAGGTGCGCATAGCCGATGGCGATGCCGCCGGAAACGCCGATGCCGTGCAGCGAGAAACTCACCGCTCCTCTCCGAAGCCGCTGGCGATCAGTCCAACCAGGGCATCCATCGCATCCACTTCGTCTTCCCCATCCGTTTCCAGCATAACGGTGCAGCCCTTGGCGGCGGCCAGCATCATCACGCCCATGATGCTCTTGGCGTTGACACGGCGGCCGTTGCGCGACATGAATACCTTGCTCTTGAAACCTGAGGCCAATTGGGTCAGCTTGGCCGATGGGCGCGCGTGCAACCCGAGCTTGTTAACGATTTCAACGTCCCGTTGCTGCATGACACATGGTCTCGGAAATATGGTTAATACTGTTGCGCCCGCCTTCGACGATGCGCTCGATCAGTTGCGGCAGCGCCAGCGTCTCGCGGTAATTCAGCGCCTTCAGCAGCATCGGCAGGTTGACGCCGGAAACGCCTTCGATGTGGGCAGGCTCGAGCAAACGGCACAAGGTATTGCTGGGTGTGGCGCCATACATGTCGGTCAGCACCAGGATGCCATCACCTTCGTCCAGTTCGGCCAGCCGTGCGCGCAAGGCTTTCTGCCGTTCGTCGGGATCGGCGTGGCCGATGAAATCCAGTGTGGCGAGACCGCGCGGGCGCTGGCCCAGGACATGGGTTGCGCACTCGACCAGACTATCGGCGAGCGAACCGTGGGCGACGATGAGGATGCCTATCATTGCGGGAATGTCAGACTAAAAACAGCATTCTAACGCGCATGGCAATCCAGACTCGCTGGATCATTCGTGTTGCTGCGACCCGGCAGGTTTCCTTCTCCCCAACCGCCACCTAGTTGGGAGGGAGCGAACGTAATGCCCAAACCGATTAATGAAGGCGCGCCTTCATCGTGGCTGAGATATGGATTTGGCCGGCAACATCGACTGACAAATAATCGCTGACGCCGAGGCGGGATGCGTTGCCGGCCAGCCGAGTCGCGCCATCGATGAACAACGGTTTCGACAGCGCATCCGAGTATGTTCCCGCCTGGTTGCCGCGAATCAGGATGGTCACCGACTGCATGCCGGCCGCCGGAACACCCGTGCGCGGATCGATCAAATGACTGTAGCGGCGGCCCTCCACCTCGAAGTAGCGTTGGTAATCGCCCGAGGTGCCAACCGCCTCGCCGTCGTGTAAATCCAGCGTCGCCAGCGTACCGGGTTGGCGCGGATGCTGGATACCGACGCGCCATGGGCGGTCGCCGTGAGCACCCAGTGCGATCACGTTGCCGCCGATGTTCACCAACGCATTGCCGATGTTGTGCGCTTTCAGGATGCGCACTGCCTCATCGAGTGCGAGGCCTTTGGCGTAACCGCCGAGGTCCAGTTGCACAGCGGGATTGGTGCTCGATACCGTACCGTCTCCGATCATGAGATCCGCCATCCGCGGCCGCTTGTTGACCCATTCGGCGATGACAGCAGGCGCCGGGACTTGGGCTTGCGGCGTGTCGGAATGAAAGCCCCACAATGCAATCAGGCCACCGATGGCCGGATTGAACAACTCGTCCGAACGCGCGGACAAGGCTTGCGCATCGCGCAGCATCGCCGCGAGTTCGGGCGTCACCGTGGCGCGTTCACCCCGGGCCAGCGCGGTGTTGAGCCGCGACAATTCGCTCGGCTGCCAGGCATGCAGCATGCGGTGCAGTTCATCAAACCGCGCCAGCACCGCGGCGGTCGCTTGCCGGGCCTGCGGCTCCGGCGCGCCGTAGACACTGACTTCAACCAGGGTACCGAACACATACGCCTGCTGCTGGTGAAGCGGCGACGGCGGACTGCATGCGACGAGTATCCACAGCAACGTCAGCCCCAGGCTATATCGCATGAGCTTCATGGCGACACCGGGTTTCAAGCGCCAGCCGGCATTGCGCACATACGCTCGATCGCAGCGATGAATTGGGTCGCCACGTCATGCCCGGTCTGCGCAGTGATTTCCTGGAAACCGGTGGGGCTGGTGACGTTGATTTCGGTAAGGCAGTCGCCGATGACGTCGAGGCCGGCGAGCCAAATACCATTGGCCCTGGCCCACGGCGCGATGGTTTCGGCGATGTCGCGGTCCCGCCCGGACAATGCCTGCGCGCGCGCGGTGCCGCCGGCGGCGAGGTTGCCGCGCGTCTCGCCGGCCCGGGGGATGCGCGCGAGCGCCCACGGCACGACTTCGCCGTCAATCAGCAGGATGCGCTTGTCGCCGTCCAGAATCTCCGGCAAATAGCGCTGCGCCATGATCGCGCGGCGGCCGTGCTGGGTCAGCGTTTCCAGGATGGCGTTGCGGTTGGGGTCGGCCAGTGTCAGCCGGAAAATGCCGCTGCCGCCCATTTCGGTGAGCGGCTTGACGATGATGTCGCCGTGCTCGGCGAGGAAATGGCCGATCTCCGCCGCGTCGGCAACAACCAGGGTGGGGGCGATGAACTGCGGGAAGTTGAGGATCGCCAGTTTTTCATTGAAGTCGCGCAGGCACGCTGGACGGTTCAGCACGCGCGCGCCATTGGCTTCGGCGATGCCGAGCAACTGGGTCGCGAGCAGGTAATTGGTGTCGACGGGGGGGTCGGTGCGCATCAGCACGGCGTCGAAATCCTTCAGGGCACAAGCGGCGGTTTCGTTCACACGGAACCAGTCGTCGTCACTGCACACTTCGAGCACGGAACAGCTGGCGTAAGCGATGCCGGCCTGCACCCGTAACTGGCGTATTTCAGTCGCGAACACGACATGACCGCGCGCCACCGCCGCACGCATCATCGCCACCGAGCTGTCCTTGTAGGGCTTGAGGCTCGCCAGTGGATCGACAACGAACAGCAGCTTCATGCGGGTTCGGTCAATGCTTCATCGAGCTCGATGCTGGCGGCCAGCATCGCCAGCCGCGCGATCACACCATAGGCGTAGAAGCGGTTGGGGCTGGCGTCGGGGTTGGCGCTGCGGTCGGGCATCACGCAAGTGTCGTCGAACGCCAACGGCACGAAGTGCATGCCGGGGCTGTTGAGGTTCTCGTCGGAGCCGCGCCCGGTGTGGACGCGGTAAAAGCCGCCGACAACGAAGTTGTCAAGCATGTAGACCACCGGTTCGGCGACCGCGCCGTTGATGCTTTCGAAGGTGTAGACGCCTTCCTGGATCAGCACCTCGCTGACCGCCACGCCTTCCTTGCCGACCGCCATTTTGTTGCGCTGCTTGCGGTTGAGTTCGCGCACGTCGTCAGCTGACTTCACCGTCATGATGCCCATGCCGTAGGTGCCGGCGTCGGCCTTAACGATGACGAAGGGCGGCTGGTCGATGCCATATTCGTCGTATTTGACGCGGATTTTGGCCAACATGTCGCCGACTTTTTGAGCCAGGCAGTCTTCGCCCTGGCGTGCCTGAAAGTCGATCTTGCCACACTGGTCGAAGTAGGGATCGATCAGCCAGGGATTGATGCCGATCAGCTGTGCGAATTCGTCGGCGACATGCTGGTAGGCGGCAAAGTGACGCGATTTACGGCGCGTTGCCCAGCCGGCGTGCAGCGGCGGCATGATGTTCTGCTCGATCCCTTTGAGGATGTCCGGCACCCCGGCCGACAGGTCGTTGTTGAGCAGTACCGCGCAGGGATCGAAACCCTCCAGCCCGATGCGATCGCCCTTGCGCACCAGCGGTTCGAGGGTGATGTGCCCGCCAGCGGGCAGTTCCAGCGTGGTCGGCTGGGTGATCTCGGGAATCAGCGTGCCGATGCGCACGATCAGGCCGGTCTGGCGCAGGATGTGCGCGAGCACCGCGACGTTCTGCAGATAAAAGGTATTGCGGGTGTGACTCTCGGGAATCAGCAACAGGCGCTGTGCATAAGGACAAATTTTTTCCACCGCACCCATTGCCGCGTGAATCGATAGCGACATGAAAGTCGGGTTGAGATTGTTAAAGCCACCGGGAAACAGGTTGGTGTCGACCGGCGCCAGCTTGAAGCCCGCGTTGCGGATATCCACCGACGTATAGAACGGCGCGGACTGGTCCTTCCACTGCTGACGGAACCAGTGTTCGATCGTCGGCTGCGCATCAATCAGGCGTTTTTCCAGTTCCAGAAGCGGGCCGGTCAGTGCGGTAGTGAGGTAAGGGACCATAAAATAGGCAGACTCGACAAGTTCACTTATTTTAGGCCAAGCCGGATGTTTGACATCGTTTTATATCAGCCGGAAATCCCGCCCAATACTGGCAACCTTATCCGCCTGGCGGCCAACACCGGGTGCCGTCTGCATCTGGTCGAGCCCTTGGGATTCGACCTGTCCGACAAGCAGGTGGCGCGCGCAGGACTGGATTACCACGACATGGCTTGCGTGACGGTGCATCCCGACTGGGAAGCCGTGCAGGCCGCCCTGCCCGGCCGGTGCTGGTTCGCGCTCACCACCAAAGGCAGTCACAATTACGCCACGGTCGCGTTCCGGGCCGACGACGTGCTGCTGTTCGGCCCCGAATCGCGCGGCCTGCCACCCGAAGTGCTGGCGCAGTTCGACACGGCTCACCGACTGCGCTTGCCGATGCTGCCCGGTTCGCGCAGCATGAATTTGTCCAACGCCGTCAGCGTCGTCGTATTCGAAGCCTGGCGGCAAAACGGTTTTGCGGGAGGAGGCTGAATGAGCGGACTCGAATGGCTGGAAGCGGCCAGCTACCTCGTCACCATCATCGGACTGCCGCTCGCCATCGGCGTGTTCATCTACGACCGCCGCCGCGAGCGTCAAACCGATGAAGAAGAAATCTTCCTGCGGCTGTCAGATGAATACGCTGACTTCATGCGCCTGGTCATCGACAACGCTGATCTGCACTTGCTGTCGCCAGCCTTAAAAGGCGACCTCAGCGAAGACCAGCAGGAACGCAAACACGCCCTGTTCGCCATTTTGGTCAGCCTGTTCGAACGCGCCTATGTGCTGGTGTACGAAGACAACATGGGCCGCCAGCAGGCACGACTTTGGCAGTCATGGGAGGACTACATGACCGAATGGTGCCAGCGCGAGGATTTTCGTGCAGCCTTGCCAGCCTTGTTCCAGGGCGAAGACCCGGGCTTTGTGACAACCATCCAGCGCATCGCGGAAATGGCCGCTGCCAGGCCAATTGAAGCATGATTTTTTGGATGCGCACCCAATCCGGCAGATGGCCCGATCAGCAACCGAGGTGGATTGAGGGCGTTTGGCTCGGTGGCTTTGAAAGTTCGGCTTGATGAACGCAGCCAGCATATCCAGTCATTCGGAGATTTTTTCCTGGTACTTTTTTGTTTGCGCATCCAAGCTTCCGGAATCATGATTTCCGTTTTTTCTGGCGACAAGCAGTATTAGAATAAAAGACAACAATCTCTTTTTAGATCGACCGATGCCCATAGCCCTATCCCCGTCCAGACAGTCCGAAATCACACACGATGTGATCAAGTCCGTGGTGCACTTAACCGAGCAACGCGATGAACAGACACTGCTGCGCAGCCTGTTGGAATCCGTTCTGGAAATGCTGCCGGGCGTGCAGGCCTCATTGATCTGCCTGGTGCCCCCCCCGGAACCCGGGATGTGGGTTCCGGACGAAACCAGCCCTTTGCCCAAGCCCATGTTTCAGATTACCGACTGGCTCATGGCCGAGGTCGTTTATTTGGATGCCGATGCCCCAGCCAGACAATTCACTCGGGATGGACTGGATTACCTTGTCAGCAACCTGGGCATCCAGGAGGATCGGCGCATGGCGATCGTGATGCGGCTGCCCCAATGGACGCCCGCCGATCTACGCATCGCCCAAGGCATGCTCAACATCTACACCAACTTCGCCAGAGTGCTGTTCGACAGCGAGCGCGACACGCTGACGGGTTTGTACAATCGCAAGAAGCTGGAGCAGAAGCTGAGCGAAGTGCTGGCGGGTCGGATCAGCGGCAGCAACCGGCAGGGCGATCAGGATACGGCCGACTATCTGGCCGTGTTTGATATCGACCACTTCAAGCGGGTCAATGACAATTTCGGCCACCTGATCGGTGACGAGGTGCTCCTCATCTTTGCCGGGCTGATGCGCAATGCCCTGCGCGATGTGGACTGGATATTCCGCTATGGCGGCGAAGAATTCGTGGCACTGATCAAGGGCGTGTCACCGGCAACCATCGCGGCCATCCTCGAACGGATCCGGGTCAAGGTGCAGGATCACAATTTCCCCCAGGTTGGGCAAGTGACGGTGAGTATCGGCTTCACCTCCATTGCCGATCAGCAGTTGCCGCCTTACGTATTCGAAGAAGCGGACAAGGCGCTGTATTACGCCAAGGAACACGGACGCAACCAGGTTTGCGATTACCGGGAACTCCTGTCGCGCGGAGAACTTGCGCCGGAAAAAGTGTCTGGCGGCAGTATCGAACTTTTCGACTGAAACGGTTGCCGCCTCGACCGCAATAAACGGCAACCCAGTCAAAGGGCGTCGTCAGAATTCAGCCTTGATTTCCCGATTCAGCAACGCATCGACCGCCTGCACAGCCGGCAGGCCTTCGAACAGCATCTGGCAAACGGCACGGGCGATGGGCATGTCGACCCCCATTTCGCCGGCCAGCGCGGCGACTTCGCGCGCGGTGGTAACGCCTTCGGCGACATGGCCGAGTTCAGCGAGTATGCTGTCGAGCGTTTGGCCGCGTGCGAGGCGCAGGCCGACTTGGCGGTTGCGCGAAAGATCGCCGGTGGTGGTGAGAATGAGGTCGCCGAGGCCGGACAACCCCATGAAGGTTTCGAAACGGCCGCCAAGCTGGACGCCGAGGCGGGTCATTTCGGCCAATCCGCGGGTGATGAGCGCGGCACGGGCATTGTGGCCGAGTTGCAGGCCGTCGCAGATGCCAGCCGCAATCGCCATGACGTTTTTCAACGCGCCGCCGATTTCAACACCGATGACGTCATCGTGCGCATAGATGCGCAGACGATGAGCGGACAGAATTTCAGCCAGGTGCTGCGCCAGCGCGTGGTCATGCGAGGCCAGCGTGAGCGCGGTGGGGTAGCCGTGGGCAACTTCCTGGGCAAAGCTGGGACCGGACAGCACGCCCGTTTGCGTGTGACGGGGCAGCAAATCGGCGATGAGTTGATGCGGTAGTTTGCGGCTGCCGGGCTCGAAGCCCTTGCTTACCCAGACCAGTGGCGGCAGATCGCCGCGCTGGGCGAGTGCGGCAAGCGTGGGGCGCAGGCCGCTGCTGGGGACGGCAATCACAATCAGCTCGGCCACATCGACGACGGCATTGAAATCCGCACTGAAATACAGGGGGTCGGGGAGCGGGCAATCGGGCAAATAGCGGGTATTGACGCGCGTTTCTAGCATGGCCTCAAGTTCGGCCGCATTGCGTCCCCACAAGGTGACCGTATGGTGCGGCGCCCAACTGGCCGCCAGCGCCGTGCCCCAGGCACCCGCGCCGAGTACCGACAGTTTCATCGACCCCATACCTCGTGCACCGGCAACCAACCGGTCAAGCCATCGGCATGTTTCACCGGCAACCAGCCGTAAGCATCGGCCTCGCCAGCCACTTCGAGCAGAACTCCGCGCGCGGCACGAAACGCAATGTCGGCGTCGGCACGTGGTTGTTGTCGGATAGCGCTGGTTTCATTCTTGACCATGACGCTCTTCGCGCCATTGAGGGCTGATTTCTCGATCCACCCCAAGCGGCCGCTGTGGTCGCGCACCTTGACCCAGGCATCGGTGTCGACGACGACTTCGAGCGGCAATCCACTGCCCGCAATGGCAAGCTTGCCGCCCGTGGTCGACGGCGCATCGTATAGCAGGGCGGCGCGTCCAGTGCTGCGATATTCCAGTGCCCAGGTAGCGTTCGCCACCAGCAGCAAAGTGGTGGCGAACAGCAAACCAGCGTGGCGCAGTCGCAATTTCAATGCACTTGCTTCAATGCGTTTGATCGGGGACTGCCTGCTGTTGCTGCGCCTGCTGTTGCTGCAGGAACAGCGCTTCGAAGTTGACCGGGTTCAGCAGCAGCGGCGGGAAGCCGGCGCGGATCACCACGTCGGACACGGTCTCGCGCAGGTAGGGGAAGACGATATTGGGGCATCCGATGCCGAGCACCATCGGGATCTGATCTTGCGGCACGTTCTGGATGCGGAAGATGCCGCTCTGGGTGCATTCGACCAGGAACATGGCCTTGTCGCCAACCTTGGCGGTGACGGTGACGGTGATGCTGGCGTGGTACAGGCCTTCGCTCAGCGCGTGGCTTTCGGTCGACATGTTGACGTCGATCTGCGGTGCCTCACGCTCCAGGTAAATGGCGGGGGCGTTGGGCACTTCTACTGACAGATCCTTGACGAAGAGTTTTTCGATATTGAATACGGGTTGTTGCACGTCGGCCATGATGTCTCCTGGATATGAAAACCGGAGCCTGCGCTCCGGGGATGTTGCCTATTTTACACGCGCTTATTGAATGCCTTGTGCCGCCAGCCAACGCTTGAGCGCATGGGCTTCCATCGCACCTGACGTACGTGCTACTTCGGCACCCTTTTTGAACAGAATCAGACTGGGGATGCCCTTGATGTGGTGGCGCATCGACACCTGCGGATGCGCTTCAGTATCGACTTTGGCAAAGCGGACCCGCGTTCCCATCTCGGCCGCCACATGCTGGAAAATCGGCGCCATCATCTTGCACGGGCCGCACCAGTCGGCCCAAAAATCGACCAGCACCGGCAAGCCGGCCTTGGCGATAAAGCGGTCGAAATTGTCGGCAGTGAGGTCAACGGGTTTGCCAGGCAGCAGCAGCGCGCTGCATTTGCCACACTTGGGCGCGTTGGCCAGACGTTCATCCGGCACGCGATTAACGGCGAGACAGTGGGAGCAGGCAAGTTCCATCGGGGTTTCCTTGAACGAATAATCCTTGTTTCAAGCTAGGGCGGCATGCCAGAAAATCAAGCGCGCTGGGCGAGCCAATACAGGATTTAAGCGCGTTCCAGCAGCGGCACCAGCCCGCCGGCGGCATCCAGTGCCGAGGTGTCGTCGAAGCCGCCGACGTGGGTGTCGCCGATGAACACTTGCGGCACGGTGCGGCGCCCCCCCGAGCGGACGAGCATTTCTTCCTGTTTGGATGGATCGAGATCGATGCGGATTTTTTCAATTTCGGTCACACCGCGACTTTTGAGCAGGCGCTCGGCAGCGGTGCAATAGGGGCAAACGGCGGTGCAGTACATCACGACTTTAGTCATGGAAAATCCTTATTTCTGGGTGACAGGCAGATTGGCGCGTTCCCACGCGATGATGCCGCCTGCCTGGTTATATACGGTTTCGAAACCGGCTTTTTTCAGCATGCCGCAGGCGCGTGCCGAGCGCTGGCCGCTACGGCAGGTGACCAAAATCGGCGTGGACTTGAACTTGTCGAGTTCCTGAATGCGGCCAGGCAACTGGCCCAGCGGAATGTGCTTGGCCTTGGGAATGTGGCCGGCCGCATATTCCTTGTCCTCACGCACATCCAGCACCAGTGCATCGTCGTTATACAATCGGGTGGCTTTCAACGTGTCGGCCTGCTCCACGCCGGAAAGTTTGCTGCCGATGAAAGACCAGGCCAGCATGGCGCCCGAAATCACCACCAGCGAGGCCAGCATCCAGTTGTCCTGCAGAAATTGCGCGTCCATGAATGCTCCCGCTTACAGGCCGCAGCCCTGTTTGACACCGGCTTTTTTCAGCATGATGTCCATCGGGCAGAAGCGCGTGATACCGGACTGGAACAGGTTGAAGCCGACAAAGGCGGTGAACCACAGCCACGACACCGGGGTCATGTCGACGCTACCGGTAAAGTGCGCCAGCACCAGCGAGAGCATGATGAAAAATCCGGCGATGATGCGGACCAAACGTTCAACGGTCATGGTGAAACTCCTAGTTGGATGAAGAATGTTTACGGTAATTGGCGGCGTAATACAACACCGGAATCACCACCAGCGTGAGCAAGGTGGAGACGAAAATACCGAATATCAAGGACACGGCAAGGCCGCTGAAAATCGGATCATCGAGGATGAAGAAGGCACCCATCATGGCGGCCGCCCCGGTCAGCACGATCGGCTTGGCGCGGGTGGCGCCAGCCTGGATCACCGCTTCCTGAAAATCCATGCCCGCTGCCGTCTGCTCGTTGATGAAATCGACCAGCAGAATGGAATTGCGCACGATGATGCCCGCCAGCGCGATCATGCCGATCATCGAGGTGGCGGTGAACTGCGCACCGAGCAGGGCGTGGCCGGGCATCACGCCGATGATGGTGAGAGGAATCGGCGCCATGATGACGAGCGGCGTCAGATAGCTCTTGAACTGCGCGACGACCAGGATATAGATCAGCATCAGCCCGAAGGCATAGGCCAGGCCCATGTCGCGGAAGGTTTCATAGGTCACCTGCCATTCGCCGTCCCACTTCAGGCTGAACCCGGCATAGGGGTCGCTCGGCTGGCGAATGAACGTCTCGGACAGCGTGCCCCCTTGTTCGAGCGGCATGTCCTTGAGCGCACCACGCATGCTGAACAGGCCGTACAACGGCGAATCGAGCTTGCCGCCGGTGTCGCCGACCACGAACACCACGGGCAGCAGGTTCTTGTGGTAAATGGTTTTTTCGCGCTCGCTTGGCATCACTTCAACCAGTTCGGACAGCGGTACCAGCTTGCCGCCGTTGCCGCGCACGGTGAGCTTCAACAGTTCCTCGATGTGAGACTGGCGTTCCGGCGGCAGGGTGATGCGTACCGGGATTTCGTACTTGGCGCCGCTGCCGTGGATGGGCGTGACGTTTTCGCCGCCCAGCCCCATTTTCATGGTCTCGACGACATCTTTCTGTGCCACGCCGGCCATCGCCGCCTTGTTCTGCAACACGCGCAGCACAAAACGCTGGGCGTCATCTTCCACGGTGTCATCGATGGCGACGATGCCATCGGTTTTTTCAAAGACGCCACGCACCTGTTTGGCGACCTGCATCTGCGCGTCGTAATCGGGGCCGTAGATTTCGGCAACGATGGGCGACATCACGGGCGGGCCCGGCGGCACTTCGACTACCTTGACGTCGGCGCCGTGTTTGTTTGCGATGGCCTCGACCAGCGGGCGGATCGCCTGCGCGATGTCGTGGCTCTTGCGGTCGCGCGCGTGCTTGTCGACCAGGTTCACCTGCAAATCGCCGACCTCGGCGCCGGCGCGCAGGTAGTACTGCCGCACCAGGCCGTTGAAGTTGATTGGTGCAGCGGTTCCCGCATAGGCTTGGTAGTCGGTGACTTCCGGCATTTGCGCGACGACCTCGCCCATCTCGCTCAACACCTGGGCGGTTTTTTCCAGCGGCGTGCCGACCGGCAGATCGACGATGATCTGGAATTCCGATTTATTGTCGAACGGCAGCATTTTCAGGATGACCAACTGCACCACCGGCAGCGCGACCGACAGCAGGATGGCAACACCAATTCCCAGCCACAGCTTGCGGCGCGCGCCACGGCCCTCAATGCCGCGTAGAAATGGCGTCAGCCGGGTGCGGAAGAAGGCGGTGAGCTTGTTGTCCCCACCCGCTTCATGGGCGCCGTGCGCCGTCTGCTTGATCAGCTTCAACGCCAGCCAGGGCGTGATGATGAAGGCAATCGCCAGCGAGATCAGCATGCCGATCGAGGCATTGATCGGGATCGGGCTCATGTACGGCCCCATCAGGCCGGAGACAAAGGCCATCGGCAACAGTGCGGCAATTACAGTGAAAGTGGCGAGAATGGTGGGGCCGCCGACCTCGTCGACCGCGCGCGGAATGATCGCTTCGAGGCCGTCGTGATCGAGCCCCATGCGGCGGTGGATGTTTTCCACCACCACGATGGCGTCGTCGACCAGGATGCCGATCGAGAAAATCAGCGCAAACAGCGACACCCGGTTGAGCGTAAAGCCCCATGCCCACGAAGCAAACAGCGTGGCCGCCAGGGTGAGCAATACTGCCGCGCCGACGATCAGTGCTTCGCGCTTGCCGATGGCGAACAGCACCAGCAGCACCACCGAAGCGGTGGCGAAAATCAGCTTCTGGATCAGCTTCTTCGCCTTGTCGTCGGCGGTGGCGCCGTAGTTGCGGGTGACGCTGACCTCGATCCCCTCGGGCAGCACGCTGCCCTGAAGCGAGTTCACCCGCTCAATGACCTTCTCGGCGACATCGACCGCGTTTTCACCCGCCTTTTTCGAGATGGCCAGCGTCACGGCTGGGTAGGTCTGTCCCCGGTCGGCCTGATGCGTACCCCCTGCGCCAGGACCGTGCCAGACATAGCGTGCCGGCTGGTCGGGGCCGGCGACGACGCTGGCAATGTCGCTCATATACACCGGGCGTCCCTGAGCGACGCCGACCACCAGTTGTTTGACGTCGTCAGCACCGGTGAGGAAGGTGCCGGTCTGCACCAGAATTTCCTGGTTGTTCGACACCAGGGTGCCGGAAGGCTGCGCGGCGTTGGACACTTGCAGGGCGTCGCGGATGTCCTGCGCCGACACCCCGAACGATGCCATGCGATCCGGGTCCATCATCACCCGCACCGCGCGGCCAGGGCCGCCAACAGTGGTGACTTCGCGGGTGCCGGCGATACGTTTCAGTTCGATTTCGGCCGCATGCGCCACCTGCTCCAGATCGAAGGCGCCGCGCGTTTCATCGCGCGTCCACAGCGTGACGGTAACGATCGGCACGTCGTCGATGCCAAGCGGCTTGATGATGGGTTCGCCGACGCCAAGTTCAGGCGACACCCAGTCGCGATTGGCCTGGATGGTGTCGTACAACCGCACCAGCGCCTGGGTGCGATCCTGCCCCACCAGATATTGCACCGTCAGCACGGCCATGCCGGGCTTGGAAACGGAATAAATATGCTCGATGCCGGCGATCTGCGACAGCACCTGCTCGGCCGGCGTGGCCACCAGCGCTTCCACGTCCCGGGCCGAAGCGCCGGGGAAGGGGATGAACACGTTGGCCATGGTCACATTGATCTGCGGCTCTTCCTCGCGCGGCGTGACCAAAATGGCGAACAGGCCCAGCAATGCTGCGATCAGCGCGATCAGCGGCGTGAGTTGGGACGTGAGAAAGAAGCGGGCAGTGCGTCCGGAGAGTCCCATGCGCGTCTCCGTTTATTGGGCGGGCTGGTTGGCGGCGCTTTTGGCGTAGATGCCCGCCTTGACCGGATCGAGCGCAATGACGTCGCCCGGGTTCAATCCAGCCAGCACTTCCACTTGCCCACGCCCATTCGGCGTACCGAGGCGGACCTGGCGCAGGCTGACCCTTTCCTTGTGCACCACGTACACCGCGGTGAGTTCGGAGCGGCGCAACACCGCGCTCGACGGGATGGTGAGTTTGCGGGCGCTACCCACCGAGAAATGCGCCCGCGCAAACATGCCGGGGATCACGCCTTCAAGGTTGGTCGGCAGGTCGATCCGCACCCGCACGGTGTGGGTCACCGCGTCCGCGGACGGCAACACGGTGACGCCGGCGGCATCGATCCATTTGCTTAGCGAGGGAATCTCCACCGCGACGCGCGGCGATGCCTTGATTTCGGCCAGTTTGTACTGCGGAACGTTAGCAATCACCCGCATGTCCTTGGGATCGAACCCGGTCATCAGCGGGGTGCCGGGGCCAACGGTTTCACCCACTTCCACATGACGAGCGGCAACCACCCCGGAGTATGGTGCGGTAATCACGGTATAGCCGCTCACTGCAGCGGCCTGGCCGACACCGGCACGCGCCGCGCGTGCCGCCGCCTCGGCGGCATGAAACTCGGCGGTAGCGCGGTCGAGCGCGGCCTGACTGATGAATTTCTGCTGGAACAGTTGCTGCTGGCGCTGGTAGTTGGCGCGGGCATTGGCCAACGTGGCATCGGCCTGCGCCACTTGCGCCTGGCTGCCCGCCACGGCGGAGGAGAGCTCTTGTGCCGTCAGCCGAACGATGACCGTTCCTGCCTTGACGTAATCGCCGGCGTCAAAATTGACTGCCGCCACGCGACCTGAAACCTGCGCCGCGATGGTGGACTGCCTGACGGCCTCGACCGTGGCTTCGGTGGAGTAGCCGGTGTCGGCCATCTGGTATTTCACCGGGGCGACGGCAAAAGGCAGGGCCGCCCAGGCAGCAGACGGGGAGATCAGGATAAGGCAGGCCAAAAAACGGGCAGGGTTCAGCACGGGGACACCTCCAGAAAAGCGTCTATTAGAGTATTCTAATTCTTTATTTAATTCAAGCGCTTGAGCGATTCATTGGCGCCAACCGCAGCAGTACGGCATTTTACCCGTTCAAGTATGCCCCACCAGGAAGCGCCAATCCACTCGCACGCACAAAGCATGTGCACACACAAAACAAAAGCCCGGCATGCTTGCGCGCTGCCGGGCCGGATCGCTTCCGCCGAATGCTTACTTGGTGAAGCCGCAGAACACGTCGCGCATCATGCCCAGCAACTTGAGGGTGCGGGTATCGCCAACACGGTAAAAAACCCGGTTCGCATCTTTGCGGGTGCGCAGCACGCCTTTGTCGCGCAAAATCGCAAGGTGCTGCGAAATGTTGCTTTGCGACGTCCCCACATGGTCAACAATGTCCTGCACGCTGATTTCCTTGTCGCCCAGCACACAGAGGATTTTCAGGCGTAGCGGGTGCGACATCGCCTTCATCGCGCGCGAGGCCTGCTCGATGTGCTCATCCTTGTCCATCAGATCCACTTCGTCCGCATCAACTGCCATCTTCATAACCTCGATCCAATTCGTGTAGTACCCTAATGCGGCAGGGCTTCCGGATGGAAACGCAGGCCGCGCGCGGCTTTTTTAAAGCAAGTTTGCATGTTGCGTATGGATTAGCAATCATGCATATATTAAAATAATCCCACAAAAACGAGTCAGGTTATACAATTTTTTTCATGAAGACCACGCCGGTTCTGCTTGTCATCCTTGACGGTTTTGGTTGCCGCGCGGAGCGCGCCGACAATGCGATCGCCCAAGCCAAAAAACCCAACTGGGACCGGCTGTGGAAACAGCATCCGCACACGCTCATCCACGCCTCGGAATCCGAAGTGGGTCTGCCCAAGGGACAAATGGGCAACTCCGAAGTGGGTCATCTGAATATAGGCGCTGGCCGCGTGGTGTACCAGGAATTCACCCGTATCGACCGCGCTATTGAGTCCGGCTACTTCTACACCAATCCAGCGCTGCTGAATGCGGTGCATCTGGCGCGCGACAACGGAAAAACCCTGCATGTGCTAGGTCTGCTGTCCGATGGCGGGGTGCACAGCCATGAATTGCACTTCCACGCCCTGCTTGATCTGGCGGTGCGCGAGGGCCTGCACAAGGTGTGCCTGCACGTGTTTCTGGATGGCCGCGACACGCCGCCGAAAAGTGCCGAACTCTATTTGCGCCGCCTGAATGAAAAAATCGAACAGACGGGTGCCGGCCATATCGCGTCGATGATCGGCCGCTACTTCGCGATGGACCGTGACCGCCGTTGGCAGCGGGTCAAGTCAGCCTACGACCTGCTGACGCAGGGTCGCGCCGAATTCATGGCCTCCAACCCGCAGGCCGGGCTGGAGGCCGCCTATGCACGCGGCGAAACCGACGAATTCGTCAAGGCGACGGCGATCCTGCCGCCGGATGGCAAGCCGGTGAAAATGGAAGACGGCGATTCCGTGATCTTCCTCAATTTCCGGTCCGACCGTGCACGCCAGTTATCGCGCCCCTTCATCGAACCTGATTTCGGCGAATTTGAACGTGAGATCACGCCAAAGTTGGCCACCTACTGCACGCTGACGGGTTATAGCGACGACTTTGTCGTGTCGGTGGCGTTTCCGCCCGAGCGCATCAAGAATGGCCTGGGCGAATACATCGCCAGGCTTGGCCTGCGCCAGTTGCGCATCGCCGAAACCGAGAAATATCCGCACGTCACCTTTTTCTTCAACGGCGGCGAGGAAATTTCCTTCCCTGGTGAAGATCGCGTGCTGGTTCCCTCGCCCGACGTTGCGACCTACGATCTCAAGCCCGAAATGAGTGCGTTCGAGGTTACCGAGAAACTGATCACCGCGATCAATAGCACACAATATGACGTCATCGTCTGCAACTACGCCAATCCGGATATGGTCGGTCATACCGGCGATCTGCAGGCGGCCATCAAAGCGATTGAAACCGTGGACGTCTGTCTCGGCCGAGTTGTGGAAGCCCAATTGGCGCGTGGCGGCGAAGTGCTGGTGACGGCCGATCACGGCAATGCCGAGTTGATGCGCGATGCTCAAACCGGCCAGGCGCATACCGCACACACGCTGAATCTGGTGCCACTGATTTATGTGGGTCATCGCCAGGCCTCACTGGCGGAAACCGGGGCGCTTGAAGACGTCAGCCCCACCCTCCTGAAAATGATGGGTTTGCCGCAACCCCAGGAAATGACGGGGGAGGCCCTCGTGCAGTTTGAGTAAAGCGGGCCCGGTTCGGGTAAGCTCAACAGGGTGAACTTCAGACCTTTTCTCGTCCTGCTGGCCCTGGCCTGGCCACTGTGCGTCAGCGCCAATCAGGCCACCAGCAAGCAATCCGAACTCGACGCCCTCAAGCGGCGCTTGCAAACCCTGCAAGAGGAATTCCGCGACACGCAGGAAAACCGGCAGGAGGCCGCCGATGAACTGCGCCAATCCGAGCGCGCCATCAGCACAGCGGTGCGCCAATTGCGCCAGCTGGACGGCGAACGCCAGCAAGCCCAAACCGAATTGCAGAGACTGGCGCAACAGACCGAGGTCACCACGACACGCGTCAGGCAGCAACAAGCCCATCTCGCGCAGGCGCTCCGGGCCGCCTATCTGCGCGGCCAGGGCGATGCACTCAAACTCGTGCTCAACGGCGCCGACCCCAACCAGACTGCCCGCGATCTGCGCTACCTGACGCACCTGTCACACGCCCAGCTGGAAATGATCGAGACGCTCCGTGCTAATTTGGCGCAACTGGCCGCCCTGCAGCAACAGGCCGAACAAAAATCGACCGAGTTGACACAAGTGCAGACCGCTCGCAAGGCCGAACAGGAGAAGTTGGTCGCCGAAAAGCGTGCGCGCGAGCAGGTACTGCAAAAACTGTCGGTGCAAATCCAACAGCAACGGCGTCAAATTTCCAACCTGAAACGCGACGAGCGCAGCTTGACGCAACTGGTAGAGCGCCTCAACCGGCTGATGGCGCAGCAGGCGGCGCGTGAGGCGGAACGTGCCCGTGCGGCGCGGCGGGCGCAAAACAAACCCACCACGGATAAAGGCCAGCGGCGCCCCATTGCCGTCAATACGGAAACCCCGGTGGCGTTTCGCTCGGATCGGCCTTTCTCGGGACTCAAAGGCTCGCTGCACTTGCCGGTCGCGGGGGAACTGATGAACCGCTTTGGCGCTCCGAGAGAAGATGGTGGTCTGAACTGGAAAGGTCTGTTCATCCGCGCGGCGCAGGGCACTGCGGTGAAGGCAATCGCCGCTGGGCAAGTGGTGTTCGCCGAGTGGTTGCGAGGCTTCGGCAACCTCATTATTGTCGATCACGGCGAGGGGTATATGAGCCTGTACAGCAATAATGAAAGTCTGTATAAGCAAGTGGGCGAGCGGGTTCAGCCCGGCGACGCCATCGCAATGGTCGGCAACAGCGGCGGCCAGCCCGACACGGGTTTATATTTTGAAATGCGGCATCAAAGCCGTCCTGTTAATCCCCTCCTGTGGGTGAAGTGAGATGACACAAAAGGCGAAATTCATACTCGTCGGCCTGGCCGGCCTGCTGGCCGGCGCTGCATTGACGGTCAATCTGTCGGCAATCGCCGACAAGGAAGCGGAAACAGCGCTACCGATCGAAGAATTGCGCGCCTTTACCGATGTGTTCGCCCGCATCAAGAGCGATTACGTCGAGTCCGTGGATGACAAAAAACTCATCACCGAGGCGATCAACGGCATGCTGACCGGGCTGGATCCGCATTCATCCTATCTCGACGTCGACGCCTTCAAGGACCTGCAGGTCGGCACCCAGGGCGAATTCGGCGGCCTCGGCATCGAAGTCGGCATGGAAGACGGCCTCGTCAAGGTGATCTCGCCGATCGAGGACACCCCCGCCTTCAAAGCCGGGGTCAAACCTGGCGATCTGATCGTCAAGCTCGACGACACGCCAGTGAAAGGCATGACGCTGAACGATGCGGTGAAGCGGATGCGTGGCAAGCCGGGGGCGACCATCAAGCTCACCATTTCGCGCAAGGGTGTGGACAAGCCCATCGTGCTCACCCTGACCCGCGCGATCATCAAGATCCGCAGCGTCAAATCCACGCTGATCGACCCGGACTACGGCTATGTGCGCGTGACGCAGTTCCAGGAGCACACCGGTGAATTGCTTGCCGAGGCCCTGCAGAAACTGTACAAGGAAAACAAGACGCCGCTCAAGGGCCTGATTCTGGACCTGCGCAACAACCCCGGCGGCCTGCTGAATGGCGCAGTCGCGGTGACGGCGGCGTTCGTCAAGCCCGACAGTCTGGTGGTGTATACCGAGGGCCGCACCGAAGACGCCCAGATGCAGCTGACCGCCAGCCGTGAACATTATCTGCGTCCGATGCAGCCTGACTACCTGAAAAAACTGCCGGAGGGCCTGAACCAGGTGGCGATGGTGGTGTTGGTCAACAGCGGCTCCGCCTCTGCGTCGGAAATCGTGGCCGGTGCGCTGCAGGATCACAAGCGCGCTGTCGTCATGGGCACCCGCACCTTCGGCAAGGGTTCGGTGCAAACCATCCTGCCGATCGGCAACGGCACGGCGATCAAGCTCACCACCGCACGCTACTTCACGCCGAATGGTCGCTCGATTCAGGCCAAGGGCATTGAGCCGGACATCGTGGTGGAAGACCCGGCGATGCCCGAAACGGAAGATGATTTCCGTGTCCGCGAGGTGGATCTCAACAAGCACCTGAGCAACCCCAATGGCGAAGAGCCGGCGCCGGTCGTCAAGCCTGGCGAAAGCATCAAGGCACCGCCGACAACCACGCCGGACAAGGATAAAAAGCCGGCGCAGCTGGAGCCGGGCGAGATCGTGTCGAAGAACGACTTCCAGGTCAATCAGGCGCTAAACCTGCTGAAAGGTCTGCATATCCTTCAGGGTCGTTGATCAAAGGTGCTGTGGCGGCATGCCGCCACAGCACAAACTGCAGCGGCTATACTGAGACGAACTCAGTCTGACTGGTGTGCCATGCGCCCATGTGACCTCGAAAAAAAACGCGAAATCGTTTTCCATGACTTGCCGGTTGGCCAGGCAGAACGTGCGTTGATTTTGCTCGAAGGCCTCGATGGCCTCATCGTCACGGCCGGGCCAGACGGTAGCCGTCTGCTAGTGCAGTACCACATCTGCGAATTCACCCTGGAAAGCCTGGAAACCGCGCTGACGAGCCAGGGATTCCATCTCGACAACAGCCTCATCAGCAAACTCAAACGCGCACTGGCCTATTTCAGCGAGAGCGTCCAGCGCAGCAACGTCGCGGCCAACGAGCCCGACATCAAATCCCAACAGGCCTTCATGAAAGTCTACGAATCCCATTTGCATGGCGACCGTGACGACACGCCGGAAGAATGGCGCGACTATAAGTAACGCCCTGCTCCCATGGAACTGACCGACAACCTGCTGTTGCGCTACAGCCGGCACATTCTGTTGCCTGAAATCGGCGTAGCCGGGCAGACACGCATCTGCGATGCTTCGGTGCTGATCATTGGCGCTGGCGGCTTGGGATGCCCGGTGGCGCTCTATCTGGGCGCAGCGGGAGTCGGACGGCTTGTCCTGGCGGATGGCGACACAGTCGACCTCACCAATCTGCAGCGCCAGATTGGCCACGGCACCGCAGCCATCGGCGAAAACAAGGCCACATCACTGGCGCGCAGCGTGCGCGCCATCAATCCTGAAATCGACGTGCAGCCGATGACCCAAGCGCTGGCCAATGCCGCCTTGCACCAGGCCGTGGCCTCAGTCGATCTGGTGGTCGATGCATCGGACAATTTCGCCACCCGGCATGCGGTCAACCGTGCTTGTGTGGCCTTGGGAAAGCCACTGGTATCGGGCGCTGCAATCGGATTTTCGGGACAGTTGGCCGTCTTTGACTCACGCAGTGCCTGCAGCCCCTGCTATCACTGCCTGTTCCCGGACCAAGCGGATGAGCCTGAATTGCGTTGCGCCGAAGCGGGGGTTTTTTCACCGCTGGTTGGTGTTATCGGCGCAATGCAGTCGATGGAAGCGCTGAAATATCTGGCCCGGGCGGCCGAACCCCTGATCGGCCGGTTGCTGCTGTGGGACGGTTTGCGAGCCGATGCCCGCGTGATGAAAGTGCCACGCGATCCGGCCTGTCCGGTGTGCGGACCGAACGCGCCTCAGGCGGGGTGAACGTCGAGCAGGCGTGACAGCAACAGGTCGATATCGCCGTTCGGCGCACGGGCAAACCCGCTCTTGGCAAACTGATGCCAGCGGCCCACCACCATGCATTGCAACAGATTGGCCAGCGGTGCGCTGAGCTCGGATTCCTTGTCGCTGCCAAGCCGCAGGCATTGCCGCAACTGCGCCTCGATACGATCGTGCAGCTGATTGATGCGCTTTTGCAGGCGATCATTTTCGTGCACCAGCGCATCGCCAATCAGCACCCGCGTCATCCCCGGATTCTTCGCCGCAAAATTCAGCAGCATATTGAGGATCGCTTCGACCTGCGCCGTGGGAGAAGGTGTGTCGACAGTAATCCGCGCAATCAGCCCGAACAAGGTTTGTTCGATGAACTCGATCAAGCCTTCATACATCTGCGCCTTGCTGGAAAAATGGCGATACAGCGCCGCCTCCGACACGCCGACGCGAGCCGCCAGCGCAGCCGTGGTGATTTTCTCCGGTTTTGGTTCCTGCAGCATCGCGGCCAGCGTTTGCAGAATCTGCAAACGGCGCTCGCCGGGTTTTCTGGCTTCCCCTTCCATCAGACACCCCCTCATTTTTATGGGTGATGATTATCGCTGATGTTGGGTTAAATGGTGGGTCCGCACGGACTTGAA
Organism: Thiobacillus sp.; assembly: GCA_051305915.1. Classification (GTDB taxonomy): domain Bacteria; phylum Pseudomonadota; class Gammaproteobacteria; order Burkholderiales; family Thiobacillaceae; genus Thiobacillus. The sequence goes on along the minus strand of JBPPMF010000382.1, from coordinate 5,028 downwards.
CCGTGGACCAAGGGATTATGAGTCCCCTGCTCTAACCAACTGAGCTACAGACCCGAAAACGTAGCAGCCCCGCTGCTAGCGGGGCTGGGTGCTTACTGTTCGCCGCTGCCGACGAAGCTTTTCAGTCGCTCTGAACGGGTCGGGTGGCGCAGCTTGCGCAGGGCCTTGGCTTCGATCTGCCGAATCCGCTCGCGCGTTACGTCGAACTGCTTGCCGACTTCTTCCAGCGTGTGGTCGGTGTTCATTTCGATACCAAAACGCATCCGCAACACCTTGGCTTCGCGCGAGGTCAGGCTATCCAGCACTTCGCGGGTGGCGTCGCGCAGGTTGGCGTAGATCGCAGAATCATCAGGCGACAGTGTGCTGGAATCCTCGATGAAATCGCCCAGATGGGAGTCTTCATCGTCACCGATCGGCGTTTCCATGGAAATCGGCTCCTTGGCGATTTTCATGATCTTGCGGATCTTGTCTTCCGGCATTTCCATTTTCAGCGCCAGCGTGGCCGGATCGGGCTCGATACCGGTTTCCTGCAGAATCTGGCGGCTGATGCGGTTCATCTTGTTGATGGTTTCGATCATGTGCACCGGGATGCGGATGGTGCGCGCCTGGTCGGCGATCGAACGCGTGATCGCCTGGCGAATCCACCAGGTAGCATAGGTCGAGAATTTGTAGCCGCGCCGGTATTCGAATTTTTCCACCGCCTTCATCAAGCCGATGTTGCCTTCCTGGATCAGGTCAAGGAACTGCAGGCCGCGGTTGGTGTATTTCTTGGCGATCGAGATCACCAGACGCAGGTTGGCCTCAATCATCTCGCGCTTGGCGCGGCGCGCCTTGGCTTCACCGGTGGACATCTGCTTGTTGACGTCCTTCAGATTCCGAATCGGCAGACCGATACGTTCCTGCATGGCGATGAGCGCTTCCTGGTGTGCCTTGACTTCGTACTGCACTTTGGCAAGCGTCGAGCAGTAGGCTTTTTTGGCGGCAATTTCCTTGTCCACCCAGGCCAGATTGGTTTCGTTGCCGGGGAAAGTCTTGATGAAATGCGGGCGCGGCATGCCGGAACGTGCAACGCAGAATTCCATGATCTTGCGTTCGTGCGAGCGCACTTCTTCCACCGCATTGCGTATCTGTTCGCACAAGCGATCGACCTGGCGAACCGAAAAGCGGAACGCCATGAGCAATTCAGTCACTTCACTCTGGGCCTTCATGTGCTGCGGGCTGCCGAGGCCGTACTTGACGTGGGCAGTCTGTGCCTTTTTGTAGGCCTTACGGATGAACTCGAACTGCGTCAGCGCATCGGTTTTCAGCTGGGCCAGGTTGGCAGCAGCGAGCTTGGCGCTGGCCTCTTCATCGTCCCCGTCGTCATCTTCTTCGTCTTCGTCTTCGCTTTCATCCTCGGCCGTCTCGGCCGCGGCCTCAACTTCGACCTCGACAAAGCCATCGATCAACTCGTCGATGCGCAGCTCGTCTTTCTCAACCTGCGCAGCCATATCCAGAATTTGCTGAATAGTCAGCGGACATGACGAAATCGCCTGCACCATGTGGCGCAGGCCTTCCTCAATGCGCTTGGCAATCTCGATTTCGCCTTCACGGGTGAGCAGGTCGACCGAACCCATTTCGCGCATATACATGCGCACCGGGTCGGTGGTGCGGCCAAATTCAGAATCGACTGTGGTCAGCGCCTGTTCGGCTTCTGCCACCACATCTTCATCGGCGACGGCGGGAGTGGCATCCTGCATCAGCAGGGTTTCGGCATCCGGCGCCTCGTCATAGACCTGGATGCCCATGTCGTTGATCATGCTGATTACGCCTTCGATCTGATCAGCGTCCAGCACTTCGTCGGGCAGGTGGTCGTTGATTTCAGCGTAGGTCAGAAAACCCCGCTCCTTGCCCAGGATGATGAGGTTTTTCAGCTGGGTGCGGCGCGCCTCGGCTTCAACCGGCGTCAACTCCTTAAGAGGGAGCAGCGCTTCGGTTTTTTTGGCGCCACCGCCTGGTTTTCTTCCACGGACAGCCACAGGCATTTCTCCCCTCAAGATCCGCCCCGCGCAAACCACGCCGACGGAAAAAAATCGTTCAAAAACCGGCAATTATACCGCAAACGGGGCAGTTGTCCCGACGTTTAAGACAAGCTAGGAACGTGCCAGTTCAGTCAATTCCTGACGCTCGCTGACACTCAAACTGTTTAGCGGACGCGCGGCCAGTTCCTGCCAGCGGCGACGCTGCCAATCGTCACGCAGTTGTTTGACCGCGCCTTCGAATTCGGCGTTCCAGTCCCAGCTATCGTCTTTGTCGAGTAAATCCGTCATCAGTTCATCGACCAGGGGTCCCATGGCGTTACCGCGTGCCGCTTCGGCCAGGGCGGGCAAACTGAGCGTCTCGACGTCGCGAAGCCAGGCCATCAACTCGCCCACCCGGCTGCTCAGCGGGTCGTTTACATCCAGCCAGCAGGGATCGACCTCGGCGACGCGCTGCGGGTTCATCAACAACGTGCGGGCCAGGCTGCGTACGCGCGAGGGTGCCGGGCGGCGCTGCGGTTTCGGTTGCGCACGCCGAGGGGCACTGGGTTTAACGCCCATATAGCCGAGCTCATCGGCCTGCAGGTGCGCCAATTCGCCAATTTGCTTCTGAATCAGGCGGGCCAACAGCGGTGCAGCGATCTTTTCCAGCAGCGGCTTGGCTTCCTTGAACAACGCGGCCCGTCCCTCCTGGGTATCGAGCTTGCGATCGCGCGACAGTTCGCGCACCAGAAAAGCCGAGAGCGGCAGGGTATCGGCATCCAGCAGCTTCAAAAAGGCGGCCTGACCATGGGTGCGGACATAACTGTCGGGGTCTTCGCCCTCGGGCAGAAACAGGAAGCTGACTTCCTTGCCGTCCTGCAGCGCTTCCAGCGAGTTTTCCAACGCGCGCCAGGCGGCCTTGCGGCCGGCGTTGTCGCCATCAAAAGCATAGATCAGACGATCGGTGTGACGCAGCAAGGTGCGCACATGAATCGGGGTGGTGGCGGTGCCCAACGCGGCAACGGCAAACTCTACGCCGTGTTGCGCCAGCGCCACCACGTCCATGTAACCCTCGACCACGATGGCGCGGCCGGCAGCCTTGATCGCCGCACGGGCCTCGAACAGGCCGTAAAGCTCAGCGCCTTTATGGAATAGCGGCGTTTCCGGCGAATTGAGATATTTCGGCTCCCCTTTGTCGAGCACCCGCCCGCCAAAGCCGACGATCTGGCCCTTGATGTTGCGGATGGGGAACATGATGCGGTCACGGAAGCGGTCGTAGCGCCCACGGTCGCCATCGATGACCAATCCCGATGCCGCGAGCGCATCTGCACTGTAGTCGGTAAAAACCGGCTTCAGCGGCGAGCCATCGGGCGCATAGCCGATGCCATAACGGGCGGCGATGGCGCCGGTCAGTCCGCGCTGCTTCAGATAGTCGATCGCGCGCGGCGTCTGTTTGAGTTGCTGTTTGTAGAACTGCGCCGCCTGCTCCAGCGCGTCCCACACTGCAGGCGGAGGTTTGGGACGGTCGGGTTCGCCGGATTCCGGCACCGGCAGACCAACATCCTGCGCCAGCGCAGCCACCGCATCGGGAAAGCCCATGTGCTCGTATTCCATCAGGAAACCGAGCGCGGTGCCGTGCGCGCCGCAGCCGAAGCAATGATAAAACTGCTTGGTGGGACTGACAGTAAACGAGGGGGTTTTTTCGCTGTGGAAAGGACAGCAGGCCTGGTAATTTTGCCCGGCTTTCTTCAGCGACACGCGCCGATCGATGACATCGACAATGTCGACGCGGGCGAGCAGAGTGTCGATGAAATCACGCGGGATCATGGTTGCTGCATGATAAACCCGGGCGAGCGCCGGGTTAAACTTAGCCTGCCAAACGGGCTTTAATCAGCGCTGAAACCTGCCCCATATCGGCACGGCCGGCGAGGCGGGGTTTCAATAGCCCCATAACCTTGCCCATATCCTTGGCGCTCGATGCGCCGGATTCGGTAATCGCCGCGGCAACTACAGCCTCGACCTCGGCGGTGGAAAGCTGCTCGGGCAGGTAGTCTTGCAGGACAACGAGTTCGGCCTGTTCAACCGCCACCAGATCGTCCCGGCCGGCAGCCTGAAACTGGCTGATCGAATCTTTGCGCTGCTTGATGAGTTTTTCGACGATGCTGCTGACTGCGGCATCGTCCAGCTCGATCCGTTCGTCGACTTCTTTCTGCTTGATCGCAGCCAGCAGCAGGCGAATCGTACCGAGGCGCGCCGTTTCCCTGGCGCGTTGCGCCTCATCAGGATTAGCGCGGCCGCGCAGGGCTGTTTTCATGTCGTCAGTGACACGTGCCTTGAGCGACATAAAAGTGGATTCTGCGTTAACGCAGAATCAATACATCTTGGGCGGGAGTTGCTGGCCGCGCAGACGCTTGCTCTGGCGCTTGACCGCGGCGGCGAGCTTGCGCTTGCGCTCGGCGGTGGGCTTTTCGTAGAACGTACGGGCGCGCAGCTCGGTCAGGAGCCCAACCTTTTCGATGGAACGCTTGAAGCGGCGCAGGGCAACATCGAACGGCTCGTTTTCTTTGACTTTAACGTGGGGCATGTGCAGACGGCTTCCTGAGAACTGGAAAAACGAGAATAATAACAAGCCCTCGGGAATTTTTCCAGCCCTATCCTCCGCCAGACCCCCTATGCCTTGAAATAGCTGGCGTTACGCTAGCGTGATTTGGCTCATTGCTAAAGCTCACCCATGGGCGGAAATCATAAAATAATCAATATCATGGCTGTACTTATTCGTGGTTTTTCTGAGCACCCCACACCCCCGGGACCCTCGATTTGTCCAGTTCAAAAAAGGGCGTGAAAACCGTTGCGCGACGGATTCGCTTACGGCAATTGGCATGATGCGAGCGAGTGGATCCCAACCTGGGTTCGCTGCCTTCATCCCCGCGGGCACACCCGTCAAATCAAAAAGCCACGGACGCAAACGCCTCCATGTGACACGGATGGCAAGGCCATGCGCATCGGTCTGGATTACGGGTGGACGCAG
>JBPPMF010000345.1:0-4018 GCA_051305915.1 Thiobacillus sp. | reverse complement strand
ACCGCCGGTCGGGGCCTCGACGTGGGCGTCCGGCAGCCAGGTGTGCACCGGCCACATCGGCACCTTGACCCCGAAGGCAAGCAGGAAGGCGAAGAACATCAGCGTCTGCGCGGTCATGCCAAGCGTGGTGGCATGCCAGGTCTGGATGTCGAAGCTGCCGCCCGACTGGAAATACAGGTAGATCATCGACACCAGCATCAAGAGCGAGCCAAGCAGGGTGTAGAGGAAGAACTTGAATGCAGCATAGACCCGGTTCGGGCCGCCCCACACACCGACGATCAGGTACAGCGGGATCAGCATGCCCTCGAAGAAGACATAGAACAGGATGCCGTCGAGCGCGGCGAACACACCGTTGATGAGGCCGGACATGATGAGGAAGGCCGCCATGTACTGCGCGACTTTGTCCTGGATCACCTGCCAGCCGGCGATGACCACCAGTACGGTGATGAAACTGTTCAGCAGGATCAGCGGCATCGAGATGCCGTCGACGCCGAGGTGGTAGTGGATGTTGAATGCTGGGATCCACGCAGCCTTTTCGACGAACTGCATCGCCGAGGTGCCGGTATCGAAGCCGGTGACCAGCGGAATCGCAACAATGAATCCGATCAACGCACCGGCCAGCGCGATCCACCGGGCGAGCGCCGCGTTGCGGTCGGAACCGGTGGCGAGCACCGCCACCCCGGCCAGAATCGGAACCCAGATGACGAGAGAGAGTATCGACTGTCCGAACATGGTTATCGTTTTAGTTGAGCCGCGCGAACCACGTCACCAGGGCAAACACCCCGATCAGCATGGCAAACGCGTAGTGGTAGATGTAGCCGGACTGGAAAGCCTTGACCAGGCGTGACAGGCGTTCGATCAGATGCGCCGAGCCGTTGACGATCAGGCCGTCGATGACATTCTGGTCGCCGCGCCGCCACAGGCCGCCGCCGAGCGCACGCGCGCCCTTGGCGAAGACCCAGCTGTAGAGTTCGTCGAACCAGTATTTGTTGAGCAGCATCTGGTGCAGGAACTTGAAGTGCTGCGCAATCGCGGCCGGAATATCCGGGCGCTTGAGGTAGAAGAACGCGGCCAGTCCCACCCCGGCCACTGCCAGCCAGAATGGCAGCGTCATCACCGCATGCAGGCCCATCGCCGCCGCGCCGTGGAAATGCTGATTGAGTTCGTGCATCACCGGATGGCGGTCGGCGACGTAGATCGCGCTACCGAAGTAGTCGCCGTACAGCATGGCTTCGACGGTCATGTAACCGATCGCCAGCGAAGGCAGCGCCAACGCCAGCAAGGGTCCGGTGATGACCCAGGGTGTTTCGTGCGGTTTGCCGCCATGACCGTGATGCTCGTCATGGTGCGCGTCGGGCTCGTTGCCGTGGGCGTGCCCCTGCTGGAAGCGCTCCTTGCCGTGGAACACCAGGAAGTACATGCGGAAGGAATAGAAGGCGGTGACGAAGACGCCGATCAGCACCGCCCAGTAGGCGATGTCGGCCACCGGCAAATGCGACAGCTTGACCGCCTCAATGATGGTTTCCTTGGAATAGAAGCCCGACAGGAAAGGCGTGCCGATCAATGCCAGCGAACCGATCAGCGAGGTGATCCAGGTGATCGGCATGTACTTTCTCAAGCCGCCCATGTAGCGGATGTCCTGATTGTGGTGCATGGCGATGATGACCGAGCCCGCAGCCAGGAACAGCAGCGCCTTGAAGAAGGCGTGCGTCATCAGGTGGAACACCGCAACCGAATAGGCCGAAGCGCCAAGCGCGACCGTCATGTAGCCCAGCTGGGAAAGCGTCGAATACGCGACCACGCGCTTGATGTCGTTCTGCACGATACCGAGCAGGCCCATGAACAGCGCGGTAATCGCACCGATCACCATGATGAAGCTCAGTGCCACGTCGGACAGTTCATACAGCGGCGACATGCGCGCGACCATGAAGATGCCGGCGGTGACCATGGTTGCGGCGTGGATCAGCGCGGAAATCGGCGTCGGACCTTCCATCGAATCGGGCAGCCAGACGTGCAGCGGAAACTGCGCCGACTTGCCCATCGCACCGATAAATAAAAGGATTCCGATGACGGTCATCAGCATCCACGGCGTGTCGAACCAGATCGTGATGGTTTCGTTGGCCAGCGACGGCGCCTTGGCGAACACGGTGGCGTAATCGAGCGAACCGAAATGCGCCAGCACCAGGCCGATGCCGAGGATGAAGCCGAAGTCGCCGACGCGGTTGACCAGGAAAGCCTTGAGGTTGGCGTAGATCGCGGTTTCCTTCTGGTGCCAGAAGCCGATCAGCAAATAGGACACCAAGCCAACCGCTTCCCAACCAAAGAACAGCTGCAGGAAGTTGTTGCTCATCACCAGCATCAGCATGGAGAAGGTGAACAGCGAGATGTAGCTGAAGAAGCGCTGATAGCCGGGGTCGTCGTGCATGTAGCCGATGGTGTAGATGTGCACCATCAGCGAGACGAAGGTGACGACCAGCATCATCATCGCGGTCAGCGAGTCGATCAGGAAACCAACCTCGAAACGCAAATCCCCCAGCACCATCCAGGTGTAGACGGTGCCGTTGAAGGTATTCCCTGCCAGCACATCCTGGAACACCAGCACCGAAGCGATCAGCGACACTGCCACGCCAGCGATGGTGACGACATGGGCGCCGGTACGGCCAACCAGCCTGCCGAACAGGCCCGCCATGATCGCGCCGAACAGCGGCGCCAGCGGCACGATCAGATAAAGCGTCTGCATGTCCATCGGCATCAGCCTTTCAGTTGGTCGAGATCATCGACGTTGATCGTGTGCAGGTTGCGGAACAGCACCACCAGGATCGCCAGGCCAATGGCCGATTCCGCGGCGGCGACGGTGAGGATGAAGAAGACGAAGATCTGTCCGTGGATGTCGCCGAGGTAATGCGAGAACGCGATGAAGTTCATGTTCACCGCCAGCAGCATCAGTTCGATCGCCATCAACAGGATGATGACGTTCTTGCGGTTGAGAAAGATGCCCAGCACGCTGATGGCGAACAGAATGCCGCCCAGCACCAGGTAATGCGATAGGGAAATCATGCTTCACCCTCCCCTGCGCCCGGCTTCTGCACCGCCTGCATTTTGATGATGCGCAGCCGGTCGTTGCGCTTGACCTTCACCTGTTCGGCGGGATCGATGTACTTGCTGTCCTTGCGACGGCGCAGCGTCAGCGCAATCGCCGCGACAATCGCCACCAGCAGGATCACCGCGGCCAGTTCGAACGCGTAAACGTAATCGGTATAAATCAGTCGGCCGAGTTCCTTGGTGTTGCTGTAATCGGCCGCATGCGGCTCGGGCGTAGCCATCACGTCAAGTCCGAAATGTCGGCTGCCAAGGATCAGCGCCATCTCGATCACCAGCAGCGCCGAAACAAAACCGGCGATCGGCAGGTAATCCCAGAATCCCTCGCGCAGCTTGTCGAGATTGATGTCGAGCATCATCACCACGAACAGGAACAACACCATCACCGCGCCGACGTAGACCAATACCAGGACGATGGCGAGGAATTCGGCCTCCAGCAGCATCCACAGGCCGGCAGCGGTAAAGAAAGCCAGTACCAGGAATAGCGCGGCATGCACCGGGTTGCGCGCGGTGATGACGCGCCAGCCGGCAAACACCAGGATGGCGGCGAAGAAATAAAAAATCGCGGTCGTATAGGTCATTTTGTAGGGGCTAGGAGATAGGAATAAGGGGCTAGGGATGACTGTCCACCGCTCGTGCCCGTTACCAGTTTTCCGTTTGCCTGCCTCCCGTTTCGTTCGTACGTCGTGTTATTTACAAATCAGCGCGCTTCAGCGCACCACCCCTAGCCCCTTATTCCTAACTCCTAGTGTCGTGAATCATAAATATCGAAACATAAAACGGCGTCTTTTTTCCGCATGGCGGCGTTGCTCGTCGTTGCCATAGAGCCAGCTATGTCGCCTCCTCGTGCCTCTTGTGCCCAGGCCGGCAGGCCGTCGGGTATGCCCTGCGAAAAAATCCATCCGTTTTATCCTGTCCC
>JBPPMF010000323.1:0-26631 GCA_051305915.1 Thiobacillus sp. | reverse complement strand
CCTGGCACTGCAGCAGCGCGTGGTGCTGGAAGACCAGGCGCTGAAGCTGTTCGAAGGGACGGCCGCCGCCATCCAGAAGCGTCGGGCGGCGGGCGAAGACACCAAGCTGGACGCCAATATTGCGACGGTTGAAGCCGAGCGCGCGCGCAACCAACTGGCCATCGCGCAGGAGCAACTGCTCGCTGCGCGCTCCGAGTTGTCCGCAACGATTCAATTGCCGCCGAGCAGCCTGCCCGAGGTCGTCGGTGAGCTGGCGATGACGCCCAGGCGTTTCTCTCTGGCCGAGCTGCTGGCGGCGGTGGACGCGCAGCCGCGCCTGCGTGCATTGGTCGAGCGCGAGAACAGCGCCACTTCCAGGCTCAAGCTGGAGCAGGCCAGCACCTACCCCGACGTGACCGTGGGTGTGAACGTCGGCCGGGAAGGCCCGGGCACGGCTCGCGAGCGATTGACGACGCTCACCGTGTCGGTGCCCTTGCCCCTGTTCAAGCGCAACGCGACCGGCATCGGCCAGGCGCGCTCCGAGCTCAGTCAGGTCCAGATCGAGCGGCAGACCACGCTGCGCGACACCCGAGCCAGCGTGAACGCGCTGTGGCTGCGGCTGGACAGCCTGGAAGCCCGCGTGCGGCGGCTGCAGGACTCGATGCTTCCCGCTCTGGCCGACAACCAGCAACTCTCCGTCAAGTCGCAGCAGGCCGGGCAGATCGGTCTGCTGGAACTGATCGTCGTGAACCGACAGGCGCTCGATGCGCGGCGTGACCTCAACGACGCACTCTCGGAGTACCAGGCGACCCGGCTCGAACTCGAGCTCACCGCCGGCTGGTCACAGGACGCAACCCAACCATGAACCACATGAACACTTCGATCAGCGGCGCGCTCCATCGCGCCTTCCACTTGTTCACGGCTGTTGCCGTCGCCAGCGCTCTGGTGGCGTGTGGCAAAGGCGAGACCGCTGCGCCGGGCAAGGCTGCCTCCTCCGCTGCCGCAGGAGAAAAGGGAGAGCCCAAGAAGGAAGACGGGAAGGAAGGCGGTGGCCTGAAATTGTCGGCGGAAGAAGCGCAACGCGCCGGCGTCAAGGTGGAGACGCTCGCGTCGCTGGCCTTCGCCGACTCCATCACCGTCACCGCCACCATCCGACCGAATCAGGACCGCATCGCGCGCGTGGCGCCGCGCGTGGAGGGTCGAATCATTTCGGTCGCAGCGAATCTTGGCGACACCGTGAAAGCCGGTCAGTCGCTCGCCGTCCTCGACAGCCTGGCCATCGGTGAGGCCCAGTCGGCGCTGCAGCAGGCGCTGTCCAGCCAGCGCGTCGCGCAGTCAGACTTCAAGCGCGCAGAGTCACTGAGTGCCGAAGAAATCATCCCGCAGCGCGAATTCCTGCGCGCCAAATCCGAGCTGGAGAAGGCGTCATCAAGCCTGCGCGCGGCCGAGGACCGGTTGCGGCTGCTCGGGGCCTCGGTGAAGTCGGGCACGGGCGCCTCCACCTTTCCATTGAGCTCGCCCTTGACCGGAACGGTCATCCAGAAGACGGCCATCGTCGGTGAGTTGGGCACGCCTGCAGCACCACTGTTCACGGTGGCGGATCTGTCCAGGGTGTGGATCGAAGCCAACCTCACCGAAGACACCTTGTCCAAGGTGCATGTGGGCGCACAAGCCAGCGTGAAGGTGGCCGCCTATCCGGGCGAGCTGTTCAAGGGCCGTGTGACCTACGTCGCCAGCCTGCTCGACAAGGAGAGCCGCACGGTGCCCGCACGCATCGAGGTGGACAACAAGGACGGACGCCTCAAGCCCGAAATGTTCGCCAGCGCCACCATCGACACCAACGGCGCCAAACGCGAAGCGCTGTCGGTGCCCGACGCGGCGATCCTGCTGCTGCAGGGCCAGCCGACGATCTTCGTGGCCAAAGGCGAAGGGTTCGAATCGCGGGCCATCGAGCCGGGTGAAAAGCTGTCCGGGCGAACCGTCATCAAGTCGGGCGTTGCCGCGGGCGAGAAGGTCGTGACTGCTGGGGCCTACGCCCTGAAGGCACGCCTGCTCAAGTCGCAAATCGGCGACGAGCATTGACGCATTGAGACCCAAGGAAACTCACCATGCTCAATGCCATCGTTGACGCTTCATTGCGCTACAAAGTCCTCGTCCTGGTCGCCTTCGCCGTCGTGATCGGCCTCGGTGTCCAGGCGTTTCGCCAGGTCCCCGTCGACGCCTTTCCCGACGTAACGCCGATCCAGGTCAGCATCTACACCGAGTCGCCTGGCCTGGCTGCGGAGGATGTCGAGAAACTGCTCAGCACGCCCATCGAAGGCGGCATGGCCGGCCTACCCGGGGTCGAGGAAGTGCGTTCCGTTTCGCTGTTCGGCTTGTCGTATGTGGCGGTCTATTTCAAGGACAACGTCGACATCTACTTCGCACGCCGGCTCGTCGGAGAGAAGCTGCAGGACGTGAAAGGCCGGTTGCCACAGGGATACGGCGAACCCGTTCTCGGGCCCAACAGCTCGGGCCTGGGTCAGGTGTTCTGGTACACGATCGAGTCCGCCGACAAGAAGCTGTCCGCGATGGACCTGCGGACCTTGCATGACTGGACCGTGCGGTTGATCCTGCGCACCGCGCCTGGCGTCGACGACATCGTGTCCTGGGGCGGCCATCAGAAACAGTACCAGGTGCAGATCGACCCGCGCCAGCTCATCAAGTACGGCCTGTCGTTCAAGCAGGTGATGGAGCGCCTCACGGCGAACAACAAGCAGGTGGGCGGCCAGTCGATCAACCTGGGCTCCGAGCAGTACCTCGTGCGCGGCCTGGGGCTGGTGAGCACTACGAAGGACATCGCCGGCATTGTCGTCGCCGAGCGCAACGGCGCGCCGATCTACGTGCGCGACGTGGCTCAGGTCAAGGAGGCGCCGGCACCGCGCTTCGGCGCCGTCACCAAAGACGGCCAGGAAGCCGTGCTGGGCATTGCGCTGGCGCGGGTCAACGAGAACGCGCAGGCCGTCGTGGACGCCGTGAAGGCCAAGTTGGCCGTGGCGCAGGCGGCACTGCCCAAGGGCGTGACGCTGGTGCCGAACTACGACCGCGCCGAACTGGTCCAGAAGGCGCTGAGGACGGCGGAGAGTTCGCTGGTCGAGGGTGCCATCCTGGTAGCGGTCATCCTGTTCCTGTTCCTCGGTGAATTCCGCTCGGCCATCGTCGTGATCATCACCTTGCCACTGGCGATGCTGATTGCGTTCATCCTGATGCAGCAGTTCGGCGTCTCGGCCAACCTGATGTCGCTGGCCGGTCTGGCCATCGGCACGGGGATGATGGTGGACGGGGCGGTGGTGCTGGTCGAGAACTCCTTCAGGCTGCTGTCGCATGCGCGGGAGTCCGGCAGGCCGATCAACAAGACGCACCTGATCCTGGAAGCGGCGCGCGAGGTGATCAACCCGATCGCTTTTGCGATCATCATCATCATCGTGGTCTTCCTGCCGCTGTTCTCGCTGACCGGCCTGGAGGGCAAGCTGTTCAAGCCAATGGCGCTGACCATCACGTTCGCGATGGCCGGATCGTTGCTGCTGTCGATGACGCTGGTGCCGGTGCTCGCTGCGCTGATCCTCAAGCCCAAGGAGGAGAAGGACACCTTCGTCGTGCGCTGGGCAAAGAAGGCCTACTTGCCGCTGCTCGACTGGGCATTGGAGCGCAAGAAGCTGGTCATCGGCTCTGCCCTGGCCCTGTTGGTCGCATCCCTGGCTCTGTTCCCGTTCCTCGGCAAGGAGTTCATGCCGACGCTGCAGGAGGGCACGATCCAGTTCCGCGTGACCAACATCCCGTCGGCGTCGCTCGACGAGTCGATCCGGGTGTCCAAGGTCGTCAGTGACGAGCTGCACAAGCAGTTCCCGCAGGTGGTCTCCGTGCTCGCCACCATCGGGCGCGCCGAAGGCGGCGAGACGACCGATGTGAACTACATGGAGATCAACCTCGCCACCAAGCCGCAGTCGGAGTGGCCCGAGAAGATGCCCTACGCCAAGCTCGCCGCAGAGATGCAGGAAGCGATGGAGAAGGTCGTGCCGACTGCCGTGTTCGGCGCGACGCAACCGATCCAGTCGCGGGTCGAGGAACTCATCTCCGGCGTGCGCGCGACACTGGCGCTGAAGCTGTATGGGGAAGACCTGGAGACGCTGGACAGGCTGACGGCCCAGATGAAGGGTGTGCTGGACAAAGTGCCCGGTGTCGCAGACCTGTCCGCGGAGGCGAACAAGGGCAAGCCCCAGCTGATCATCAAGGTCAACCGCGACGCGGCTTCGCGCTACGGCATCAATGCGGACGAGATTCTGGAAGTCGTGCAAGCCGGCATCGGGGGCAGCTCGGTCTCGACCTTGATCGAAGGCACCAAGCGCTTCGACATCGCGGTGCGCCTGTCCGACGAGTTCCGCATGGACCCGGCCACCATCGGCGCCATACCGATTCGCAGCGCCGAGGGCGCGCTCGTGCCGTTCTCTCAGGTCGCGACCATCGAGCTCGACGAGGGCTATTCCTTCGTGCGCCGCGAATCGTTGCAGCGGTACTCGGTCCTGCAGATGGATGTGAAGGGCCGTGACGTGGACGGCTTCGTGAAGGACGCCGACGCGGCGCTCAAGCAGGCAGTCCAGCTCCCGCCCGGCTACTACACGCAGTGGGGGGGTGCCTTCGAGAACCAGCAGCGAGCCATGGCACGCCTGGCTGTGATCGTGCCGCTGACCATCGGGTTGATCTTCATGCTGCTGTACACCGCCTTCAACTCGGTGCGGCACGCGACGATCATCATCGCCAACGTGCCGTTCGCGGTCATCGGCGGCATCGTGGGCCTGTTCGTCAGCGGCCAGTACCTGTCGGTGCCGTCGGCCATCGGCTTCATCGCCGTGTTCGGCGTGGCGATGTTGAATGGCATCGTGATGGTCGAGTTTCTCAACGACCAGCGACGACAGGGCATGTCCGTGCGCGATGCCGTGCGGCGCGGCGCGGCACTGCGGCTTCGGCCGGTGCTGATGACGGCGTCGGTGGCCATCCTCGGCTTGATTCCCATGCTGCTGTCCACGGGTGTGGGTGCAGAGACGCAGCGTCCACTGGCCACTGTCGTGGTAGGCGGACTGTTCACCTCGACGGCGCTCACGCTGCTGCTGCTGCCGTTGATCTACGAGTGGTCGGAATTGCGCGCTGAAAGGCGCAGCCGTCCCGTCGGTGTTGTCGAAGGAGCCACGACATGAAGGAAATCAAAGCCTACGTCCATAGCAACCGCATAGCCGATGTCATCGCTGCGCTGAAGGCGTCGCCGGTTTGGAGCGTCGGAGGCAACGGCGACCACAACTTGACGGTCTACATGGTCAAGGGATCGCTGGTGCCACTCGACAATGCCGAGAAGCGCTACTCGGTGGAACTGGGCGAGGAGGTCGTCAATGAATACAAGCTGGAGATGCACTGCAGCGACGAGTATGCGGACCAGTTGGTCGAGGTCATCAGCCGCGTTGCGCGCACCGGGCAAGTGACGGCCGGCTGGGTCTATGTGATCGACATCGCAAAAGCGATCAGGGTCGGCTGATGGGATCGATGACGCCCGTGGGGACCGGCGCTTCGTCCTCGCGCCGTCCCATCTCCGTTGCAGGAGGCTTTCATGTTCACCGAACCCATGCATGGGCCGGTTGCGTGGTCCATAGCCTGGCTCTGGTTGGGCTTCATCGCGTTGGGCGCGGCGGCGTACCTGGTGTACCGGCTTCTGCGTCCCTGGCTGAAGACCAGGAAGCCACCACCGCCACCGCCGATGAAGTACGCAGAGCAACTTCGGCAACGCTTGCGGAAGAAGCCATCGCGCCGAGGACGTACCCCGCCAAAAGGCGCCGGTGCCGGCTCGAAGCCGCCTTCATCGACAAAGTGAGGCGTTCACCGTGAGTGTTCCAGAGAAGCTTCGTCTCGACCTGCCATTGGTGCTGAGCGGGGTCGACGATGCCGAAGATCGGTGCGTGACGCGCCTGACGGACGCGTTGTCCGGCCGCCCAGGCATCGAGGAAGCGCACATCGTTGGCGGGGACGGCGAGTCGCCCCAACTGTGCGTCCACTACAACCCCAACGAGATCACGCTGGGCCGTGTGCGCGAACTGGTGCAATCGGTCGGCGCGCAGCTCGGGGCGCGCTATGCGCACCTCGTGTTTCGATCCAACGGTCCGCTGCATGCCCGAGCGGCGCGGCGTGTGGCAGACGGACTGCGCAACGTGCCGGGCGTGCTGGAGGCCGATGTCGCAGCCTCCGGTGCATTGCGCATCGAATACGACCGCTCGACGGTCTCAGAGCAGACCTTGCTCCTTATGGCCACGTCACTCGGGCTGGCTGGTCATGCGACGCTCGAACCACCGCGTGTTCACGGGGCAGGTGCGCAAGCCGTGGCCGAGAAGCATACCCACGACCACGATCACGATCACAACCCTGCCGAGGGCAGCGCTCCTGGCAAGGCGGATCACGGTGATCACAAGGACCATGGCCATGGCGATGACCATGAAAAGCCTGAAGGCAAAGCCGCTGACGGACCTGCACACGAACGTGCCGGCCACGAGCACGCGGAAGGCGAAGGCGATCACGCCGGCCATGACCACGCCCACGGCGGACTGTTCGGCGAAAAGTCGGAGCTGATCTTTGCGCTGCTGGCCGGCGCGCTGGTGTTGGTCGGTTGGCTCGTCGGCCGTGGTGCCTTCGCGCCGACCTGGGTGCCGACGGCCTTCTACGTCGGCGCGTATATCTTCGGCGGCTGGTTCACCGTGAAGGAGGCGATCGAGAACCTGCGTGCACGTCGCTTCGAGATCGACACCTTGATGCTGGTGGCGGCGGCCGGTGCGGCGGCGCTCGGCCAATGGGCGGAAGGTGGCTTGCTGCTGTTCCTGTTCAGCCTGGGCCATTCCCTGGAGCACTACGCGATGGGCCGTGCTCGGCGCGCCATCGAGGCGTTGGCCAAGCTGGCACCGGAAACGGCCACGCTGCGGCGCGACGGTCGGACGGAAGAAGTCGCGCTCAACGTGCTGCAGGTCGGCGATGTGGTGGTGGTGCGGCCGAACGAACGGCTCCCGGCCGACGGCGTAGTGGTGGTCGGAACCTCCAGCGTCAACCAGGCGCCGGTGACCGGCGAGAGCGTGCCGGTGGACAAGCGGCCGATCGGCGACCCGAAATCGGCCCTCGCCAACTTCGACCGGGTCTCGGCCGAGCACCGTGTCTTCGCGGGCACGATCAACGGCTCTGGTGCCATCGACGTGATGGTTGCACGCAAGGCCGATCAGTCGACGATGGCGCGGGTCGTCAAGATGGTGACCGAGGCGGAGGCCCAGCGCTCGCCGACGCAGCAGTTCACCGAGCGCTTCGAGCGCATCTTCGTGCCGGCGGTGCTGGCACTGGTCGGCCTGCTGATGTTCGCGTGGGTGGTGATCGACGAGCCCTTCGCCACGAGTTTCTACCGGGCCATGGCGGTGCTGGTCGCCGCAAGCCCATGTGCGCTCGCCATCTCGGTGCCGAGTGCGGTGCTCAGCGGCGTTGCGCGCGCAGCCCGCGGTGGTGTGTTGGTAAAAGGCGGTGGCCCGCTTGAGAACCTGGGCACGCTCACGTCGATCGCCTTCGACAAGACCGGCACACTGACCGAGGGCAAACCAAAGCTGACCGATGCGGTCGCGGCCGAAGGGGCGACCGAGGACGAGTTGCTGCACGTGGCGCTGGCGGTCGAAGAGCACAGCGATCACCCGCTGGCATCGGCCATCGTCACGGGCGCGCGCGAACGCCTGGGCGATCGCCAGCAACCTCTGAGCGCGTCCGATGTGAAGAGCATCACCGGACGTGGCGTCCAGGCGCAGGTGGATGGCGAAGCGGTGCACATCGGCAAGCCGGTACTGTTCTCCGAACTGCCCGACTCGGCGATGCCCGCTCATGTCGACAAGGCCAACCAGGCGTTGGTCGCGGCAGGCCGCACCACCATGGTTGTGCGCAAGGGGCAGCGCTTTCTGGGCGTGATCGGTGTGATGGACACGCCGCGCCCCGTGGCGGCGCAGGTCATGGCCGAATTGCGCAAGCTCGGGATCGAACGCCTGATCATGATCTCCGGGGACAACCAGCAGGTTGCGGAGGCGGTGGCCAAGTCCGTCGGTTTGACCGAGGCGCGCGGCGACCTGATGCCGGAGCAGAAGGTCGATGCGATCAAGGATCTTCGCAAGGCCCACGGCAAGGTCGCGATGGTGGGAGATGGGGTCAACGACGCGCCGGCGATGGCCAACTCCACCGTGGGCATCGCGATGGGTGCGGCGGGGTCAGACGTGGCGCTGGAGACCGCCGACGTGGCCCTGATGGCCGACGA
Organism: Thiobacillus sp.; assembly: GCA_051305915.1. Classification (GTDB taxonomy): domain Bacteria; phylum Pseudomonadota; class Gammaproteobacteria; order Burkholderiales; family Thiobacillaceae; genus Thiobacillus. The sequence goes on along the minus strand of JBPPMF010000323.1, from coordinate 18,308 downwards.
CCTGGCGCAACTGACGTTCGCAGTGGGGTTGTCGCGCAGCACCAGCCGCATCATCAAACAGAACCTGTGGGTCAGCCTCGGCGTGGTCGCCGTGCTCATTCCCGCCACCATGTTCGGACTGAACATCGGGACCGCGGTGCTGTTCCACGAAGGTTCGACCCTGCTGGTGGTCGTGAATGCGCTGCGTCTGCTCGCCTACAAGGGAACAGCCCCTGAGGCCGTTGCTGCATCACCCACCACACCCGTCGCAACGCCCGGCTGAGCCCTGATTCGGTGATGCCCGAGCACTCTCTTGAAAGCAATGGAACCAACATGCAATGCCCCGTATGCACCGAGACACAACTGGTGATGTCCAGCCGCCAGGACATCGAGATCGATTACTGCCCGAAATGCCGGGGCGTATGGCTGGATCGCGGGGAACTCGACAAGATCATCGAGCGCAGCCAGCGCGAGCAGCCCGTTGTCGCGCTGCAGCCCCAGGCGCCGGCCTTGCCAACAAGCCGCGACGGTTATCGCGACGACTCCGGCCACAGCCGTAGCCGCCACGGCTCCGGACATGGCGGCGGAAAACACGAGAGCTTCCTCAAACGGCTTTTCGACTGACGGGCAGACCTGCCGTGGCTCACGGCAACCATGCCGTCAATCCGGCTCCTCGCGAGCCGATGCTGGTTCGATAGCCGGCGAGCGACGCGACCGCCCGAAATACTGCCCATGACCCCGCGATCATCCGCGCCATCACCATGTCCAGCGCACTGACAAACGTTCTCGCGTTTGCATCGATCCCCGCCGCTGCGGTGGTCGTCGGAGGCGTCGCGGCGGCGTTTCGCACGCCGAGCCCGGCAGTGCGCAGCGGCGTCCAGCACATCGCTGCGGGCGTTCTGTTTGCCGCATTGGCGACCGAATTGCTGCCGGATGTCGTGCACCGCCGCATGCCCTTCGTGACCTTGATCGGCTTTGCATTGGGCGTCGCGGCAATGCTGCTGCTCAAGCAACTGGCCGGGCGGATGGAATCTTCGGCGGGGGACGCCGTGCCGACAGGCGTGCCCACGAGCCTGCTGCTGGTGTCGGGCGTGGACATTGCGCTGGACGGGCTCTTGATCGGCATCAGCTTCGCCGCCGGTGCCCGCCAGGGGCTGCTGATCACGGTGGCCTTGACGCTCGAAGTGCTGTTTCTGGGTGTGGCCACGGCGGCGGCCATGAGTGGCCCGGGGACTCGGCGGCGCGTGATGGTCACGACGTTGGCCTTCGCAGCGCTGCTGCTTGCTGGTGCGGGGATCGGCGCCTATTTTCTGGCCGGCGTCGATGGCGTCATCCTTGACGCGGTGATGTCGTTCGGAGTGGCCGCGCTGCTTTACCTCGTTACCGAGGAGTTGCTTGTCGAGGCGCATGAAGTGGATGAGACCCCACTGCTGACCTCGATGTTCTTCGCAGGCTTCCTGGCGCTCTTGTTGATTGAAATGGTGATCTGACCGGTGCCGTCATCCTTTGCTTTCCAGCATGTCATCAAGCCGGGCAGCCTCCTCGCAGCAGGCCGCCACGCGTGCGGTCGATCTGCGATCGGCCAACGCGATCAACGTCGCCTTTGCGGAGTCGGTGACTTTTCGCAGCGGGGGTCAGCTGTACACCTGGACTTTCAATGGGTTCGACCGTCGTGCGGTCGATGTCGCCAAGATTGCTCCGGCAGGCTTTCCCACAAGGCCGCTCGTGGTTCAAGTCGGTCTGAACCCGGCCAACCGCAGATAGTGCGCGCCGGCGCGGAGCCGGGGCATGGCGATCTGGCACGACCTCGGCGGCCCAGGCCGCGTGTGCAAATGCGCTGCGGGCCCAGTACCGGCTGCAAATCGACGCCGGGCAGCTGTGGCGTACGTAGATGCCATGACAGCCTTGTTTGGACCGACTCAACCCGACCACTTAACCCGGAGATCCACCATGCCTAGCCAGCGCCTCTTCCTGATCTTCCTCATCGCTTCGGGCGCCCTGCTGGCCGGCTGTGCCACGCCGCCCCCGCCCGACCCGGCGGCAGAACTGCCTCACTGCTACAAGACCAACAAGGGGCGCGTGATCGCGTGCACCCAGGCGCCGGCACCAAGCCTGAACGCCGACGCCGACGCGAAGCGGTTCACACCCGATCCGACCGCGCTGACCGTGTATGTCGTGCGCCGCAACTGGGGCGACGGTCGTCACTTCATCAAGGTGCAGGCGGACGGCGGCCCCACCGTGGAGACACTGCCCAACACGATGGTGCGAATGAAGCTCAAGCCCGGCATCCACACCGTGGCTTTCGAGTTCGAGGGCAAACGTCAGAGCACCTCGGTGGAGGGCAAGGCCGGCGACCTGCGATTCGTCAGGATCGACGGCATGGTCTGGTCTTGGAAATCATCGTTCGAATGGGCCGCTGAACCCGAAGCGTCGATCCGCGAGCGTGCCCTGAAAGCCCGACTCGTCGCCGACGTGGTCGTACGCTGAACTCGGGCGACACTGCACGCATGAGGGAATCGGATTCAGCTCAAGACGCTGCGGCCAGGAGGCTGCCAGCCGGCGTCGGCGCGGCATTGCTGGCGGCCGCCCTGTTCGGCGCCGGCACGCCGCTGGCCAAGGCGCTCATGGGCGGTGTCGGACCCTGGATGCTCGCCGGCCTGTTGTACCTCGGCTCCGGACTGGGGCTCGCGGCGCTGCGGCGGGTGCGCCGGGCGCCCGCTGCCAGGCTCGAGCCCGGCGAATGGCCCTGGCTGGCCGGCGCGGTCGCTGCCGGCGGCGTGGCCGGGCCGGTCCTGCTGATGTTCGGCCTCTCGGGCATGCCCGCTTCGGGCGCGTCACTGCTGCTGAACGCCGAAGGCGTCTTCACCGCCTTGCTGGCCTGGTTTGCCTTCAAGGAGAACTTTGATCGTCGCATTGCCCTGGGCATGCTCGCGATCGTGGCCGGCGCCATCGTCCTCAGCTGGCCCGGAGAGACGCGTTTCAGCAATGTCTGGCCGGCCCTGGCGGTTCTGGGCGCCTGCCTGGCCTGGGGCGTGGACAACAACCTGACGCGCAAGGTCTCGCTGGCCGATGCCACCTGGGCGGCCATGGTCAAGGGGCTGGCCGCAGGCAGCGTCAACCTGGCCATTGCGGTCGCCATCGAGCCTCGCATGCCGGCGTGGAGCACGCTGGCCGGGTCGGCGGTGCTGGGCTTTTTCTCCTACGGCATCAGCCTCACTCTGTTTGTCGTCGCCTTGCGGCATCTGGGGACGGCGCGCACGGGCGCCTATTTCTCCGTAGCGCCATTCTTCGGTGCGACGCTCGCGGTGCTGGTCCTGGGCGAGTCGGTCACGTCTGCGTTGCTGGTAGCTGGCGCCTTGATGGCATTCGGCGTGTGGCTGCACCTGAGCGAACGGCACGGTCATGCGCATACACACGAGGTCACGGAGCACGACCATGAGCACGAGCACGACGTGCACCATGATCACCACCCGGCTGGACAGACCAGTGCCGTTCGCCACACGCACCGGCATCGGCACACGCCGATGCCGCATTCACACGAGCACTTCCCGGACGAACACCACCGGCACTCGCACTGAGACTCCGGCCGACCCGTGGCTTGCACAGAATACAGGCATGGATCCGCTCAAGACACTCTTGCTGTTTATTGCGACTGCACTGGCCGAAATTGTTGGCTGCTACCTGCCCTACCTGTGGCTGAAGCAGGGGAGGTCCGCATGGTTGCTCGTTCCGGCGGCAGCTAGCCTGGCCCTCTTCGCCTGGCTGCTCACGCTGCATGAGACCGCGGCGGGCCGGGTGTATGCGGCGTACGGTGGGGTCTACATCGGCGTCGCGCTGCTGTGGCTGTGGATCGTCGACGGCATCAGGCCGACGGCGTGGGACGTGGCGGGCGTGGCCGTCGCGCTGACGGGCAGGGGCCTCATCATGTTTCAGCCGCGCTGACGGTCGGAAAGCGACGCACAAATCACCGTCCAGTCTTCAGTCCGCGCCGGTTTGGTAGTGAGCGCTCCTCGGCGCTATCGGTTTCGGAACACCGATCACACAGTCTGCCGGACTTGAGCATTGCTCCTCAATATGAACGCGGCCCGCTGTAACGAGTCAAGGTGTTAATTTCGCCGCTTTGAGAATCTTCCGCTCAGATCACGTTGGATCGGGCGGTAGCAATCTGCTCCAAACGCGAACCGGCAGTCACGGCCAGAAGGGCTCGGTCGTGCCCTCTCCTGCAAAGCGGGCCTACTTTCGTTTGCCAGCTGCTCCGGGGCGTGCGTTTTGCACATGTCTTCACGCGCAGCAGTTCGAGTTCTTGGATTAGGACTCTGGGGCATTCGCCGCTCTAAGCTGTGGCAAACATCACAGCGACGGCCAGAGCCATCAACGCCGTCGCCGACGACCCGAAATCGCCTTGGCGACCCGAGATCGTCAGCGCGCCCATCACCCCCGCGGATTGGCCGATCCACATCATGACGCCCGTGATGGGCACCGAGATGACGCCGTTGGCTATGGCGCTCCACACGAGTGCCTTGATAGGGCCGAGCTCAAAGACGCTTGTCAGCGTGCCGATGCCAGTGACCGCCGATGATCAGAAACGTCTGCAGCTGTGTGACATTCCGCTGGTCTCAGCGGCGTGACCCCGTAGCGCGCGAATTCATCACGAAGGCCGCAACGACCACAACACCGACGATCAGCTGTGCCAGCAGCGTCTGGACCGAAGGGAAGATACCGAGAAGGTCGATGCGCGGCGTCGCGAGCGCATACGACCCAATCCAGCCCGCCTCCTGCAGTGCGGCGATGCCTTTGCCGGTGAGGACCACTGCCAGCACGGCCACCAGCATCGAGCTCACGGCGAAGAACTTGCCGAGCGGCAGCTTCGCGCTGTAGCGCAGCAAGAGCACGCTCAGACCGAGAAGCGCTAGCGCGCCGGCTGCCAGCCCGGCCAGGATGGCGCCGTTGTTGCCTTGATCCCAAAGTGCGGCGTAGAAGAGGATGGTCTCGAATACCTCCCGGTAGACGGCGATGAAGGACAGGCCGAACAGGAACATCGCAGACTTCTTGCTCAATGCCGACGACATCTTCGTCTGCAGGTACGTCTGCCAGCGCCCGGCGACGCTCTTCTGGTGCATCCACATGCCAACGCTGAGGAGCACCGCTGCGGCGAACAAGCTCGACAGCCCTTCGGTCACTTCGCGGTTGGCGCCGCTGATGCCGACCAGGTAGGTGGCAATCGCCCAGGTCACGCCCCCAGCGGCCAGCGCGCCCACCCAGCCACCGTGGACATAGCCCAGCATGTCCTTGCGCTCGGCCTTGCGCAGGAAGGCAATCATGGCCACGACCACCAGTAGGGCCTCGATGCCTTCTCGAAGCAGGATGGTGAGGCTGCCGAAGAAGGCCGCCGAGGCGTCTGCTGTCCCATGCCCCATGGCGGCTTCGCCCCGCGTGAACAGTTCGTTGATGGCGGCGGCTTGCTCGCTCACCGTATCGGCCGGTGCCCCTTGGCCGATGAGCGAACGCAAGCTGCTCATTGAGGTCTCGATGCGTTCCTTTACCGCCTTGTCGCGGGTTGCCAGCGCATGTTCGAGAGGCTCGACACCGTCCAGGTACGAGGACAGCGCAAGCTCGGTCGCATGCTTGGCGTCGCGGGCACGGTAGGCGGCGACGCTTTCTTCGAGCCGCTTGCGCGCGAGCGCGAAACTCGTCGCCTGCGTTGTCGCGAGAGCCGATGGGTCTGCGTGAAGGTAGGCCATCACCTGGCTGGCCTGCGGCGCGCCGATCCTTTTGCGCAGATCCGCCTCCGTGATCTTGACGAAGCCGTCGAGCCCGCCGATTTCGGTGCGCAGCTTTTCACCGCCTTTCCAAAGCGCCTCGCCGCGGGCACGTTCTTCGGGCTTGTGCGCAAACTGGCCGATGTAGGTGGCCAGTGCCCAGCGCTCGCCATCGGACAGCTGCGCGAAGGCGGGCATCGCGGTCCCCTCTATTCCTTGGGTCACCACCTGGTAAAGCGCGAACACGCTGCGGTGTTGCGCGCGCCCGGCATCGGTGAAGGCCACCGGGCGTGGGTTCAGCTTCAGGCCAGCGGGACCATCCCCATTCCCCGTTGCACCGTGGCAGCTCGCGCACTGCGCCTGAAACACGGTCGCGCCGAGCTTCACGTCCGGAATGGCAGCAGGGACGGCCGGCACCGGGTAGACGGCCAACAAATGGTTGCCCAGCGCCTTGGCCAGCGTCGCGACGCTCTCAGGGTCGGTCTTCGATTCGATGGCGGCCGACAGTTCGTCCGCTTCCTTGACCAGGGCCGCCTGCTCCGGACGCGCTTCGAGCGCCGCAAGCTTATCTCGGCCCGAGCGCGCGAACTCCCGCATTTCTGAGTATTCCGACTGGCTGAGCACGGCGCCGTTCTTCACCGCACCGCCGTAGTCGACGGCGAGGTAGTCGAGAAGCTGCCAGACGCGGCGAACGTCAGCTTCGGAGGCGTGGGACGGCGTCGGGCCCGCCAGCGCCACGCATGCAAGGACCAGAGTAGCGATGTGCCGCGCGAGCGAGTTCATGGCGAAGCCCATAGATGCGAATGCGAATGATTCTACTTTGATAGCCCGCGACCTTGCAATGCAACCCGTCAGACTGACGAGGGCGCCCTGCCTGTCGTTCGGCGGGCAACGTGGCGCAGCAGCAGCAGCCACAAGGCAGCCCACGTCGAGCCGAACAGCCAGCCCCCAAGCACGTCTGTCGCCCAATGGGCGCCCAGTGCCAGGCGGCTCACGCCGATCAGCACGGAAACCAAGGCGGCCGCGGCGAGGATGTACGCTCGCTCAACGAACTGCGGTCGAGTGCTTGCCACGAGCGCGCCCACAGTCAGGTACACCACGGCGGCCATGGACGCATGCCCGCTCGGGAAACTGAGACCGTCGAAGACGCCTGCGGCCAGGTGGGCATCGGGGCGGCTTCGGCCGACAAGATGCTTGATGCCGCCCAGGACAAGCGCGCCGGTCGCCACCGAGATGCCGACGACGACTCCCGTGCTGGTTCGCTGCACGAGCACCAGGTAACCCGCGCAACAGACCGTCAGGATTGTCAGGACAACCGCGCCACCCAAGCCACTGATGTCACGAACGGATTCGACGAGAAACGGCCAACGCTCGCGCAGCTGAAGGGCCGAGCGCGTCAGCAAGACGTCGATCCGCTGTGTGTCGCCCTCTTGTACTTCGCCGGCGAGCCACAGGAACAACAACACGAACGTCAGCAAAAGGCTGGTGAGGACGAGCGGCTTGATGAGCGAGGCGTACCGGTCCTGCGACCACTGGCGAAGTCGGCGGTCTGCACTCATGCCGACTGTCGATGCCGAAGCAGCCGCAGGCCATTGAACACGACCAGCAGGCTCGCACCCATGTCGGCGAACACCGCCATCCACATCGTTGCGTTGCCGAAGATGGCCAGCAGCAGGAAGACCGCCTTGATGCCAAGTGCCAGCGCGATGTTCTGCCAGAGCACGGCGTAGGTGCGCTGCGAGAGGCGAATGGTCTCGGGAACGCGCCTCAGGTCGTCGTTCATGATCAGGACGTCGGCCGCCTCCATCGCGGTGTCCGTGCCGGCGCCTCCCATGCCGAACCCGACGCTCGCCGTGCTCAGCGCCGGTCCGTCATTGATGCCGTCCCCGACCATGGCGACGATCTGCCCGCCGTCCACGTAGCCCTTGATGACATCGACCTTGTCCTGGGGCAGCAGGTTGGCCCGCACATCGCGGATGCCGACCTGCGCCGCGATCGCCTTCGCAGTGGCTGGATTGTCTCCCGTTAGCATCACCGGTTCGACACCCATGGCCAGCAGTTCCGCGATGGCCTGCCTGCTGCTCTCCTTGGTCGTATCGGCCACGGCGAAGAGCGCCAGCACTGCGTCGGTGTTCGCCAGCATCGTGACCGTGCGCCCCTGCAGTTCATGCTCCTGCATCAAGGCCTCGAGCTCCGCCGAGCACTGCTTGCGGTCCTCGATCCAACGATGGTTGCCCAGCACGTAGTCGTGCCCGTCGATGCTGCCGTGGACCCCGCGGCCCAGTTCGGCGCCGAAGGCTTGCACCGGCAGCGGTTCGCCGTCGAGACCGGCCGCGATCGCCTTGGACACCGGGTGGTCGGAACGGGCGGCCAGGCTGTGCGCGATACGCAGGATCTGCGACGTCGGCAGCGTCTGCGCAAGGACGACCTGCGCGACCAGCTTGGGCTTGCCCTCGGTCACCGTGCCCGTCTTGTCCAGGGCAACGACCTTGATCTTGCGCGCTTCCTCGAGGTACACGCCACCCTTGATCAGGATGCCGCGGCGTGCGGCCGCGGACAGGCCGCTGACCACCGTCACCGGCGTCGAGATGACCAGGGCGCAGGGGCAGCCGATCACCAGCAGCACCAGTGCCTTGTAGATCGCGGTCATCCAGGACCAGCCCAGGAGCAGCGGCCCGCCGACGGCCACCGCCAGCGCGAGCGCGAAGACCGCCGGCGTGTAGACGGCCGCGAAGCGGTCCACGAACCGTTGCGTCGGGGCGCGTTTGCCCTGCGCCTCTTCGACGGCATGGATGATGCGCGCGAGCACCGTGTCGCTGGCGGGCTTGGTGACTTCGAATTCGAGCGAACCACTCTGATTGATGGTCCCGGCGAAGACCTGGTCGCCCGCGGCCTTGTCCACGGGGATGCTCTCGCCGGTGACCGGCGACTGGTCCACGGCACTCACGCCCGCCGTCACGCGGCCATCCAGTGCGAAGCGCTCGCCAGGCTTGACGCGAACGGTGGCACCCACGGGTACTTGTTTGGCGTCCGTGGGGCGCCAGGAACCGTCCGGCTGGCGCACCTCGGCCTCGGGCGGTGACAGCGAAAGCAGCCCCGCGATGGCGTTGCGCGCCCTGTCCGCGGCCCGCGCCTCGATGAGTTCGGCCAGCGAGTACAGGGCCATCACCATGGCCGCCTCCGGCCACTGTCCGATGAGGAAAGCGCCCGTCACGGCCACGCTCATCAGCGTGTTCATGTTGAGCTGCCCGCGCAGCAGCGAGGCCACGCCCTTGCGGAACACCGACGTGCCGGACAACGCGATGGCAACCGCAGCGACTGCCATTCCGACGCCCTTCCAGACCCAGGTATCAGGCGCCACGAAATGGACCAGTTCAGCCATCACGGCCACCGTCAGGGCCGCGCCCAGCCGCAGCAACTCGTTGCGCTGCGACTTCGCCGTGTCCTCGGCGGCGGGGGGCGCCGACAGCGTCTCTGTCACGAAGCCGGCGGCGTTGATGGCAGCAATGATGGGCTCGTACGATATGCCCGGCGCTTCGACGGCCAGCGAGCGACCAGGCAGGTCGAAGCTCAGGCGTCGAACCTCGGCGAAGCGTTCGAGTGCCCGCCGGATCTGGCCTTCCTCTGTCGGACAGTCCATCTGCGGAATGCGAAGCAGCAGTGCCTGTGAAGGCACCGGCGCCGATTGCAGCGCCACCGGCGCGGCGCACGCGTCACCGCCGCAGGCATCGGCCCGGGCGGGTTCACTCCCCTGTCGTCCGGTCGGCAGGGCGGGAACGGTCTCGAAGCCCAGCTCATTGACGGCCGCGATGACGTCGTTCCAGACCGCCTCGGGAGCCTCGACGGCAAGGGCGCGCCCGGGTAGGTCGAATGTCAGCTTCGTGACCCCTGCGATGCGCTCCAGCGCGGCACGGATCGGTCGCTCCTCGTTCGGGCAGTCCATGGAAGGCACGCGCAGCGAGAGGACGGCGCCATCCGCAGGACGCTCGCCACATTCGGCGCTGCAATTTGCCGTGCCGCACTGCCCTCGGGGCTCGATGTCCTCGGCGTGGGGGTGGGTGTGTTGGACGTTCGGCATTGGGAATGGCTTTCGTGACAATGAGCGAGATTGGAATACCTGTAGCCACTACAGAGTCAAGTCCCTATACTCATTCCCACAACAGCCGCGGAGTCGCCCATGAAGATCGGAGAACTTGCGTCGGCGTCCTCCACCGCCATCGAGACCATCCGCTACTACGAGCGCGAAGGCCTGCTGCCAGCGCCTGGCCGCACCCAGGGAAATTTCCGGGTGTACGAGACCGACCACCTGGAACGTCTGCAGTTCATCCGCCACTGCCGAAGCCTCGACATGTCGCTCGACGAGGTGCGCGTCCTGCTGCGTTTCAAGGACGCTCCCGGGGAAGAATGCGGTGACGTCAACACCCTGCTCGACCAGCACATCGGCCACGTCTCGACGCGAATCCGGGAACTCCGGGTGCTCGAGCGGCACCTGAAGGAACTCCGCGAGCGTTGCGGCGATGCCAAGTCCGCCGAGCGGTGCGGCATCCTGTCTGGCCTGACGCGCGCGGCGCGAGATTCCGCGCCCAGCGCCAAAGCGCCCCGTGGACACCTACGCTCGGTGCATTCGAGCTGAACTGCAACTCTGTGTGCCGGCGCTTGATCCAGGTCAACGCGCAGCACACGGTCGCGGGTATCTTGAGGGTAGTGCCCCTCAAGGTGAGTGGCGCGGTTCAGGTGCTTCGGCGCCCCGCGGCCATCGGAGCGGCGGCAAAAAGGAGAGTGTGATGACCAAACCCCTGCTCATGGCGGCCCTGGCGGCGGCGCTTTTGATCCCACTTGGCGCGCAGGCGCAAGCGCAGACGGCACCGTCCCCAGCAGCTCGCGCAACCCCCGACATCAAGAATTTCGACCAGCAGCTGGCTGAAGCACAGACGCAGATGCAGCGCATGCAGGAGCAGATGGACAGGCTCCGCCAGACTCAGGATCCACTGGAGCGACAGAAACTGCTGCAGGATCACTACACCACCATGCAGAACGCAATGCACGCGATGCGGGGCATGTGGGGTCCGGGCACGTCGGGATGTTGCGGTGGCGGCACCATGCACGGCCCGGGGATGATGATGGGTGGGCCGGGCATGATGGGTTGGGGCCACATGCAGGGCTACTACTCGAAGCTCACGCCTGAGCAACTCAGACAGCGCCAGTACATGATGGATCAGACCATGGGTATGCAGCAGATGATGATGGACCACATGATGTGGCGCCAGCAGTGGATGGGTCCACCGCCCGCCGCCGGCACGACGAAGTAGCGGCGCTGTTCGCGCGGGGCGCTTGGATTCGCTGCCACCCCCGCGCGACCGGCATGGAAGGCGTCGGGGCTGCTAGACCGCCTTGAGCATTCGCCCTAGGCGGTCGCGCACCTCGGCTGCAATTGGCGCGATTTCTGGCCGTCCGACAAGCCCGAGGACTGCGGCCGGATCCATCACCTCGACCATGGTCGTGCCAGCCGCATCTGTGCGGACGATCACATTGCAGGGCAGCAAGGCGCCGATCTGCGGCTCGGCGGTGAGAGCGCGGTATGCAAACTGCGGGTTGCACGCGCCGAGAATGCGGTACGGCGGCATGTCGACACCGAGCTTTTTCTTCATCGTTGCAGCGATGTCAATCTCGGTCAGGACGCCAAAGCCCTCTTTGGCAAGCTCTTCGGTCACGCGCGCGACGGCTTCATCGTGCTTCAACGGGGTGGACTTGCCGAATGCATAGTTTGTGGTCATGGTCTAACTCCTGATTCTGATGTGCGGGCGCAGACGACATAAATCAAGCGTACGGCAGGCAGTCCGCTCCTCCCTGTCCACTCGGTCGATCCAAGATTCGCATCCGACCAGCGCAATTTCTAGTTTTTAGCTGACTTCCTCTGAATAAGCTGATTGGCTGCATCCCCGGGCTTGATCCGTTTTGCCATCGAGCCGCGGTCACGCGCGGCCCACTGGGTCTGTATGGCCATCGCTTGCTCCAGCCTACGCCGATGTCGGCACCGGGTTCGGAGGCGATGCACTGCCCGTAAGGGTAGGCGTGTCACCAGCAAAACTTCCGGGTTTGCGCAACAGCCGGAAAAGCGCCGGAACCACGAACATCGACAGCAGCGGCGCCGTGACCATGCCACCCACCATCGGTGCTGCGATGCGCTGCATCACCTCGGAGCCGGTGCCGCCTCCGAACATGATGGGCACCAGGCCGGCGATGATGACGGCTACCGTCATCGCCTTCGGTCGAACCCGGAGCACCGCACCTTCGCGGATCGCGTCGAGCAGGTCCGTGTCGCCGCCCTGACCTCGCGCGAGCCGCGCCTCCCAGGCCTGCTTCAGGTACAGCAGCATGATCACGCCGAACTCGGCCGCCACGCCGGCCAGCGCGATGAAGCCGATGGCACCGGCCACGCTCAGGTTGTAGCCCAGCAGGTACAGCAACCAGAAGCCGCCGATCAACGCAAACGGCAGCGTCGCCAGGATCAGCAGCGCCTCGTCGAAGCGCCGGAAGGTCAGGTACAGCAGCACGAAGATGATGCCCAGCGTGAAGGGCACAACCACTTTGAGCTTGGCCGTGGCGCGCTCGAGGAACTCGAACTGCCCCGACCACGACACCGAGTAGCCCGGTGCCAGCTTCACCTGCTCCGCGACCGCACGCTGCATGTCCACAACGGCCGACTTCAAGTCGCGCCCGCGGATGTCGACGTAGACGAAGCCGGCCAGGCGTGCGTTTTCGCTGCGCAGCATCGGCGGGCCGTCGGTGATGCGAAGTTCGGCCACGTCCGACAGCACGATGCGCGCACCACGCGGCGTCAGGACGGGCAGCTTGCGCAACTTTTCCAGCGAGTCGCGGATCTCCCGCGGGTAGCGCACGTTGATCGGAAAGCGCTGCAGTCCCTCCACCGTCTCGCCGACGTTGTCGCCACCGACCGCCGCACTGATCAGCGACTGCACGTCGGCGATGTTCAGCCCAAAGCGCGCCGCTGCGTCGCGGTTGATGTTCACGTCCACGTAGCGCCCGCCGGTCAGCCGCTCGGCCAGTGCGCTGCTGACGCCGGGAACGCTCTTCACCGCCTTCTCGATCTCGCCGGCAATGCGGTCGATCTCGGCCAGGTCGGTACCGGCCACTTTCACCCCGACCGGGCTCTTGATGCCGGTGGCGAGCATGTCGATGCGGTTGCGGATCGGCGGCACCCAGATGTTCGACAGGCCAGGCACCTTGACGATGCGGTCCAGTTCCTCGACCAGCCGGTCGCTGGTCATGCCGTTGCGCCACTCGCTCTTCGGCTTGAACTGGATGGTGGTCTCGAACATCTCCATCGGCGCCGGGTCGGTCGCCGTCTCGGCGCGGCCCGCCTTGCCGTAGACCGATTGCACTTCCGGCAGCGTCTTGATCAGCCGGTCGGTCTGCTGCAGCAGCTCGGCCGCCTTGCCCGTGGACAGGCCCGGCAGCGCGGTCGGCATGTAGAGCAGGTCGCCTTCGTCCAGCGGCGGCATGAACTCGCCGCCGATCTTCAGGATCGGCCAGGCGGTGCTGGCCAGCAGCAGCAAGGCGACGGCAATTGTCGTCTTCGGCCAGGCCAGCACACCGTCGAGCAGCGGCCGGTAAATCGCAATCAGCGCACGGCTGAGTGGATTGCGCCGTTCGTCCGGAATGCGTCCGCGGATCAGGTAACCCATCAGCACTGGCACGAGGGTGACCGCCAGCCCGGCCGCGGCCGCCATCGCATAGCTCTTGGTGTAAGCCAGCGGCGAAAACAGCCGCCCCTCCTGCGCCTCCAGCGTGAACACCGGGATGAAGCTTAGCGTGATGATCAGCAGCGAGAAGAACAGCGCGGGGCCGACCTCGACCGCGGCATCGCCCACCACGCGCCACTGCGCCTCGCCCTTCAGGTCCTCGCCCGGGTGCTCATGCCGCCAGGCCTCGATGTGCTTGTGCGCGTTCTCGATCATCACCACCGCCGCATCGACCATCGCGCCTATCGCGATGGCGATGCCGCCCAGCGACATCACGTTGGCGTTGACGCCCTGGTAGTGCATCACGATGAAGCTCGCCAGGATGCCCAGCGGCAGCGTGACGATGGCCACAAGCGCCGAGCGCAGGTGGAACAGGAACACCCCGCACACCAGCGCAACCACGATGAACTCCTCGATCAGCTTGTGGCTCAGGTTCTTGACGGCCCGCTCGATCAGGCTGGAGCGGTCGTAGGTCGGCACGATCTCCACACCCTTCGGCAGGCTGGCCTGCAGCGAGGCGATCTTGGCCTTCACCGCCTCGATGGTCTCCAGCGCGTTCTTGCCCGAACGCATCACGATCACACCACCGGTGGCCTCGCCCTCACCGTCGAGTTCGCCGATACCGCGGCGCATCTCGGGCCCCACCTGGACGCGCGCGACGTCACCCAGGCGCACGCTGACGCCGGCGTCCGTGGCACTCAAGGGAATCTTGCGGAAGTCGTCCAGCGTCGCCAGCAGGCCCGAGGCACGCACCACGTACTCGGCCTCACCGAGTTCGAGCACGGAGCCGCCGGCCTCCTGATTGGCGTTGCGGATCGCATCGATCACCGCGCCGTGCGACACGTTGTAGGCCGCCAGCTTGTCCGGGTCGAGCAGCACCTGGTACTGGCGCACCATGCCGCCGACCGAGGCGACCTCGGCGACGTTGGGCACGGTCTTCAGCTCGTACTTCAGGAACCAGTCCTGCAGTGCGCGCAGCTGTCCGGCGTCCATCGTGCCGCTGCGATCCACCAGCGCGTACTGGTAGATCCAGCCCACGCCGGTCGCATCCGGTCCAAGCGCCGGCTTCGCGGCGGCGGGGAGCCGCCCTTGCATCTGGTTCAGGTACTCCAGCACCCGCGAGCGCGCCCAGTAGGGGTCGGTGCCGTCCTCGAAGAGCACGTAGACGAAGCTGTCGCCGAAGAACGAATAGCCGCGCACGACCTTGGCCCCCGGCACCGACAGCATGGTCGTCGTCAGCGGATAGGTCACCTGGTTCTCGACGATGCGCGGCGCCTGGCCCGGGTAGGGGGTGCGGATGATGACCTGCACGTCCGAGAGGTCGGGCAGCGCGTCCAGTGGCGTGCGCTGCACGGCCCACAGTCCCCAGGCGGTCACGATCACCGTGGCCAGCAACACCAGGAAGCGGTTGACGATGGACCAGCGGATCAGCGCGGCAATCATCGCGACGCTCCCGGGGCGGCGGCGGCCGGCGTGACGGGCGCAGACGGCGGCAGCAGCGTCAGCGTGGTGACGGTCGGGCCATCGGTTGGGTCGACATAGAACTCGAAGTCGACGCGGTCGCCCACCGCCAGGCCGCGCGGCCGTTGCTTCAGCGGCGGCAGCTTGAACTCCATCGTCATCGCGCCCATGCCGACGCTCGGGATGGGGCCATGGCTGAGCGTGACGCTCTCGCGGTCCAGCGTCTCGATCAGGCCCTGGGCGCTGTGGCGCTGGGCGGTGTTGGCGGCCGTGGGCGCCGGCTGGTTGTTCAGCCGCGCCTCGACGCCCCTCAGGCTGGCTTCGGAATCGATCAGGAACTGCGACGAGACCACGACACGCTGACCGGCCTTCAGGCCGCGCCGGATTTCGGTCTTGCCACCGGTTTCCAGGCCGGTCTCCACATCCACCGGTGCAAAGCGCCCGCCCTCCTCGGCCACCATCACCACCGCACGCCGGCCGGTCTGGATCACAGCTTCGGTCGGCACCAGCAGCGCCTTCCCCGCGCGGGTGTCCATGAACTGCATCGTGACGAAGAGGCCCGGCACCAGCTGACCGTCGGGGTTGGCGAACTGCACGCGCGCCTTCAGGGTGCGCGTGCTGGGGTTCACCTCGGGCAGCAGCGCCTGCACGGTGCCGCGGAACACGGTCCCCGGTACTCCAGGGCTGCGTGCCTCGACCTGGCTGCCGGGGCGCACCAGCGCGGCCTGGCTCTCGGGCAACTCGGCGTTTGCCCAGACGCTGGCCAGTCCGTTGATGCGCGCGAGCATCATCCCTGCTGTGACAGTCATCCCCTCGCGGGCGATCAGCTCCGCGACCACGCCGCTCGATGGCGCGACGAGGGTGATGCGTGGCAGCACTGCCCCTGCCGCATCGACGCGCGCGACCTGGGGTTCGCTCATGCCGGCCAGCAGCAGGCGCTGGCGTGCGGCGGCGATTAACGCCACATCGCCCGCGGCGAAACGCCGGACGGCTAGGTACTCCTCTTGCGCAGCGACCCATTCGGGCACGTAGAGCTCGGCGAAGGGCTGGCCGGCTCGCACGCGGTCGAGCGTCGCACGCACGTACAGCTTCTCGATGTAGCCCGTCGCCCGGGCCTGCACCACCGACTGGTCGCGTTCGTTCCACGCGATGCTGCCTACAGCGCTCACCATCGGCTGCAGCACGCCTTCGACCACCTCTGCGGTTCTCACGCCGAGGTTCTGCTGGATGCGCGGGCTCACGGTGACGGTGCCCTGGTCGTCGCCGCTGGCGCCGCCATAGACAGGCACCAGCATCATGTCCATGAAGGGCGACTTTGCGGGCGTGTCGAAGCGCTTCCCCGGCACCATGGGGTCGTGGTAGTAGAGGACAGGCTTGCCCGTGGCCGGATCGACATCGCCGGCCTTGATCCCCTGCTGGATGTGGCGTCGCGTCGCGGCTTCGCCTGCAGCAATGCTGCTGGTCGGGTCTTCGGTCACTGCCGAGCCGGTCGCGGGGGTTGTCGCGCCACCGGCCTGCCCCATGCCACGGTGCATGCCGACCTGGTAGATCGCATAGCCGCCCGCTGCCAGCGCGGCAACGGCGCCGATGGCGATCAGCGTGGGTCGCGTGTTCATTGCAGTGCCTCCGGTTTGCCTTGGGCGTCATCGTGCGACGGCAGCAGGTAGTTGAGCTGGGCCCAGATGCGGGCGCGGTCCATCTCGATGCGCAGGCGTTCGATGCGCACATCGAGCTCGCCACGGCGGGCATCGAGCACGGCGGTCAACGGACCGGACCCCGCGCGATACGACGCCAGCGCGGCTTCGCTGCGCTGAGTCGCCAACGGCAGCAGGGACGCGTCGTAGCGCCCCAGGCGCTCCTGGTGGCTGCGCCACTCCTGCAGCATGGCGCGCACCTCGGCTTCATGGGCCCGTTGCAGTTCCTCGCGCCGGGCACGGGCCTCGTCGACGCTGGCCAGCCGTGCGGCCAGCTCGCGGTCCTGCCGGTTCTTCTGGTCCCACTGCAGCGGCACCGACAGGTTGATCGACACCATGTTCGAGTAGGCCGGACCACGCTGGCTGTACTGCAGCTCGACGCTCCAGTCCGACGATCGTGCGGCGCGCGCCACGTCGGCCTCGCTGTAGGCGATCGCCTCTTGCTGCGTGGCGGCCGCAATCTGCGGATGCTGGGCCAGGTGCTCCGCGAGCGTGCCCTCGGTCCACGCCGGCAGGGTGAGCGTGGGCCGTGGCGCCAGGGAGTCCCGCGCGCCATCACCGATCCAGCGACCGAGTTGCGTACTCGTCACCGCCACCCGGCGTTCGATCTGCGCCAGCCCGTCGCGCAGTTGCTCGGCCGAGCCCCGCGCCGCGAAGACCTCCGCCTGCGAGCCCTTGCCGCTGCGGTACAGCGTCTGCGCGGCTTCGACCTGCAACTCGGCCTGGGCGATCTGGGACTTCAGCAGTTCCTGCATCGACTCCTGATACGAGCGTTCGAGCCAGGCCAGCGCGGTGTCTCGCTGCAGGTCCGCGATGGCGGCCTGGCGAGTCACCTGGGCCAGTTCGACCTCACGCTCGGCGCGGCGCACGCGGGCACTGCGCTTGTCGGCCCGGGTCAGCTCCTGCACGACCCCGACCGAGCGCATGGTCATGAAGTCGCGCGTCACGCTGAAGCGGTCGGGGCCGTCGATGGGCAGGTTGTTGAGGCCGAGCTTGAGCACCGGGTCGGGCAGCTGGCCTGCGGCCGTGGCCGTCTCGCGCGCCGCCAGCGCCTGCGCATCGGCGGCGATCACGAGTTGCGAGCGGCCGGTGGCCGCGGCCACGGCGCGCTCGAGAGACAACTGAGACTGCGCGAGCGCAGCCTGGTTGCCGAGGGCGAGGCACAGCGCGATCGACGGCGCCAATCGGAGGCCGTTGCGCCTCCGGGGCAGGTAGAAAATCATGGGAACTCCTGAAGTCCGGAACCGGGCCGCGGCAGCGCCGCGACCGTTCAAGCGGGCGACTTCAGGAGATCAGATGCGAAAGCAGCAGTGGGCGATGGTGAGCGCGAGCGGCGGAGGTCGGTCTCGCAGGCGCTCGTCTACGGCCCATGCGCTCAGGACCGTGTCCAGCGCCTGGTCGAGCGAGACCTCGAACACCGCAGGCAGTGCCGTCACCGGCACGAAGGCCGGCGAGACATGGTCGACCACCTGCGTGGTCGTGCCAAACTGGCAATGCTGCAGGCACAGCGCTGGCTGTTCGGGATCAAGCGGCACGCCGGCCGCCATCATTTCGGCGCAGGGCATGCCGGCCATCGCCATCGTGTCGGCGGCGCCCCGGTTGTCCCGCCCGCCCATGGCCGGGCAAGCGTAGGCGGCTACGGCGATCTGCGA
>JBPPMF010000325.1:0-34440 GCA_051305915.1 Thiobacillus sp. | reverse complement strand
CACTGTGTTTGGCGTGCGGGCGGCAAATCCCATTCAGCAAAACTCGAACAGGTGACATGCGCAAATGAAAATTCGTGAATTCGTATCGGGCGCGGCGCTGGCTGCGTGCTGTGTGTTCGGCCTGGCTTCCGCGGCGCACGCCGCCGACCTGCCGCCGCTATCCCACAGCTTGACCAAGCAAGCGCCCAAGCCGGCGCCTGCGCTTAAGCTGAAAGACCTCGACGGCCAGACGCACAACCTTGCGCAACTCAAGGGCAAGGTCGTGTTGATCAACTTCTGGGCCACCTGGTGCCCGCCGTGTCGGCGTGAAATGCCGTCGATGGAACGCCTGTCGCAGACGCTTCAGGGCGAGCCTTTCGTCGTGCTGGCGGTCGATGTCGGCGAGGATGCCGACACCATCGAAACTTTCACCGGCCAGCTCGACACCGAGCTGACTTTCCCCATTCTGCTCGACACCCGCAGCCGCACCATGCAGGCGTGGAAAGTGGCGGGACTGCCGACCACCTATCTGGTCGACCAGCGGGGCCGTATCGTCGCCAGTGCCATCGGCGGGCGCGAGTTCGATCACCCGGAGATTGTTCGGGCGATACGGGAATTGCTGGGGAAGTAGGGTCAGGGGTCAGGGCATCAAACTCGCGGCCTGCGGCCGCTCATTCCCTGAATCCTGAATCCTGGCCCCTGAATCCTAAACCTCCACCCACACCTGCCCGGCCTCGACTTTGACCGGATAGGTCTTGATCGGCTCGTCGGCGGGTTCGCAGGTGGGTTGGCCGGTGGCGAGGTCGAAGTAGCTGCCGTGCAGCGAACACTTGATCTTGCCGTCCTTGATGCAGCCGAGATAGAGCGAGTAATCCTCGTGCGTGCACATTTCGTCGACGACGTAGTGGGTGCCGTTCGAATTGCACAGCAGCAGGCGCTTGCCGTCGACGACGACCCGCTTCATCTCGGCCGGCTTGAGTTCGTCGGCGGCGGCGATGGCGACAAATTCCCCCATCACTGCACTCTCGCCACCGCGCGGCCGGAATCCAGCACAGCGCGGATTTGATCGGCCGCTTCGGCCACGCTGGCGGCCTTACCGACGTGATGCAGGATGATCGAACCGGCCAGCACAAGCGAATCGTAGGTCGCGCCCTTGTCGCCTTTGAGCGCCAGGATGCCGGATTCGGCCGCGGCATGCGCGGTGGCCTTGATGTCGATGGCGGCGACGATCTCGTCCTCGCCCGCCTCGCCTGCGACCGCACCCGGCAGCGGCACGGCGCGCACTGGCTGGCTGATGCCCATGGCCACCGGGTCGATGCTTGCTTCGATCTCATCGCCCTTGTCGTGATAATGGAAATACTTGCCGGTCTGGCGCAGCGACGGAATCACCCCGCCTTCGACGCCGCGCACGATGCAGGCGGTGTCGAAGCCGGCTTCGCGCGCGAGGTCGGCGTACACCGGCGGATACGGCTTGTGCACGTAGCCGGTGACGAAGTGGGTGAGCTTTTTGCCGGCGATGGGTTTGGACAACACTTCCACAGTGGTCAGCACCTGGCGCTTGATCATCTGCGCGCGCAGGGTGACGAGATTGTGCAGACCGGGATTGGATTGCGCCTGGTCGATGTAGGTCCAGCCGATGGCCGGGTCGGCCAGCCGCGCGGCGGCCTCCGCGGGCGACAGGTTGACCGGCACGCCGGCCGCTTCCAGCACGTGGCGAGCAGTGACGCCGTACTTGGGGCCGACCTTGTCGAGGCCGTGGCTGACCACGTGAACTCCGAACTCGGCCAGCAACGGGCCGAGAAACGGCGCCGCCGGCAGGCAGCGGTTGTAGCCGTCATAGGGATCGCCGATGTCGACCACTTCGTCGACGTCCGCGGTGATGCGCTGCGTGGTTTCCAGCACCGCGTCGAGCACGCCGCGGTTTTCGTCCATGGTCTCGCGCTTCATGCGCAGGGCGATGAAAAAAATGCCCACCTGCACCGGATCGATCACGTTGTCGATGATGGCCTTGGTGCCGAGATGCGCCTCGGTGCGGCTGATGTCCTTGGACAGATCGGGCCCGGTGGCGATGCGCTGGATGATCGAGCGCATCAGGAGTTTGGGGTCGGACGGCAGGATGTCGGTGCTCATGAGTTGCTCCATTAGAAGTTCCTAGAATACTAATAACCAAGCAAACCGGTCAAGAATAGATCGTGTGCAGCAAGGCCTGAACAAGTGACTGCCCTGCCTGCGGCGGCGACAGTTCCACGCCGAGATCGCGGCATTGCGTGACCGCCATGCCGGCGTAGCCGCAGGGGTTGATGGCGGCAAACGGCGCCAGATCCATGTCGACGTTGAAGGCCAGCCCGTGATAGGTGCAACCATGCTTGACGCGCAGGCCGAGCGCGGCAATCTTGGCGCCATTGACATAGATGCCGGGTGCGCCGGCCAGCCGCGCGGCAACGACGCCGTGCGCCGCCAGCAGGTCGATCACCGCCTGCTCCATGCGCGTGACCAGTTCGCGGATGCCGTAGCCGCGACGGTGCAGATCGACCAGCACGTAGACCACCACCTGCCCGGGGCCGTGATAGGTGATCTGGCCACCGCGGTCGATCGGCACCACCGGAATGTCGGTGGCGGCGATCAGATGCTCGGCGCGGCCGGCCTGCCCCTGGGTATAGACCGGCGCATGTTCCAGCAGCCACAGTTCATCCGGCGTATCGGCCGTGCGCTGCGCGGTGAAGTCCTGCATCGCCCGCCAGGTCGGTTCGTACTCGACCCGCCCCAGACTGCGAACGACCGCAGCGTCTCCCTGATCCCTGGCACTCACAACGCCATTTTCACCCACGGATGGGCGGTGATCTCGCGGTACAGCGCATCGAGTTGGGCCTTGGAGGTGGCGCGCACCACACAGGTCACCGACAGGTAGTTACCGCGGCTGGACGCCCGCATCTCGACGGTCTCGGCCTTGAAGTCGGGCGCGTGACGCTGCACCAGTTCGACCATGGTCTGCGCGAAGTCGTCGCGCCGCTCGCCCATGATCTTGACCGGGAAGTCGGTGGGGAAAACCAGCAACGTCTCTTCTTCGCTCATAGGCACCTCATGCGCGCATCACCAGTTGCTTAAACGTTTGATACAACTCATCCATCCGCTGCGCCAGCGGCCCCGGCACGCCGGCGCCCACCGGGGCACCGTCGAGGGTCACGATGGGCATGATTTCCCGGGTGGACGAGGTCATCCAGAGCTCGTCGGCCGAACGCAGCTCGGCCTCGGCAACCGCGCGTATCTGATGCGGGATGCCATGCGTGGCGGCGAGTTCCAGCACGACATCGTAGGTGACGCCGGTGAGCATCAGGTTCGACGGCGGCGGCGCCAGCAGCACGCCCGCCTTCACCACGAAAATATTGCTCGCTGCGCCCTCGGTCAGAAAGCCGTCGCGCAGCATCACGGCTTCGGCGCAGTCGACATCCACCGCCTGCTGGCGCAGCAGGACATTGGCCAGCAGCGAGATCGCCTTGATGTTGCAACGCAGCCAGCGGTTGTCGACCGCCGTGACCGCGCAGACGCCGGCCGCCTTCTGCTCGGGCGTGGCGGTCAGCAGGGGCTGCGCGAACATGAATACCGTCGGCATCACGTCTTTGGGGAAGGCCTGGTCGCGCGGAGCGACGCCACGAGTGACCTGGATGTAAACCGACTGGTCGGCGCCGTCCTGCAGCTCGATCAGGCGCAGGATCCGTTCGCGCCATGTCTCGACCGAATACGGGTTGGCCAGGCGGATGCCGTCGAAGCTGCCCTGCAGGCGGCGCAGGTGTTCGTCGAGCCGGAACGGCTTGCCCGAATACACCGGCACCAGTTCGTAGACGCCGTCGCCGAAGATGAAGCCACGGTCGAGCACCGAAACCTTGGCGTCTGCAAGCGGCAGAAACTGGCCATTGAGGTAAGCGATCATTGGCCGAAAAAGAGGCGGATCGAATCCCAGCCACGGCCGAAGATGCCGGCCACGGCGACATTTTGCAGTGCGACCAGGGGGTAATCGTCGAGCGGCTTGCCGTCGAGCGACAGCCGTAGGGTACCCATGCGCTGGCCCTTGCGGACCGGCGCGACGATCGGCTGCTGGGTGATGACTTCGGCCTTAACGCGTGCGGCGTCGCCTCTGGGCACCAGCAAATAAAAATCCTGCGCGAAGCCCATGTTGACCGACGCGCGCGCACCGCGATACAGGTTGGCCACCTTGACCGGCTGCTGCGCCCGGTACAGCAGCACGCTGTCGAAATTCTCGAAGCCGTAATTCAGCAGCCGCAGCGCATCCTGGGCGCGCTGCGCATCGGAACGACCACCCAGCACCACGGCGATACGCTGCTGGTCGCCACGCTGCGCCGAGGCGGCCATGCAAAAACCGGCCTGGGCGGTGCGCCCGACCTTGAGGCCGTTCACCGTGCTGTCGCGCCACAACAGGCGGTTTCCGTTGTAATAGGTGACGCCCTTGAAGGGCAGTTCCTTTTGGCTGAAGAATGCCAGCCGCTCGGGGAAATCGCGCGCCAGCGCGCGCGACAGCAATGCCAGGTCACGCGCACTGGATTCGTGCCCCGGCTCGGTGAGGCCAGTGGCATTCATGAAACGGGATTTGCTCATGCCCAGCCGTTTGGCTTCGCGATTCATGCGCGCGACAAATTCCGCCTCGCTGCCATCGGTCGAGGTCACCAGCGTCAGCGTGGCATCGCCGGCCGACTGCACCAACATGGCCTGAATCAGGGTGTCGACGCTGACCTGATCGCCTGCCTTGAGGAAGATGCGCGCGCCGTCGGCCTGGGTCGCGGCTTCCGGCACGGTCAGCGTTTCACCCAGACTCAGCTTGTTTTTTCGGATATCGCCAAACAGCACATAGGCCGTCATCAACTGCGTCAGCGAAGCCGGCGCCAGTGGCAGGTCGGCCTGATGCGAAGCCAGTTCGCGCCCACTGGTCTGATCGATCACCACCCAGGCGCGTGCGTTGATGCCCGCAGGTGCAGCCCATGCCGATGCGGAAAGCAGGAGCGCCAGCCCCAACCAGAAAATTTTCATGCCCACCCTTTATTAATCGCGTCTGACCAAGACTGCATTGAGGTCGAGACGTTCCCGCACCCGGGTACGGTCTTCGTGCGCGGCGGCGTCGCTGGAATAAGGGCCGACCTGCACGCGGTGCAGCGAATCGTTGAGCACCAGACGGGTGCGGCTGGCTTCGAATCCCAATTCGCGCGCCAGCCGGTCGAGCAGCTGACGTGCATTGTCGACACTCGAAAACGCACCCACCTGAAGGTAGATGCCCTGTCTGATCGCATCACCTTTCTTATCATAGGCAGCAGGATCAATGCTTTCCACTCGCACCCGCGCGCTGCCGCGCGCCACATAGCCCAGCTTGTGGGCCGCGGTATACGACAGATCGATCACGCGCTTGCTGTGAAACGGCCCGCGGTCATTGATGCGCACGATCACGGATTTTCCGTTGTCGAGCGCCGTCACCCGGGCGTAGCTCGGAATCGGCAGGGTGGGATGCGCGGCGGTCATGGCGTACATGTCGTACGGCTCGCCCGATGCGGTTTTTTTGCCATGAAAGCGGCGGCCATACCACGACGCCAGGCCTTCCTCGCGGTGCGCACGACGTTCGGTCAGCGGCGTGTAGGTATTGCCGAGCGCGGCATAGGTGCGGTTGGCAAAGCGGTGCAACGGCTCGTGGCGCGGCACCGCGTCGGGTACGGCGTCCAGATTCGGGGGCGGGTTGGCCTCGGGGCCATCGTCGAGATAATAGCCGCCGCTTTTGGCCGTGGTGGCGGGTGTGGTTTTTTTTGCGGGGGCGGGCGGTGCGCTGCCGCAGCCTGCCAGCGCCAGAATCAGCGCGCTGGCACACAGAGTCAGGATCATCTTCATGCAGGTATTTTATCGCGTCACGATTTATTGAGCTGGCGATGCGTTGCCACGCTCATCAGGATGCCGACGCCAAGCAGCAGCGTGATGAGTGCCGTGCCGCCGTAACTCATCAGCGGCAGCGGCACCCCCACCACCGGCAGAATGCCCGACACCATGCCCATGTTGACGAAGGCATAGGTGAACAGATTGAGGCTGATGGTGGCTGCCATCAGCCGGCCGAACAGAGTTGGCGCCCGTGCCGCGATGAGCAGGCCGCGTGCAACGATGGCCAGGTACAGCGCCACCAGGAAAACCGCGCCCAGGTAGCCGAATTCCTCGCCAAACACGGCGAACACAAAGTCGGTCGTCCGTTCGGGAATGAAATCGAGTTGGCTTTGCGTACCCTGCATCCAGCCCTTGCCGAACATGCCGCCGGAACCGATTGCGATGGTGGATTGAATGATGTGATAGCCGGCGCCCAGCGGATCGGAGCTGGGATCGAGCAGGGTCAGCACGCGGCGCTGCTGGTAGTCGTGCATCAGGCCCCACACCACCGGCAGGCTGGCCGCCCCAAGGACGCCACCACCGAGGATCACTTTCCACGGCAGGCCGGCGAAGAACAATAGATAAAACCCCGAGGCGCCGATCATCAGCGCCGTGCCGAGGTCGGGCTGGCGCAGGATCAGCAGGAACGGCACCAGCAGCAGCACACCGCCAACCAGAAAATGCTTGGCACGCAGCACTGCCTCGTTGCGCTGAAAGTACCAGGCCAGCATCAAGGGCAGCGCCAATTTCAGCAGTTCCGACGGCTGGAACGCGATGAAGCCGAGATTCAGCCAGCGTCGCGAGCCGTTGCGAATTTCACCGAACAGCGCCACCCCGACCAGCATCACCACGCCCGCCACGAACAAGGGCGGCCCCACCTTGGACAACAGGTGCGGCGGCACATTGGCCATCACCACCATCACCCCGAGCGCCAACCCGATGTTGATCAAGTGGCCGCTGATGCGAGCCGTGCTTTGCCCCGACGCACTGGCCACCACCGCCAGGCTGATGCCCAGCACCAGCAGCACCAGCAGCAGCAGAATGCCGTCGAGATGACTCAGCCTGCGCACGATCCAATGGCCAGGAGCCTGTCGGACTTGAAGGAAATCGGCTGCAAATCCGCCTGGCCGGTTCATATTTCGCCGCTTTCTTGGGCAATAGAACGACTATTGCCCGGCGAAACCGGCAAAGCCTGCCCTCGCCCAGCCGAATTTTCGCTTCGATTCTTCAAGTCCGACAAGCTCCTAGTCCGCGACATCTTCAACCTCAAGTTTCATGTTGCCGGGGCGTTTCCCGGTCAGGTAATAATCCAACACCGCGCGCGCGATGGGCGCCGCAACGCCGCTGCCGGAGCCGCCGTTTTCCACCATCACGGCAACCGCGATGGTGGGATTTTCGGTCGGCGCATAGGCGATAAACAGCGCATGATCGCGGTGCTGGCGGGCCAGCCGGCTGGCATCGTAACGCGCGCCCTGCTTGATGCCGACCACCTGGGCGGTGCCGGTCTTGCCGGCGATCGAGTACGACGCACCGGCCGCCGAACCGGCGGCGGTGCCGCCGGGCCGCATCACATCCATCATGCCTTCGCGGACCACTTCCAGATGCGCCGGGGTGATCGCCACCTGGGCGGGCGACTGGCCCGGCTGCATCTGCCAGGTGTGGGCAAGCGGGTCGCGTACCGCCTGCACCAGGCGCGGTTCGATCCGCTTGCCGCCATTGGCCAGCATGGCGGTAGCCGTGACCAGTTGCAGCGGGGTCGTCAGGTGGTACCCCTGACCAATGCCGGCAATCACCGTTTCGCCTGGATACCAGGGCTGCTTGAAGCGGCGCTGCTTCCAGTCACGCGAGGGCAGCAGGCCGGCCGACTCGCCGTCCAGGTCGATACCGGTTTTTGCACCCAGCCCGAACTGCGCCAGATAGTCGTGCATGCGGTCGACCCCCATGTCCACCGCCAGCCCGTAGTAATAGGTGTCGCAGGATTGCGAAATGGAACGCCGCAGATCGACCACGCCATGTCCGCCGCGCTTCCAGTCACGAAACTGGTGGCTGCTGTTGGGCAGGCTGAAATAACCCGGGTCGGCGATGCTGTCCGACGGTTTGCGCAGCCCCAGTTCCAGCCCGGCCAGCGCCATGAATGGCTTGATGGTCGAACCGGGCGGGTAAATGCCGCGCAGGACGCGATTGACCATCGGCCTGTCGGGCGATTCGTTGAGCGACTTCCAGGTTTCCGGGTCGATGCCATCGACAAACAGGTTGGGATCGAATCCGGGCTTGCTCACCAGCGCCAGCACGCCGCCGGTGCTGGGATCGATCGCCACCAGCCCCCCCAGATAATCGCCAAAAGCGTGTTCAGCCACCGCCTGCAACTCCACATCGAGATGCAGGCGCAAATCCTTGCCCGGCACCGGCGGAATACGCGAAAGCATGCGTACCGCGCGGCCACTTGAATCGGTTTCCATCTGGTCGAAGCCGGTGCGGCCGTGCAGCAGGGTTTCGTAACTTTGCTCCAGCCCGGTCTTGCCGATATGGACACTGCCCTTGTAGTTTTGCTCGCGGCCGCTCTCGCGCAACTGACTCAGGTCACGGTCGTTGATGCGGCCGATAAAACCCACTACATGCGCCATGCCTGGTCCGGCCTGATAGTTGCGGAACAGCCGCGCTTTGACATCGACACCCTCCAGGCGATAGCGGTTGGCCGCCAGAATCGCCACCTCCTCATCGGTCAGCTTGCTTTTCAGCGGCACAGTTTCGAATTCGTGCGACTCGGCCAGCAGGCGCCGGAAACGCCGTAACTGTCCCGGGGTGATCTCGATCAGCTTGCCCACCTCGGCCAGCGTATGTTCGAGGTCGGCCATCCGCGCCCGCGTCAGTTCCAGCGTATAGGCCGAGTAGTTTTCCGCCAGGATGCGGCCATTGCGGTCGAGGATCAATCCACGGTTGGGCGCCGTCGGCACCAGCGAAATGCGATTGCTTTCGGCGCGCTGGATGTAATGCTCGTGCTGCACGATCTGCAGATAAAACTCGCGCCCCAGCAGCGTGGCCGCCAGCAGCGCGACGAAAGCCGCGCCCACTTTCAGGCGCCCGTGAAAGCGCGCCAGCTCGCGGTCCAGATTCTTCAGCTGGGTCGACCGTCTCACGCCCGATCCTGCATGCCCTTGCCATGCAACAGGCGCACAAACAGGGCAATCAGATACCACAGCACGCTACTGCTCAACACGGGCAACAGCATCAGCAATCCGGCCGGGGGATTCACTGCCAGCCAGCCGACCAGCAGCACGGTCAACTGTACTGCCAGCAAAACAGGAAACAACTGCGCGGCCTGGCGCAACGGGTCGAACTGCAGCAGCCGCAGGCGTAGAAATAGCACCAGGTACACGCCGATCACATACCCGATGGCGTGCTGGCCGAACACTGCGCCATCCTGAAAATCGGCCAGCAGGCCGAGAAAAAACGCCACGCCGAATCCGATGCGCGCCGGCTGATACAGCGTCCAGAACAGCACGCCGACCAGCACGAAATCAGGCCGCACGGCCAATGCCCAGCCCGTCCACGGCAGCTGTTCCAGCAGCACGGCCGCGACCAGGGTGCCAAGGATGCGGCGCCAGTTGCCACTGGCCTGGTTCGGTGCGCTCACGGAGCGGTCACCTGCGGCTCGGCAACCAGTATCAGCACGGCACGTGCACGGTCGAGTCCCGCCAGCGGCTGGCATTCCACCCGCAAATAGGGACCGGATTGCGAACGGGAAACCCGGCTGACGCGCGCCACAGGGATGCCGGCCGGATACACCCGGTCGATGCCGGAAGTGAGCAAGCGATCACCGGGCCGGATATCGGTCTGCGCCGGCATGTAACGCAGTTCCAGCTGGCCGTGTCCGCTACCCGCAGCCAGGCCGCGCTGGCCGGTGCGCTCGACAAATACGGGGGTGAGTTGGTCGGGGTCACTCACCAAAGTCACCTCGCTCGACCCTGGATAGACACGGTTCACCTGGCCCAGCAGACCTTCGGAATCAACCACCGGCAAGCCGCTGCGCAGTCCCGCGCCCGCGCCGCGGTCGAGGGTGATGCGCTGGGCGAACCAGTTGTGCCCCTTGTACAACAGGGCGGCATGCACCACCTGCTGGCCGGAACGGGTTTGCAGTTGCAGCAAGGCGCGCAATTCGGCGTTTTCGCGATTCAGTGCCTGCGCGGCGTTGACATTGACCAGCAACTGCGCGCGTTCAGCCAGCAGCGCGTCGCGCTCTTTCTGCAGCAGGCGGTGGCGGGTCAGGAAACCGCCCAGTTCGGCGGCTACATCAAAAGGGGCACGCATCACCACGCGCACCGGCTGCATCAACAGCGAAAACCCGCTGCGCAAGCCGTCGAGTGCCTGATAACGGGCATCGACCACCACGCAGGCGGCGCCGATCAGAAGCCAGATCAACAGGCGTGCTGCCGGCCCCAGCCCGCGGGCAAACATCAGCTGGCCCGGCATTGCCATCAGCTACTCCTGCTCGCGGAACCGCGCGTGACCAGACTCACTCGTTGGTGAACACCGACGCCAGTTTGTCCATTTCTTCCAGCGCGCGCCCGGAGCCACGCACCACGCAGGTCAGGGGGTCATCGGCGACAATCACGGGCAAGCCGGTTTCTTCCATCAGCAAACGGTCGAGGTCGCGTAGCAACGCGCCGCCGCCGGTCAGCACCATGCCCTTTTCGGCAATATCGGCGCCGAGTTCGGGTGGGGTCTGTTCCAGCGCCTGCCGGACTGCGCTGACGATGGCGTTCAGCGGCTCGGTCAAGGCTTCGAGAATCTCGTTGGACGACACGTTGAAGCTGCGCGGCACGCCTTCCGCCAGGCTGCGGCCCTTGACTTCCATTTCCAGCACTTCGGCGCCAGGGAAGGCGGAACCCATCTTTTTCTTGATCTGCTCGGCAGTCGCTTCGCCGATCAGCATGCCGTAGTTGCGGCGAATGTAGCTGATGATCGCCTCGTCCATGCGGTCACCGCCGACGCGTACCGAATTGGCGTAGACCACGCCGCCCAGCGAAATCACGCCCACTTCGGTGGTGCCGCCGCCGATGTCGACCACCATCGAACCGGTAGCTTCGGCCACCGGCAGGCCGGCGCCGATCGCCGCGGCCATCGGTTCCTCGATCAAATAGACCTGGCGCGCGCCGGCGCCAATCGCCGATTCACGGATCGCACGACGTTCGACCTGCGTCGAGCCGCACGGTACGCAGATGATGATGCGCGGACTGGGGCGGAACATCCGCGTGTCATGCACCTTCTTGATGAAATACTTGAGCATTTGCTCGGTCACGGTGAAGTCGGCAATCACGCCATCCTTCATCGGCCGGATCGCCTGCAGGTTGCCCGGCGTGCGGCCGAGCATCATCTTGGCCTCCGCGCCCACCGCCTGCACCGTGCGTTTGCCGCCGGCCGCCATATCGGTTCGAATCGAAACCACCGAGGGCTCGTCCAGCACGATGCCACGGTCACGCACGTAAATCAGCGTGTTGGCAGTGCCAAGGTCGATCGCGAGGTCAGTTGAAAAATAGCTGGTCAGAAACTTGAACATGGTGGCGGCGACACCCGCGCCAGGCGGGCGAAATGGCAGAAAAAACAAGGGGGCTATGAGACCCTAACGCGCTTCGTTCCCGTAAGTAATCAGGTGCTTCCATGTCCCTCACCCCGGACGACGTCAAGCGCATCGCCCGCCTTGCCCGCATAGAAACCAGCGATGCCGAGGCGCAGGCCACGCAGGCCCAACTCAATACCATTTTCGACCTCATCGCCACCATGCAGGCGGTCGACACCGGCGGCGTCAGCCCGATGGCGCACGCACAGGAGGTCTATCAACGCCTGCGCGACGACGTGGTCACCGAAACCGACCGCCACGCCGCCTTCCAGACGGTGGCCCCCGCGGTCGCAAACGGCCTCTATCTCGTGCCCAAAGTCATCGAATAAGCCATGTCCGAAACTTCTCTTTCCGCGCTCGCCGCGCAACTTGCCGCCAAGCAGGTTTCCAGCCGCGAACTCGCCCAGCAATATCTCGACCGCATCGTCGCGCTGAATCCGGCGATCAATGCCTTCATCACAGTGAATGCCGAAAAAACCCTGCTGGAGGCCGCCGCCGCCGATGCGCTGATCGCCGCGGGCAATGCCGGCCCGCTCACCGGCGTGCCGATCGCGCACAAGGACATTTTTTGCACCGACGGCTGGCTCACCACCTGCGGCTCGAAAATGCTGCACAACTTCGTCGCGCCCTACGACGCGCACGTGATCCAGCGTTTCAAGGCCGCCGGCATGCCGAGCCTGGGCAAGACCAACATGGACGAGTTCGCCATGGGCTCTTCCAACGAGACCAGTTATTTTGGCGCGGTGAAAAATCCCTGGAACACGGCCTACGTGCCCGGCGGCTCGTCCGGTGGCGCAGCAGCATGCGTGGCCGCCCGGATGGCGCCCGCCGCCACCGGCACCGACACCGGCGGCTCGATCCGCCAGCCGGCCGCGCTGTGCGGCATCACCGGCCTCAAACCCACCTACGGCCTGGTGTCGCGCTTCGGCATGATCGCATTCGCCTCCAGCCTCGACCAGGCCGGGCCGATGGCGCCCTCTGCCGAGGACTGCGCGCTGCTCTTGAACGTGATGACCGGCTTCGACCCCAACGACTCGACCAGCCTGGAGCGCGACAAGGAAGACTACACGCGCGATCTGAATAAGCCGCTGGCCGGCCTGCGCGTCGGTCTTCCCAAGGAGTTCTTCGCCGCCGGCCTCAACAACGAAGTCGCGACCGCAGTCGAAGCGGCAGTCAACGGGCTGAAAAAACTCGGCGCCACCACGGTGGACATCTCGCTCGCCAATTCGAACCTCGCGATCCCGGTGTATTACGTGCTGGCCCCGGCCGAAGCCTCCAGCAACCTGTCGCGCTTCGATGGCGTGCGCTATGGCTACCGCGCCCCGGACTACGCCAACCTCGACGACATGTACTGCAAGACCCGCGCGCAAGGCTTCGGCGCGGAAGTGAAGCGCCGCATCCTGATCGGCGCCTACGTGCTGAGTCATGGCTATTACGACGCCTATTACCTGCAGGCGCAAAAAATCCGCCGCCTGATCGCCGACGACTTCAGCGAAGCCTTCAAGGTCTGCGACGTTATCCTCGGCCCTACCGCGCCCGGCACTGCGTTCAAGTTGGGCGAGAAATCCGACGACCCGGTGGAGATGTATCTGAACGACCTCTACACCATTCCCGCCAACCTCGCCGGCCTGCCCGGCATGAGCTTGCCCTGCGGCTTCGATGCCCAAGGCCTGCCGATCGGTTTGCAGCTTGTCGGCAACTATTTCAGCGAAGCGAAAATGCTCAACGTCGCCCACCAATACCAGTGCGCCACCGATTGGCACCAGCGGCAGCCTGCCATCGAGGTGGGGTCGTGATCGAGGCGATGCCGGTACGTTACAGCGGCGATCAGCTGCGCCGTATCATCGACGTGGCGATGATTTATATGTGCGCCTGCCCTGCCCAGCTTGCGCGCCAGATCTTGTCGTTACGCGAGCTCCACGACTATCAGCAGGAATGCATGAGCAATGGCCCGCTGAAGGAGCAGGTTCATGCGCGTATCGCCGAGTCCACCCGGCAGGCCCACGCTGAACTGGAGCAGTGCCTGGACGATGTCCTGGACCTGGAAGAATGGGACAAGTCGACGCTGACCATGCCGGAAGGCTTGCGCCAGTTGCGCGACCAAATGATAGACAACGATCTGAATTGAGCCAGACACCGCTTACATACGGCGTCATACGGGGTAGTTAACATGCAATGGGAAACCGTCATCGGGCTGGAAGTCCACACCCAGCTCGCCACCAAATCGAAAATCTTTTCGGGCAGCAGCACCGCTTTCGGCGCCGCGCCTAACACGCAGGCGAGCGCGGTCGACATCGCGTTGCCCGGCGTGCTGCCGGTGCTGAACAAGGGCGCGGTGGAATGTGCGATCAAGTTCGGCGTAGCGATCGGCGCCACGCTCAACCACGTCAACATCTTCGACCGCAAGAACTACTTCTATCCCGACCTGCCGAAGGGCTACCAGATCAGCCAGCTGGCCAAGCCCATCGTCGAGGGCGGCGCGCTGAAAATCGTGGTGCCTGCCTCTAATTCAGAGCAGCGCGAAGAGAGAACCATCAACCTCACCCGTGCCCACATGGAAGAGGATGCCGGCAAATCGCTGCATGAGGACTTCCATGGCATGACCGGAATCGACCTCAACCGCGCCGGCACGCCGCTGCTGGAAATCGTCTCCGAACCGGAGATGCGCTCCAGTGCCGAGGCCGTCGCCTACGCGCGCGCGCTGCACACGCTGGTGACCTGGATCGGCATCTGCGACGGCAACATGCAGGAAGGCAGCTTCCGCGTCGACGCCAACGTCTCGGTGCGCCCGGTCGGGCAAAAAGAATTCGGCACCCGCCGCGAGATCAAGAATCTCAACTCCTTCAAGTTCCTGCAGCAGGCGATCGACTACGAAGTGCGCTGGCAGATCGAGACGCTGGAAGACGGCGGCCGCATCGAGCAGGCCACGGTGCTGTTCAATCCCGATACCGGCGAAACCCGGATGATGCGCAGCAAGGAAGATGCGCACGACTACCGCTATTTTCCCGACCCCGACCTGCTGCCGGTGAAACTCGACGAAGACTGGATCGAGGCCGTGCGCGCCGCGCTACCCGAACTGCCCGCTGCGATGCAGGCGCGCTTCCAGCGTGACTACGGCGTGTCGGTCTACGATGCGGCCGTTCTGACGGGATCCCGTGCGCTCGCCGACTATTTCGAGGCTGCGGCCAAAGCCTGCGGCCAGGGCAAGCTCGCCGCCAACTGGGTGATGGGTGAACTCTCCGCTGCGTTGAACAAGGCCGAACTCGACATCGTGCAGAGCCCGGTGTCCGCCGCCCAGCTCGGAACGCTGATTACGCGCATCCAGGACGGCACGCTGTCGGGCAAGCTCGCCAAACAGGTGTTCGAAGGGCTATGGGAAGGCGCCGGCGAAGTCGACGCCATCATCGAGGCGCGCGGCCTCAAGCAGATGTCCGATTCCGGCGAACTGGAAAAAATCATTGATGAGGTGCTGGCCGCCAACCCGAAGTCGGTCGAAGAATTCCGTTCCGGCAAGGAAAAGGCCTTCAATGCGCTGGTCGGCCAGGTGATGAAAGCCAGCAAGGGCAAGGCCAACCCGGCGCAGGTCAACGAGCTGCTGAAAACCAAGCTGCAGTAAAGCAAAGCGGGTTGACCGGTCACCCGGCCAACCCGCCTCACTCCCCCCCAAACCTCAAGCGCAGCCGCGAAACCGCAGCAAAAGAACGCTGCCGCAGCTTACGGCTGGCCCATCAGCTCGCGGAATCGCGCCTTGTCCGCCGCATATTTCTCCCGCACCCGCTCCATCGCTTCATCGTTGTTCTGGATGGTGCGTTTGATGTCCTGACTTTCCTTGCTGGCCTGCGCCAGCTGCTCCTGCAAGCCGGGGCCGACCGGGCGGCCTGATTTTTCGATGCCGGCAATACGCGCGCGCAGGTCAGCCAGGTTTTTATCCACGGCTTCGGCACGGATTTCCGCCCCCCGGATGGCCAGATTGTGATGTTCCAGCGCGCGGTCGCGCGCCAGATCGATTTCAGCTTCGGTCGTGTAGGTCTGAGTCAGCGCGCGATCGAGCTGCGCCCGCTTTTGCTGTTCCTGCTGGATCTGCTTCTGCTCGGCCTGGCGCTCGGCTTCTACCTTACGCTCGGTTTCGGACTGCGTACGCCGAATCACCTGACCCTGCTTGTTCATCTCGGCGCCGCCGCTTTTTTGATACGTCGTCGGCGGGGTGTCGGTGTAATGCACGCGACCGTTGGTGTCGACCCAGCGGTACATTGCTGCCTGCGCCGCCCCCACACTCAGCAGCAAGGCGGCAATCAGCACGCTAAACGCCATACGTTGCCCGGTAAGCCGCCACGGCCTGCAATTCTTGTTGTCTGTCTGCATCACGTTCCAGAAACTCCACCAGATTGTCCAGCGTGACCACGGCCACCACCGGAATGTCATATTGCTCGCGTACTTCCTGTACTGCCGAATTGTCTCCGCTGCCGCGCTCCATGCGGTCCAGCGCGATCACCACCCCGGCCGGTTCGGCGCCCGAGTTCCGGATCAGGTCCACCGACTCGCGCACCGAGGTGCCCGCCGAAATCACATCGTCCACGATCAGCACGCGTCCCGTTAACGCTGCGCCGACCACGGTGCCGCCTTCGCCGTGATCCTTGGCTTCCTTGCGGTTGTAGGCATACGGCACATTCCTGCCCATCCCCGCCAGCGCGATCGCAATGCTCGCCGCCAGCGGAATCCCCTTGTAGGCTGGACCGAACAGCACGTCGAACTTGATGCCCGAGTCGACGATGGCTTTCGCGTAAAATTCGCCCAGCCGTTTCAGTTTGTCGCCGTCGTTGAACAGCCCGGCATTAAAAAAGTAGGGGCTCATGCGCCCCGCCTTGGTCTTGAATTCGCCAAAACACAACACGTTCGAGGCGATGGCGAATTGCACAAAGTCGACTTTGTAATCGGACATTTTTCTTAATTTCTTGAATCGTTATTTCAATTAAACCCGTGATGCGAATTATATCGGCCAACCTCAACGGCATCCGTTCCGCAGCCACCAAGGGCTTCTTCGATTGGCTGCCCACCCTGCACGCCGACGTCGTCTGCGTGCAGGAGCTCAAAGCGCAGGCCGCCGACCTTAAGCCCGAGTTCATCCAGTGCGACGGCCTCACCGGCGCCTTCCACTACGCCGAGAAAAAGGGCTACAGCGGCGTCGGCGTATACACCCGCACCCCACCACCGAAAATCATCGAAGGCCTCGGCGTGCCGGAATTCGATGCCGAAGGCCGCTACATCGAGGCCGACTACGGCAATCTCGCCGTCATTTCGCTCTACCAGCCCTCCGGCTCCAGCAGCGAAGAACGCCAGCAGGCGAAGTTCCGTTTCCTCGATGCCTTCTTCCCTCACCTCGAAGCACTGGTCAAATGCGGCCGCGAAATCGTCATCTGCGGCGACTGGAACATCGCCCACAAGGAAATCGACCTCAAGAACTGGAAATCCAACCAGAAGAACTCCGGCTTCCTGCCCGAGGAACGCGCCTGGATGACCCGCCTGTTCGACGAACTCGGCTGGGTCGACGTCTATCGCAGTCTCTACCCCGAACACACCGGCGAGGCCTACACCTGGTGGAGCAACCGCGGCCAGGCGTATGCCAAGAACGTCGGCTGGCGCATCGACTACCAGATCGCCTCCCCCGGCATCGCCGCCAAAGCCACCTCCGCCAGCGTCTACAAGGACCAGCGCTTCTCCGACCATGCGCCGCTGATTGTCGACTACGATTGCGCCCCATAACTTACGTGCCACCCTTGGCTTGCGCCGCGCAGCAGGCTAATATAACAAACGTTATAACCTACGGGAGTCTATGATGCATGCCCTGAAACTCACCCAAATCGGCAATTCGGTCGGCCTGATCCTGCCCAAGGAAGTGCTGGCGCGGCTGAAACTGGAAAAAGGCGACACGGTGTTTGTGACCGAGACGCCGGAGGGGGTGGCAATGACGCCATACGACCCGCGGTTTGCCGACCAGATGGACGCCGCCCGCGCCATTATGAAAAAACGCCGCGCCGTGTTGCACGAACTCGCGAAGTGAGCGCCTGGATCTGGCTCGACCGCGCGGTGCTGATTGCGGCACATGACGAGCAACTGGCCGAACACGGGGGCGCAGCAGGTTTCCGCGATGAGGGCTTGTTCGATTCCGCGCTGTCGCGCCCGCTCAACCTGGACGCCTATGGCGAACCGGATGCTTGCGCGCTGGCGGCGTCGTATGCCGTTGCGCTGGCAAAAAACCACCCCTTTATCGACGGCAACAAGCGCACAGCCTTTGTCGCAATGGAACTGTTCCTGATGCTGAACGGCCATGAGCTGAATGCAAGCGACGTGGAATGCGTGCTCGCCATGCTCGCCGTTGCTGGCAGCGAGTGGGACGAAGCCACGCTCGCCACCTGGCTGCGTTCGCACACGACGCCTCGCGGCTAATAACGGCTCTCCGCTCTCCATTCACTGCGTTCCACTCACCATGTCCCATCCCTGGCTCAACGCCCTCAAGGTCTACACCCATCCGCGCGTCGTCGGCATGCTGTTCCTCGGCTTCTCCGCTGGGCTGCCGCTGCTTTTGGTGCTGGGCACGCTGTCGTTCTGGTTGTCGGAGGCCGGGATCGCGCGCGCGACGATCGGGCATTTGAGCTGGGTAGGATTGGCGTACGGCTTCAAGTTCCTGTGGTCGCCGCTGGTGGACCGGATGCCGCTCCCCTTCCTGACGGCACGGCTGGGCAAGCGACGGGCGTGGCTGCTGCTGTCGCAGGTCTGTATTGCCGCCGCACTATTGGGGATGGCGAATACCGACCCGGCACAGAACCTGACGCATATGGTGTTCCTGGCGCTGGCGGTGGCGTTTGCCTCGGCAACGCAGGACATCGCGCTCGACGCCTATCGCATCGAGGCGGTGGAAATCGAGAAGCAGGGCGCAATGGCGGCGACCTATCAGGCGGGCTACCGCATGGCGATGATCACGGCTGGCGCGGGGGTGCTGTGGATCGCGGCAGCCTTCGATCCCAGCGAGGCGACCTACGACTTCCGCCCCTGGCAGGTGGCGTATACGGTGATGGCGGCGCTGATGGCGGTCGGCATCCTCACCACGCTGACTATCCGCGAGCCGGAAAAGAAAATTTCCATTTCGACCGTAGAGCGCGAGGCGCACACGCGGGAACGCTTTGCCGCCGCCGGATTGTCCGGCTGGCTGCTGACGGCCACGGCGTGGTTCCACAGTGCGGTGCTGGCGCCCTTCATCGACTTCATCCAGCGCTATAAATGGCATGCCGTGCTGATGCTGGCACTGATTTCGATGTACCGCATTTCGGACGTGGTGATGGGGGTGATGAGCAACCCCTTCTACCAGGAAATGGGCTTCACCAAGGACGAGGTGGCGACCGTGTCCAAAGTGTACGGCGTGATCATGACCATTCTCGGCGCCGGGCTGGGTGGCTTGCTGGTGATGCGCATGGGCGTGATGCGCACGCTGTTCCTCGGCGCGGTGCTGTCGGCGGCGACCAACCTGCTGTTCGTCTGGCTGGCCGGGCGCGGGCACGACGTCGGCGCACTGGTGTTCACGGTGTCGGCGGACAACCTCTCCGCCGGCATTGCCTCCAGCGCCTTCGTCGCCTACCTCTCCAGCCTGGTGAACCAGGCCTATTCGGCGACGCAGTACGCGCTGTTCACCTCGGTGATGCTGCTGCTGCCCAAGTTCATTGCGGGCTTTTCCGGCGAGTTCGTCGATGCGTATGGCTGGGCGAATTTCTTCACTGGGACTGCGCTGATCGGAGTGCCGGTGCTGGTGCTGGTTTGGCTGGTGGGACGACAACGACAACCGGGCTGATGTGCTAATCTTTTGCCATGCCAAACCTCGACGCCCTCACCCAACTGCCCCTGGCCGAACGTCTGGCCGCAATGGAGTCATTGTGGGATTCGCTGTGCCAGGATGACGCGGCCGAATTGAGTCCGCCCTGGCATGCCGCCGTGCTGGAAGCGCGTCTGCGCGAACTGGAAGACGGTCAGCACCGTGACTGGCAATCCGCCAAAAACGCACTGCGCAAGCTGACCGAGCGCTGAGTCCCGCCCATGCATGACGTACGGATCGGTGCTTCTGCCGAACGGGATCTGCTGGTCGGTTTCGATTTCTACGAGCGCCAATCCGCGGGGCTCGGCCAGTATTTTCTCGACAGTCTGTTCTCTGACATCGATGCCCTCGCGCTGTACGCGGGCGTTCACCCCAAGCCCCTCGCCGGTCTGCATCGCAGCCTGTCGAGGCGTTTCCCTTTTGCAATTTATTACGATTTCGATGGCCGCACCGCGATTGTGCTCGCCGTGCTCGACTGCCGTCGCAATCCCCGCTCGATACGCGGCGCGCTCGGCGCGCGCCGAACCCAACTCAAAACATGATCGAATTCTCCCTGCTCACCGCCCTCCTCGCCGGCCTGCTTGGCGGGGTGCACTGCGTCGGCATGTGCGGCGGCATCGTCGTCGCGTTCTCGTTCCGCGCCAACGGCACGCATCCGCCCTTTCGCCTGCACCTGGCCTACAACCTGGGGCGGGTGTCGTCGTATGTGCTATTCGGTGCGCTGGCGGGTGCGCTCGGCGCTTCGCTCAAGCTGGCGGCTTTCATGCCGGTGCAGACGCTGCTGTTCGTACTGGCGCAGGTCGTGATGATCCTGCTCGGCCTGTATCTGGCCGGATTCAATCAGTGGGTGCTGGTGTTCGAGCGCGCCGGCGGCACGCTGTGGAACCGGGTCAAGCCGCTGTTCCAGAAGCTGCTGCCGGTGAAGTCGATGCCGCAAGCGGTACTGGCGGGGATGGTGTGGGGGTGGTTGCCGTGCGGGCTGGTGTATTCGGTGCTGGTATCGGCGCTGGCTGCGGGCAGTCCCACTTCGGGCGCTGCGCTGATGCTGGCATTCGGCCTTGGCACTTTACCGAATTTGCTGGGCATGGGCCTGTTCGCCCGCCAGATCCAGCCCTTCATGCAGCAGCTATGGGTGCGTCGTGCGGCGGGCCTGACGGTGGCGGGCTTTGGTGTGTGGGGGCTACTGGCGCTGGCCTATTCGATTTTTACAAAAGCCTGATCCTTCAACCTAAAAACAGCCCCGGCCCGGGGCTGCGATATTGACGGCTTACTTGTAGAACTTCTGGTTGAAAACCACTTCGCGCGTGGGCTGGCCGTTCACTTCGACGGTGGCGGTGAACTTGAGGGTGTCGGGCGGCGTGACACGGAACTCGCCCAGATAGTAAATCGCGCTGCCTTCCTTGATCTCGCGCATCTCGATATTCGTCAGTTGCTGGTTGAGATTGGTGGCATAGATGGTGAGTTTGGCCGGCAGCGGCGAAAGCGCTCCAACCTCGTTCTGTTTCAATACCGACATGGTGACCATCCCGCGCGTCTTGCTGCGGTCGATCTTGTAGGCACGCGCGACTTCAGGCATCAGATCGTTGGTGGTAAGCGCGTTGTAATGGATTTCGATCGGGCCGAATTTCTGCGCAATTTCGGCGTGCGCAACGGCTGCGACGGAACACAGGCACAGGGTGGCTAGCAGGCGCTTCATGGTCTCTCTCCTTTTGTTGTGGGTGATGCATGTATCACGAACGTCCGTAAGACAACTCCTGGTCACGTGTGCGAGCGTTGGCTAAATATCCGAGGCCGTCATTTCGCATTCCGATCATGCGTCCGAGCTTAATTGTAGGCGCTTATTCGATGCTGGCGAGCCAGGCCGCCAGCTCATCCAGCGCGCGACTGGCCGCCACATTGGAGGCCTGCGCCGCACCCGCCGCGTCATACGTTGTCATCGGCACCAGCTGTTCGAATACACGGCGCCCCAACAGGGTGCGCTGCCGCATATCGAGCAGTTCGGCACGCAGCACCAGCCGCACCTGTCCCGGCTCGCGGGAGGCATCGTGATAAAACTCGACCATTTCGGTGTCCAGCAACAGGTCGCCACGGACGTAGCCACTAGCGGCGCTGACGTTCCAGGCACCATGGCGGTCGAGACGCGCACGCATGAGGTCGGCGAAGCGTTTGCCGGGGCGCTCGGTCCAGCGCGCGAACTGGTACTGGCCGCGGGTGCCGGCGGTGCGACTGAAGACGAGCTGGTCGGTATCGTAAAAACCGCCGGCAGTGGTGTCGAGCACCAGCAAAGTAGCTGCATCGGCACGCGCAGGCACGACGCTGGCGACGGGAGCGGTGTCGGTCAGTACGTAATACACCACGGCGGGCGTGTTGGCTTTTTCACCGAAATTAACGCAACCGGCAAGGGCGACCGACAGCAGTGCGACGAGGGCAAAACCTGTTTTCATGGCATTTTTTCTCCGGGGCCGAGTTGCTGCTTGCCGGGACCGAACAGGATGGCGCGCGGCTCCGACAAGCGCTGGCCGGCAGTGGTGAGGGCATCGGTGCCGGCGCGCACGTCGCGACTGATATTGGTCATTTCCAGGGTGCCGGTTTCGGATAATTCCTGAATGCGCAAAGAGATCATGACTGTTTCTTTTTGCAGATTTTCCATCGCACGCACGGCTTCCTTCAGCGCGCCCGACGCATCCTCTCCCACGCCGACGATACTGCCCTCGGCACGGGTAGCGGCCTGGCTGATGCTGGCGCCGGCAAAGCGGAATTCGTCGGAGGCATCGCGGACCCCCTGCACCACTGCCTCAAGACTTTGCGTGTTGGTGGCCAGGTGGCCGGATAGTTCGTTGAGGTTGGCGAGCGTCTGGCTGATGGAACGCTGGTTCTCATCCGAAAGCAGCGTGTTCATGCGTTCCAGCACCTGCGCGCCATTTTCCGCCATACGGGACACCGCGGTGGCGACCTTGTCGAGGTCCGAACTGCCCTCGGCAATGACCGGGTAGCGTTGGCCACTGGGCACTACGTTGAGCAAAGGTGCATCGGCCGGCCCGTTGTTGATTTCAATCGCGGCGATGCCCGTCACCAGATTACGCTTGACGTAGGCTTCGGCGCCGACGTACACCGGCACGCCCTCGTCGATACGCGCGGTCACACTGACCGCTTCGTCACCGCCCTTGGCGAAACGATAACCATCGACCACACCGACTTTGACACCACGGATCTTGACCGGGCTGCCAACCGCCAGCCCATCGAGCGACTGTTGTTTAAAATAAATGCTGTAGGTCTGATACGCGATATGGTCGGCCACGCCGGCCAGCCAGATAATCGCCACTGTCATCAGCGCGATCACCGCCAGCACCAGCGTGCCCACCAGGGTGTAGCGGCTTTCAGTTTCCATGCTTCCTCTCCTCGGATGCCCCTGCGGCGAAATAATCGCGCAGCCACGGGTCATCAATCTGTTTCAGTTCGGCCAGCGTACCACTGCCAAGCACTCGACCGTCCGACAGCACGATGACACGGTCGATAATTGAAAATAGTGTATCCAGGTCATGGGTCACGAGGAATACGGTGAGGCCAAGACTGTCGGCCAGCAAGCGGATCAGAGTATCGAAGGCGCGCCCGGAAATTGGATCGAGACCGGAGGTCGGCTCGTCGAGAAACAGCAGTTCGGGATCAAGCGCCAATGCACGCGCCAGCGCCACCCGTTTGCGCATGCCGCCGGATAATTCGCTCGGGCGCTTCTTTGCAACGTCCGCCGGCAGTCCGGCCAGCGCGAGTTTCAGTCGCGCCAGCTGGCGGCAGGTCGCATGCGGCAGATCGGTATGCTCGAACAGCGGGGTGGCGACGTTGTCTTCCACATTCAATGACGAGAACAGCGCGCCATCCTGAAACAGCACCCCAAAGCGCTGGCGCAGCTGGTTCATCTGCACCGGCGTGCTGTCCCACACCGACTGCCCGAACAATTCGATATGGCCGGCCTGAGGTTTCAGCAGACCGATGATTTCACGCATCAGCACCGACTTGCCGGTGCCGCTGCCGCCGATCAGTGCGATCACTTCGCCGCGCGCAACAGACAGGCTGAGATCGCGATGAATGCTGTTTCCGCCCAGGGTGGTGGACACGTTGCGGACGTCGATCACCTTATCCGCCATCAGATTTCCATCTGCACGAACATCACGGCAAAAATCGCGTTGAGGATGATGATCGCGACCAGGCTCTGCACCACGGTGGAGGTGGTGTTCGCGCCCACGCTGCGCGCGTCGCGGGTGACCGAGAGCCCCATGCGGCAGGCAATCAGGGCGATAAAGATCGCGAACACCGGTGCCTTGCACAGCCCCACCAGCAGGGTCTTCAGCTCGATCACCTCGGCCACCCGGTCCATGAACATGTAATAGGAAATATCCAGTTGCTGCTGCGTGATCAACATGCCACCGGCAATGCCGGCGATGTCGCCGATGAACACCAGGAGCGGCAGGGCGAGCAGCAGCGCGACGATGCGCGGAATCACCAGCACCGCCAGCGGCGACAAGCCGAGCGTGGTGATGGCGTCGATTTCCTCGGTGACCTTCATAGTGCCGATCTGCGCGGTAATGGCAGCGCCGGTGCGCCCGGCCACCAGGACGGCAACGATGACCGGTGAAATCTCGCGCAGGATCGCCAGCAGCAGGCCGTCGACGACAAAAATACTGGCGCCGTATTGTTGCGCCTGCGAGCCCAGCAGATAGGCGAACACCACGCCGAGCAGGAACAGCATGCCGGCCACGATGGGAATCGCACCAACGAAGACATCGCGCACCTGGACACCGAATTCGCGCCAGCGCCAGCACCCCGGATTCGGCATCAACACCACCAGCTCGAGGAACAGGCGACCGACGAAGTTGAGCAGGCCGACCAGATGTCCCCACAGCGCCAGCGTGCCGCGCCCGGTCAGCGCGCGCATCCCCTCGGGTGGCGGCTGGGATTGTGCGGCGGTGACCGCACCGTGCGGCGCCACCAGCTTGAAAACATCCATATGACGAGGCTGGAACGCGCGCAACTCGGGCATCGAATCGCTGGGCTGCGGGCACGCGGCGGCGAGCAACAGCCACGCGCCATTGGTGTCGAGCTGGGTGACACCGGCGCCGTCGATGACCCGCACCGTCTTGCCGGCCAGATTCGGTAGCGCGGACGCGGCTTCGGCATGCCAGACCCCGCTGACGATTAACACACCCAGGGCTTCGTCGAACTGCGCGCGTGCGTCCGTCATGCAAGATTAAGCGGGTTGTTGGGGTCGATGCCGGGCATGAAGGGCAGTCCACGCTCGCGATGAGTGACCTGATAGACGCAGCCGATCCAGTTGCCGATCACCGCTTCGGCGGTGTCGTGCCAGGTGTTGTCGAGCAGCGGCAGCAGATGCGCCTCGGGGAAGCCCAGCGTTTCCCCCGCCTGCATACGGCTGGCAAACTCGGCCAGCAAGGCCTGCGCCTGACGGTCGAAGTAGCGCACTGGAAACGGCGGCCAGTTTGATAGTTTCCCAGCGGCGGCCAGAAGCAGGTCGCGCTTGTATTCCTTCAGCAGCGACACCGTGTCGTATTCGGGATGGCCCTGGAAAAATACGGTACGCAGGCCGTCGTGGCTTACCGCCAGATGCACGCCTGCTTCTGCGCTTTCGACCAGCACCTTGACCCCGGCCGCCTCGAACTGTGCGCGCGAGACGTCGTTCCAGCGGGAATGCGGCACGTCGAAACGCGTGTTGACGTCGGCCACCAGCGGGTGGCGGCCGTCGGTCACGCGGTGCTCGAACACGCCCCAGATCTTCTGCAGCTGCTTCACCCGCGTCTGGCCATGGCGGAACTGCATCACCGCATGGGTGGCAAGGCAGGAACACAGCGTCGAGGTGACGTTGTCCCAGGCCCAGTCGATCACCTCGATCAGCGGCTGCCAGAATGCCTCGTCGGCGAGGTTGGGATGGCTGACGTTGGCGCCGGTGATGATGAGTGCGTCGAGCCCCTTCTCGCGGATGGCGTCGAAGCTTTCATAAAACTGCGCGATGTGCGCCTGCGCCGATTCGCCGCGCGGCAGCGTCGGTAAGGTG
Organism: Thiobacillus sp.; assembly: GCA_051305915.1. Taxonomy (GTDB): domain Bacteria; phylum Pseudomonadota; class Gammaproteobacteria; order Burkholderiales; family Thiobacillaceae; genus Thiobacillus. Next base: position 9,012 of record JBPPMF010000325.1, on the reverse strand, counting down.
AAGGGGTGCATATAGAACTGCGCGATCGGGTTGGATTCGCCGACCAGCCGGTAGAACTGGCGCTCGGTCGCTTCCAGCGCGGCGTCCGGCATCATGTTCAGCAGGCCGACGTGCAGTTCGCGGATTTCCTGATTGGCCGCGCGCTCGGTCGACAACACCGTGATGCCGTCCTGCCGCAGGCGGTCGAAGGTGGGCAGGGGGTTATGCGCGACCAGCGGCATGCGCTTCCCCTGATTCCTGACCCCTGACCCCTGACCCCTTCCTTGCGATGGCGGCCTCCACCAGCGTCAGAAAATCGCGCTCGTCGCGCACCTGCGCCACTTCCTGCGAAGTCACGGTGTAGCCGTGCGGCTGGGCGATCGCCTCGTAGCGCGGGATGCGCGAGTGGAACAGGCGCGGAAACACCCAGCGCGCGAAGTCATTCGGTTCGATCTGCGCGACGAATTCGAGACCTTTTTCCCTCAGGTAAACCGGCAACTGCTCGGCCAGGAAAGCCGGGCGAAAATACAGCGGTTTGGGGTCGGACTGTGCGCGCTTGATCAGCGTATCTTCCTCTTCGCGGGTGGTCGTCTGAATATAGAGAATCAGCGTGTGTTCTGCCAGCAACTCGACCACGCCGGGTTCATCCAGTTCGCACAGGCTGCCACCGACATCGTTGACAAAGTGCGGGTAACCGTAGATTTCCTGGCCCTTGCGGATGAAGCCCGGTACGTCGCGCATCGCAGCGATTTCACCATCGCGATAGGCGGCCTGGCGACGCGAGAATTCGTCCAGCGACAGTCCGCCCCAGTCCGGCCCGCCGAGCTTGCCGACGAACGTGAGCACCGGCCCCAGGTCGTGAATCTTGATGTTGTTCTTGATGTCGATCCAGTCGTTGCGCAGCAAGTCGCGCAAAAACGGCACCTGCATCGCCTGCTGCTTGATGATGTCCAGAATCGGCTCGTCGAGGTAGCGCGTGCCGATGCGGTAATCGCCCGAAAAGTGGAACCAGTCATGGCCGCGCAGCATGCTCGAAATATGCGTCTTGCCGACGCCGGACATGCCGAGCAGGGTAATGCGCTTGGTCGGCCAGGCGCGGAAAGAGTCGGGGGTGAAATGCATGGGATCGATTCTCGCAGGATTAGCGCGAAGCCTACCGAAAAGCCAGGCAATTAAAAAGGCCGCGCTGCAGAACGACATCCCGGTTTGGTGCAGGCCGCTCGCGATCCGCACCAATTCGGACCACGGGAATCGGAAACCGTCTCATCACGGCCGGGTGTCTCCCCGCAAAAGCCCGTAACAACGGGACTTTGCAACGTAATTCAATTTAAACGCACGCCTGGCACACGTGTTGCTCATCCTGATGTGTCGGGAAAAGCGGCGCACTGTCGTCTGCATTTACCGCGAATGCGCAGCTAGGGTTCCGGTCCCGCAAGGGATGTCTGGTCCGAGAGCCGCCGGTTCCGCTGCAAGGCGGGGCTCCACGGAGGGACAAAAGCCCGGGAGAACGCGTTTACCGCTGTCCCGAGCCTATCCATCATTTTTCCCAAGGAGCGACCATGCATCTGAATTCCGTACTCAAAAAACTACTTGCCACCCTGGTGGGCACTCTGCTGGTCGGCGGCGCACAGGCCGCGCCCACGCTCAAAATCGGGCTAACCACCTGGATCGGCTATTCGCCGTTCTATGTCGCCGACGCGCTCGACCTGTACAAGAAGTACGACCTCAAGGTGAAGCTGCAGACCTTTACCGACCCCGCCATGCTGCCTTCCGCCATGGCGGGCGGCGCTGTCGACGGCGCACTGATGACCTACGACCAGGTGGTCGGCGCCGCCGGCCAGGGACAGAATTTCAAGGTGGTGATGCCGGTCGACTATTCCTACGGCGGCGACGCCGTGCTGGCCGACAAATCCATCACCAAGGTCAGCCAGCTGAAAGGCAAGAAGGTTGCCTATGCGCCGCTGTCGCCGTCCGACTTCCTGCTCGCCTACGCGCTGAAGATCAACGGCATGAGCGACAAGGACATCCAGCCGGTGAACATGGCGCCGGAAGCGGTGCCCGCGGCGATGGCCTCCGGCGCCACTCCGGTGGGCGTCACCTATGAGCCCAACGTGTCGCAGATCCTGGCCACCGGCAAGGGCAAATACCACGTCATCTATTCCTCGCGCGAGGCGCCCGGCATCATCACCGACGTGCTCGCCTTCGATGCCAAGCGCATCGGCAAGGACGACAAGCAGATCATAGCGCTGATGCGGGGCTACCTGGATGGCTTGGCCTACATGAAGGCCAAGCCTGCCGCAGCGGCCAAGCTGATCGGCAAGGCGATAGGGGTGTCCGACAAGGAGGCGCTGGAGCAGTTGACCGGCGTCTACAACATCCCACTCGCGGAAATGCCCAAGACCTACGCCAAGGGCAAGGACACCACCTCGTTCTATGTCAGCGGCGAAATCATCAACGAGCTGCTGCAGAAGAACGGCCAGATCAAGAAGGCGGTTGCGATTCCGTCGACGCTGGATGACCGCTACGTGAAAGCCTTGCTGAAATAAGCACCCAGCCGCCCTCTGCCGAGGGCGGCGTTCGACAGGAGCCTTGAACCTAGAAACCGCAGTTGACCGCTCATCACCTCAATGGAAGCCGCATGAATACTGGATTTTCTGCCTTCGTTTACGTTCACCTGTTGGGTGACACCGCTACGCACCCGCTGGCACGCCTGGTCGCGCGCCAGCCTTTGTCGCTCCTCCTTGCAGGCCCCGGCCTGCGGCGTCGTCGCTTCGCGGCAGACACGTGCCCAGACGCACCATCGGGCGCGTCCAACTGCGGTTTCTAGGTTCAATGTCCACCCGACTGTTCCGCCACCCCGACGGCGCGCTGCCCAATACACTGGCGCTCGCCTATGCCATTACCGGTTATGCCGGTGGCCTCTGGCTGATGGCGACCGCCTCCTGGCCCTGGGCGCTGGCCGCCACGCTGTGGTTCGCCCACGCATTGATCATCTCCGCCTACCTGTTCCACGAATTCGCCCACGGCACTATTTTTTCCAGCCCCGCTGCCAATACCCGTGGCGGCGTGCTGATGACCTGGCTCACCGGCAGTTGCTACGCCCGTTACGAACACCTGCGGCGCAAGCATATGCGCCACCACGTCGACCGCGCCGACGTCATCAGTCTCGACACCAAGGTGCTGCTGCAATCCGCCCCGGCCTGGGTGCGGCGCGCAATGCTGGCGCTGGAATGGGCCTACGTGCCGGCGGTGGAACTGTTGATGCACGCCTACGTCATCGCGCGGCCCTTTCTCGATCCGCAACGCCGCGCCGACCGCAGCCGCGTGCTCGCCCTCCTCGCGCTGCGCGGCACGGCGTTCGCCGCGCTCGGCGTGTTCGCGCCGCGCGCACTCATCCTGTATGGCGTCGCCTACCTGATCATGGTCAGTGTGCTGCGTTTCGCCGATGCCTTCCAGCACACCTACGACGCCTACGCCATTCCCGACAGCGATCCGGTACCGGCCGACAAGCCGCGCGACAAGGCCTACGAGCAGGCCAACACCTATTCCAATCTCGCCAGCCTCCGCTGGCCCCGGCTCAACCTGCTGCTGCTCAACTTTCCCTTCCACAACGCCCACCACGAGAAACCGACTGCGCCGTGGTACCGCTTGCCCGCGCTGCACCGCGAGCTCTATGGCGATGATCCGGGCCAGGCCATTCCGATGGCGAAGCTGCTGCTGCCCTTCCACCGCCACCGGGTCGCGCGCGTGCTAGCCGACGACTACGGCGAGGTCGATCCCCGCGCCAGCCATGCCGCCGGCTTCGTCGGCGCGGTATCGGTATCCTTCCTCACCGCGACATGACGTGACCGCCCTGACACTTTCCCTTCCCCATCGCCAGGGCACGGCCGTCTCCGCCCTGTTGGGCGGTGCCGTGCTGTGGGGCCTGTTCTGGTGGCCGCTGAAAGAACTGAATGCCGCGGGCATCCACGGCAGCTTCGTGCAGGCGGTGGCCTACGGCCTGCCGGCGCTGGTGCTGCTGCCGTGGGCGATGCGGAATCCACCGCGCCGCAACCAGATCGGCCTGCTGCTGCTCATCGCGCTGCTCGGCGGCTGGGCCAATGCCTCCTTCGCCAGCTCGCTCACCTACGGCAGCGTGGTGCGGGTGCTGCTGCTGTTCTATCTGGCGCCGGTGTGGACCATCCTCGCCGCGCGCGTATTTCTCGGCGAAGCCTTCACCCGCCTGCGTCTGACCGCAATGGCACTGGCGCTCGCCGGGCTGGCGCTCACCCTCGGTGGCCCCGAAGTATTCGATGCGCCGCTCTCCGCCATCGACCTGCTGGCGCTGTCCTCGGGGCTGGCCTTTGCGCTCAACAACGTCGCCGTCCGTGCCGGACACGACCTGCCCGATGCGGCGCGCGGGGTGGCCGTGTTCGCCGGCTGCGCGGCGATCTCTCTTGGCTTCATGGGCTGGAACGATCAGTCTGTGCCCACGCTCGACGCACCGCATCTGCTCGCATTGGCGGCGCTGGCGCTGCTGTGGGTGCTGCCCGGCACGCTCGCCACCTTCTACGGCGTCGCCCGCCTCGACGCCGGCAAGGCCGCCATCCTGCTGCTCGCCGAACTGGTGGTGGGCGTGGTCTCTGCCGTGCTCATCGGCGGCGAGGTGCTGTCGCTACACGAAGCGGTGGGCGGCGCGCTTATCCTGACCGCGGCGATAATCGAGGCGCGCACCGAATCGACGGGGCACGCTACATGAATCCCGACCAGACCGCGCTGCTGGTGATTGACATGCAGCGGGACTTCCTCGACCCCGGCGGCTACGCTGCCGCAGCCCGGCTTGACGTCGACGCACTGCGCCGGCCGATTCCCGCCATCCAGCATTTGCTGGCCGCCGCGCGCCGCCTCGGCATGCTGGTGGTGCACACGCGCGAGGGGCATCGCCCCGACCTGTCCGACTGCCCTGCCGCCAAGCTGGAACGCACCCGCGCCGCCGGTGCGGCGATCGGCAGCGCCGGCCCGCTCGGACGCCTGCTGGTGCGCGGCGAGTTCGGCCACGACCTCATCGACGAACTCAAGCCGCTGCCTGGCGAACCGGTGGTCGACAAGCCGGGCTACGGCGCCTTCCATCAGACCGACCTCGCGCAGATTCTGCAAAACCGCGGCATCCGCAATCTCATTCTCTGCGGCGTCACCACCGAAGTCTGCGTGCATTCCACCCTGCGCGAAGCGGTCGACCATGGCTACCGCTGCGTGCTGGCCGGCGATGCCTGCGGCTCCGCGCATCCGCAACTGCATGAAGCCGCCCTGCAGATGGTGTCGGTGGAAGGCGGCATCTTCGGCCGCGTCGCTGCCAGTTCCAGCCTGATCGCGGAACTCGAAAATGCTGAGGAGGCGGCATGACCCAGGTGCTGCGCCTATGGCCGCTGCTCACTGGCCTGCACAAGTACGACAAGTCTCTGTCGACCCGCAACCGCGGCCATGGCCAGACCATCGAGGCGCCGATCCTTGCCTACCTGATCGAAACCAAAAATGGCCGCATCCTCTACGACGTCGGCTGCGACTACGCCAAGATCGCCGACCCGGCGCTGCGCAACCGTTACTACGATCCAGAATCCTTCCCCTTCGGCCCGCCCGAAATGCGCGAGGAGGACCGCATCCCGCATCACCTGGAACGGCTCGGGCTGACCGCCGCCGACGTCGACGTGGTGTTCGTCGGCCACCTGCACTTCGACCACGCCGGCGGCCTGTGCGACGTCTGCGGCGCCGAGGTGCACGTACAACAGGACGAACTCGATGCCGCGCGTTCCGGTCTCGACGTCGCCGTGTTTTCCGACGACCTCGCCGGCATCGACAACTGGAAAGTGCAGCAAGGCGAATACGACCTGGTACCTGGTGTGCGCGCCGTCGCCAGCCCCGGCCACACCGCCGGCCACATGTCGCTGTTCATCGAATTGCCGAAAGGGCCGCCGATCATCCTGTGCGGCGACGCGGCCGACCTCGCGGAAAACCTGGAACAGGAAATCGCCCCCGGCCTGTGCTGGCAGGATCGCGAAGAGCAGGCTTTGGAAAGCATCCGCAAACTCAAGACCCTGGCACAGCAGGAAAAAGCCGAACTCTGGCCCAATCACGACCTTGCTTTCTGGCGCAGCTTGCGGCGCTTTCCCGAATTCCATGAATAGATTCACGACCGCGCAGCTTGCCGAAACAGGCGCAGTGGAGCGTGACGCGCCGCTCGACATCACGCGCCTGCTCACCACCATCACCGATAATCTGGTCGGCATGATCTACCGCTGCCGCATCGACACGATGTGGACCATGGAGTACGTCAGCGAGGGCTGCCACAAGCTCACTGGCTACCGGCCGGACGAACTGGTGTTCAACAGCCGGGTGTCCTACGATCAGATCACCCTGCCGGAAGATCGTGAACACGTTACTCGCACCATTCATGCCGCACTGGAACAGAACCTCGCTTTCGACGTGGAATACCGCATCCTGCGCCACGATGGGCGGATGTGCTGGGTGCTGGAGCGCGGCGTCGGCATCCGCGATGAAATGGGCCGGCTGGTCTGGATCGAAGGCTTCATTCAGGATATTTCCGAGCGCGTGGCGACCCATGAAATGCTGCGCGAAACGGTGCGGCGCTACAGCAGCATTTTCGAGCACGCCACCGAAGGCATCTTCCAAACCACGCCGGAAGGCCGCTATCTCAACGCCAACCCAGCGCTGGCGCGCATCTACGGTCACGCCTCGGCGGACGCGCTGATCGAGCATCTGCATGACATCCCGCGCCAGCTTTATGTGTCGTCGAACCGGCGCGATGAATTTGTGCGGCTGATGCAGGAACAGGGGGGGGTGCGCAATTTCGAGTCGCAGGTGTATCGGCGCGACGGCAGCATCATCTGGATTTCCGAAAATGCGCGCGCGGTGAGAAATGCCGATGGCAGCGTGCAGTTTTTCGAAGGCACCGTGGTCGATATCACCGAGCGCAGGCAGCACGAAGCCGAGCTCGAACACCAGGCCAGCCACGACAGCCTGACCGGCCTGCCCAACCGTTCGCTGCTGCGCGACCGCATCGACCAAGCCATCGTCAAGGCGAGGCGCGACGGTAAATTGGTGGCGGTGGCATTCGTCGACCTCGACCATTTCAAGCTGATCAACGACAGCCTCGGCCACCATGTCGGCGACCGTCTGCTGCTCGAAGTTTCAGCACGGCTCAGCTCCTGCATCCGCAGCCACGACAGCGTGGCGCGCCAGGGCGGTGACGAGTTCGTGCTGGTGCTCACCGAGCAGCACGACCCCAATGAAATCCTCGCCACCGTCAGCCGCCTGCTGGAAGTGATTTCGCGGCCGTGGGTGAACGAAGGCGAGGAATACGGCCTCAGCTGCAGCATCGGCATCAGCTTCTTTCCGCAGGACGGCAACGACCCCGACGCGCTGCTGCGTTGCGCCGACGCTGCCATGTACAAGGCCAAGGCATCCGGCCGCAGCACCTATCACTTCTATACGCCCGAACTGAACCAGATCATCAGCGAGCGCCTGGAACTGGAAAACAGCCTGCGCCATGCGCTGGAGCGCGACGAGTTCCGCGTCTACTACCAGCCGCGCATCGAGGTCGCCAGCGGCCGCATCGTCGGTGCCGAAGCCCTGATCCGCTGGGATTGTCCCGGCAAGGGCATCGTCCAGCCCGACAGCTTCATCTCGATCGCCGAGGAATCCGGCCTGATCATTCCCATCGGGCAATGGATTCTGCGCGAAGCCTGCCGCCAGAACCGCGCCTGGCAGCGTGCCGGGTTGCCCCCTATCAGCGTCTCGGTCAATCTCTCGCCGATCCAGTTCCGCCATGCCGGACTGGTGCAGGCGGTAGCCAATGCATTGCAGCAGGCCAAGCTGGAGCCGGCCTACCTGGAACTGGAACTGACCGAGTCCTTCGTCATGCACGACGCCGAGCGCATCAATGTCGCCATGCAGGCACTGAAGGCACTAGGCGTCGATATTTCGGTGGACGACTTCGGCACCGGCTATTCGAGCCTGAGCTATCTGAAGCGCTTCCCGGTCGACCGCCTCAAGGTGGACAAGAGCTTCGTGCGCGACATCGACACCGATCCCGACGACGCCGCCATCGTGCGCGCCATCATCACCCTCGGCCATGCGCTGGGCCTGAAGGTGGTGGCCGAAGGCGTGGAAACCGCTGCGCATCTCGAATTCCTGCGCCAGCATGGCTGCGACGAACTGCAGGGCTACTACTTCAGCCGGCCGGTTCCCGCGACCGAGATGGAAGCGCTGCTGCGTCAGCCGACACCTCCTGGCGGGTCTGATGAATCTGCGGCGTGACGGAATGAAACTTGCCGAAACCTTGCGCGGCCTGCTGCCGCCTCCCGCGTCCCGAGCCGACACGGCATCCCAGCCGGATCCGGTGCCGGACGCCTATCTCGGCGTGTGGCTTCGCAGCCTGCTCGAAACCCCCGGCGGGCGCGACGAGGATAGCCGGGTATGGTGGCTGCAAACCCCGCACTGGCATGCCGACCTGCGCCTCCCCGCCGGGCGTCCGGATTTTTCCGGCATCAGCCGCCTCGACCAATGCGACGACGGGCAACTGGCCTGGCTCGCCACCCAGCAGGGTTTCTGCGGCGTCACCCAGGTGGACGGCGACCGCTGCACCTGGCATCGCCAGTTCGATTTCCAGCCAGCCAACGGAGGCCGCGACATCGGACGCATGGTCTTCGACGGCGAGCGCCTCATCGAAACCGGTGTCGAAGCCGAGTATCTGGAAATATGGGAACGGCTGCCGCACAGCCAGGGCGAAACCGCCGCGCTCGAACTGGTGATGGAAGCCGGCGATCCGCCCGCACGCCCCGGTTGGCTATTCATCGCCGGCGAGTATTTCATCCATGTGCGGGGCCGCGCCCAGCCGCTGCCCCGCGCGGCCGACCTCAGCAAGCTCATCGCCGAGGTCCGGCCATCCCGCGCGCAATGGCTCGACTGGCTGGACGTCGAAATCAGCTTCGGCCATCGCAGCGGGCCCACGCCGTGGCGCATCGAACATTCCACCCT
>JBPPMF010000311.1:0-2192 GCA_051305915.1 Thiobacillus sp. | reverse complement strand
CTGCGTCTTGGGCTCGAGCTTGCGCAGGTGCATGTCCTCCAGCATGCGTTGACGCAGCGGCGTGACGCCAGGTGTGGATCGGTTCATGATGCTGCTCCTGTCGATGAACGAGGCGGATTGCCTCGATCACGAACATCGCAGAACCAGCAGTGCAACGAACCGCCACAACAGGACCGGAGCGCTTACCGCGATAGCGGTTTAGTCCGATGGCCGCCAGTGTGAGTACGAGGCGGCGCCAGGAAGCTGACTCTCGACGCGATGACCCCGCCGGCCAAAGTCAGCTCACGGCAGCCCCAGGTGAGACCCGGTGACGGCCAGGAGCAGTCGCTGGTGAACGGCACCTATCGGCTCTTGCCCTGCCTTGCGGCACTCGATAACCTCAGCATCAGGATGTAGCCGCTCAGCGCTACCGGAAAGAGCACTCAGCCTATCCAGCGGCCTCGGCCCGCCGCCATCCGGGGCACGCGGCGACACGGTTGCCGAAGCTGGGTTGATCAGCATCAACCGCCCTCTAGGAGTGTGGGCGGCAGAAGGGAAGTCCCTGATGTCTCTTGAACTGCCCGCGCGTTGAACCGACATGGCCATCAGTTACCGCCCCTACGAACCGCAGCAGGAGATGCTGCTGCCCGCTTCGCTGCAGGACTGGCTGCCCAAGGGGCATCTGGCGTACTTCATCAGCGACACGGTCGATGCACTCGATCTCAAGGCGTTCTATGCGCGCTATGCAGGCGGCGGCGCGCGCAACCAGCCCTTCCACCCGGCGATGATGGTCAAGGTACTGGTCTACGGGTACGCAACGGGCGTGTTCAGCTCGCGCAAGATCGAGCGTCGGCTGCACGAGGACCTGGCATTCCGGATGCTGGGCGCAAGCAACTTCCCCAAGCACCGCACGATCCGTGACTTCCGCGCGCTGCACCTCCTGGAGCTGAGTGATCTGTTCGTGCAGGTGGTCAAGCTGGCCCGTGAGATGGGGCTGGTCAAGCTGGGCACGGTGGCCATCGACGGCACCAAGATCAAGGCCAACGCCAGCCGCCACAAGGCGATGAGCTATGAGCGCATGCAGCAAGCACAAGGCGAGTTGAAGGCGCAGATCGACGCCCTGCTGGAGCGTGCGAAGACCACCGATGCGGCCGAGGCAGACGAGCCTGAACTGGACATTCCGGCCGAGATCGAGCGGCGCGAGGTGCGGCTCAAGGCCATCGTCGAGGCACGCGAGCGGCTGGAGCAGCGCCAGCGTGATGCCGACATCGAGCGCGGTCGCAGCGACGACGACGACCGCAAGCCCACAGACGAGGACGGCAAGCCCAAGGGCGGGCGCTACAAGCGCGAGTTCGGCGTGCCCGAGCCGAAGGCGCAGGACAACTTCACCGATCCGGCCAGCCGCATCATGAAGCGCACCGGCGGTGGCTTTGATCCGAGCTACAACGCGCAGACCGCGGTCGATGACACGGCGCACATCATCGTGGCCGCCGAGGTCGGCAACAACGCGGCCGACGTCGGGCAACTGCTGCCGATGCTCAAGGCCGTGAAGGACAACGCCGGCCAGGCACCACGGCAGGCGCTGGCCGATGCGGGTTACCGCAGCGAGCAGAACCTCCAAGGCCTTGCAGGTTCAGGCATCGAGTTGGTGGTCGCCCTGGGACGCGAGGGCAAGCGCTGCGCAGAGATCGACGCCCAGAAGAGCCCGCACACGGCAGCCATGGCAGCGAAGCTGCAGACCGAGCAAGGCAAGGCGGCCTACCGAAGGCGCAAGTGGATCGCCGAGCCGCCCAACGGCTGGATCAAGAGCGTGCTCGGGTTCCGGCAGTTCAGCCTACGAGGACTGCACCGCGTGCAGGCCGAGTTCAAGCTCGTGTGCCTGGCGCTGAATCTGCGGCGCATGGGCAGCCTCAAGGTAGCGTGAGGGCAGCAAGATGAGGGAAATCGACTCGAGCAGCAGGCCCCAGGGACGCTCGCAATGGCCTCCCGGCGCTTCCATGGTCGCGCGATGCGGCCGAAACGAAGAAACGGCCCCGCCGCTGCGGCAATTGATCAATGGCCTGCGCTCGGCAGATTACTGCCGCCCACACTCCTAGGTCGACCCAGCCCACCGGCTGCGAGGCGGCCAGCGCCTGCACCGCGCCGCGCGCCAGCCGCGTCTTGCCGATGCCGCGAGCGTGTGGCCAGCGATCAGCTACTGCAGCCTCGCCAGG
>JBPPMF010000231.1:0-5896 GCA_051305915.1 Thiobacillus sp. | reverse complement strand
TCGAACAGATCATCGCCGGCCACCCGCATATCCGCATGCTGAGCGCGAGCGATGCCACGCTCGGCATCGCGCTGGCGCGCGCCCATGCCCCAGAGGTGATCCTGATGGACATCAATCTGCCTGGAGTCAGCGGCATCCAGGCACTGCAAATCCTGCGTGAAAATCCGGCCACGGCGCACATCCCGGTGCTGGCCATCAGTGCCAATGCCATGCCACGCGACATCGAGAAAGGCCTCGAGGCAGGATTCTTCCGCTATCTCACCAAACCGATCAGGGTCAACGAGTTCATGGATGCACTGGATAGTGCGCTGGCGCTGGTGGAACCTGAATTGGACGGCGCAAACAACCCGCCCACCCCGTGATGGTGAATAACGACGATATTCTGAACGCCAGCATTTTGATCGTGGACGATCAGGAGGCCAATGTGCAGTTGCTGGAACACATGCTGCACGATGTCGGCTATCGGTGCATCACGTCCACGATGGACCCGCATGCCGTCTGCGCGCTGCATCTCGACAATCGCTACGACCTGATTATGCTCGATCTGCAGATGCCCGGCATGGATGGCTTTCAGGTGATGGAAGGCCTGAAGGAAATCGAGACCGATGGCTATCTTCCAGTACTGGTGATTACGGCTCAGCCGGACCACAAGCTGCGGGCGTTGAATGCCGGCGCGAAGGACTTCATCAGCAAACCCTTTGACCTGATGGAGGCCAAGACGCGCATCCACAACATGCTGGAAGTACGCTTGCTGTACAAGCAGCTCGAGCAGTACAACCGCGCGCTGGAATCCCTGGCGCTGCATGATGCGCTGACCGGACTGCCGAACAGACGGCTTTTATTTGACCGGCTTGCGCTGGCCATCGCCCATGCGCGCAGGCACGAAATCACAATGGCGGTGATGGTCCTGGATCTGGACGGGTTCAAGCAGGTCAACGACACTCTGGGCCACGATGCGGGTGACACGCTGCTGAGGATGGTCGCCGACCGTATGGTTGCCGCGGTGCGACAGCAGGACACGGTGGCGCGCCTGGGTGGCGATGAATTCGTGATCGTGCTGTGGGAATTAAGCCAGGCAGACGATGTGGCCAAGCTGGCATCAAAAGTGATCCAGGCCGTCTCACAGCCCTATCGCATTCAAGGCCGCGACGTGAACATCACCGCCAGCATCGGTGTCGGTATTTATCCCACGCATGGCGATGCGGTGGGAACGTTGATGAAGAGCGCGGATCTGGCCTTGTATGACACCAAGCGTGCAGGCAAGAATGGTTTTCGCATTGCCCCGTTGACGATGGCACATGGTTGACGTAACAGGTCCTATACGGTCGAATCTCAGTACCAATAAATGAAAGCAAATTTTATGGTGAGCACCGACGATATTCTTAACGCCAGCATTCTGATCGTGGACGACCAGGAAGCCAATGTGCAGCTGCTGGAGCAATTGCTGCATGAATCAGGCTACCGGCACGTTGCCTCGACGACAAATCCGCGCGAGGTGTTCGCGCTGCATCGCAAGCACTGCTACGACTTGATCCTGCTCGATCTGCAGATGCCCGGCATGGATGGATTCCAGGTGATGGAAGGGCTCAAGACCAACGAAGTGGACGGCTACCTGCCGGTGCTCGTGATCACCGCCCAGCCGGGACACAAACTGCGTGCATTGCAGGCTGGCGCCAAGGACTTCATCAGCAAGCCGTTCGATCTGATCGAAGCCCGGACGCGCATCCACAACATGCTGGAAGTGCGGCTGCTATATAAAAAGCTTGAGCAATACAATCAGGCACTGGAACAGACGGTGAAAGAACGGACCGCCGAATTGCGTGAAAGCGAAGCCCGATATCGCAGCCTGACCGAACTGGCCACGGACTGGTACTGGGAGCAGGACGAGAACATGAACTTCACCAAGGTCTCCGGTCCGGTCCTGGAAATGCTCGGCATCCGGGTCGGCGCCCTGGCGGGAGACGTCAGCGATGCCCCGATCACCGGCTGGGATGAAGCTCAGCGTGAGTTGCTGCAGGCCACCATTGCCGCCCGCCAACCCTTTCTGGATTTCATCTACAACCGCGTCAATGCCGATGGCTCGAAACAGCAGTTCAGGGTCAGCGGCGAGCCGATGTTCACCCAGTCCTGCCGCTTCATCGGTTACCGCGGCATCGGGGTGGAAATCACCCTGAAAAAACCTTGAACACCCCCCCTACGACCCGCGATGTCCACACTCAATAATCCCAGCCAGAATCATCTTCTCGCGGCCCTGCCGACGGCAGAGTTCGAGTCCCTGGCACCGCATCTCGAACTCGTCGAGCTGCGGCTGGGTGAAATGCTGTATGAGCCCGGCAGCCAGTTGAAATATGCCTATTTCCCAACCACAGCCATCGTGTCGCTGCACTACGTCATGGAATCCGGCGCCTCGTCCGAATCCGCGGGCGCGGGCAACGAGGGCGTCGTCGGTGTGTCCTTGTTCATGGGCGGCGACACCACATCCAGTTCGGCCGTGGTGCAGACCGCGGGTTACGCTTACCGGCTGGAAAGCCGCAAGCTGATGCAGGAATTCAATTGCGGCGGCCTGTTCCAGCGTTTGCTGCTGCGCTACACCCAGGCGCTGATGACCCAGATTTCCCAAACCACGGCGTGCAACCGGCACCACTCGGTGGAGCAGCAATTGTGCCGCTGGCTGTTGCTGACGCTGGATCGATTGCCCTCGAACGAGTTGGTCATGACGCAGGAATTGATCGCCAACATGCTCGGGGTGCGCCGCGAAGGCATCACCGAGGCCGCCGGGAAATTGCAGCATGCGGGGGTGATCCGTTACCGCCGCGGGCACATCTCGGTGCTGGATCGCGCCGGGCTGGAATCCCGCGTATGCGAGTGCTACGCGGTGGTGAAGGCGGAATTGAACCGTCTGCTGTGCGATGTAAAATATCGCCAGGCTGACACTGACTGATTCTTTCCTGTCCATGCGTGGCCTCCACACAATAGCTTGGGCACGCAGCATTTTGCCCCGCCACGGTTGCGGGGCCGTAATACGCAGCCTGCCGGCTATGTGCGCCAGCAAACAGACAACACGGGCGGCACCGCCTAATCTCGAACCATCAGAGCCGTCTGGGCGGCGTGAGCGGTCCCGAAGTCGGCAAATAATGATCGATCTGCGATGCGTCGGATTTAGCTTGGTGCATCGCGGTCGTTCATTGCCGGATCGCGGGCGCCCCACCCCTCATTTTTTGGAGACATAAACATGCTACAAACCATTGCAATCATCCTGGTCATTCTCTGGGTGCTGGGCCTGGTCTCCTCCTACACCATGGGTGGTTTCATCCACATCCTTCTGGTCATTGCTGTCGTGATCATCCTGCTGCGTTTGATCCAAGGTCGAGGCCTGTAAAACCGCCTGGGACGTTCTATGCTGTGAAATCCAGGGTGATCAATGCGATCGTTCACGATTGCGGTTTACCCGGCTTGTTCGTCACTTAATCAGGCAAACCCCTATTGGGAGAAAATGAAATGGATGCAATGAAAATGCTGGGCGTCGTGCTGGTCGTTGCAGGTGGCCTGGGCTTGTTATATGGCGGATTCACCTACACCCAGGATACGCACGAAGCCAAAGTGGGCCCGATCGAACTTTCGATCAAGGACAAGAAGACCGTCAACATTCCCATCTGGGCCGGCGTGGGGGCAATCGCGGCAGGTGCATTCCTGCTGATTGCGCGCAAAAAATAGCCGTAGGCTCACACGCAGGCATCCATTTTTTGTGGCGGCCGGTCGTGACACGTTCGCTGCGCAAAGGGTGGCTGCTGGAAGCCCCCAGTCCCAGCCAGGACAGCGTAAGCAAGTCGCGTACGTATCAACAGCTTAATCGTGCCCGGTGTCATTGCCGGGCACAACACATTAGGCCAGTGCCGCGCTGACCATCCTGAACTCAAGCAAGGAGCAGGTCATCGACATCAAAGCGTTCGGATTATTTTCTCGTACACGGAATGCGCTGCGTCATGACCGCGATACCGAGTTGCTGCGTTCTGAACTGTTCAGCATCGAGCAGCTGAAGCGCCACGCGGTCACGCTGGCCGGACAGCACCAAATCGATCCGCGTCCCGGGCCGGACAGGTTGCTGCCACGGCTGGCCGACAATGAACAGGTGCTGCTGGCAGCCTACGACGTCGTCACCACTGCGGCGACGCCGGGACAACGCATCGTGCCGGCCGAGGCCTGGCTGCTCGACAACTTCTACCTGATCGAGCAGCAGATCGGTCTGGCGCGCCGGCATCTGCCGCGCGGATACAGCCGGCAGTTGCCGCGGCTGGCCGATGGCCCGTCAGCCGGTTTCCCCCGCATTTACGACCTGGCGCTGGAACTGATTTCCCATATGGATGGCCGCGTCGACAGCGACAACGCCACCCAGTTCGTCGCCGCCTACCAGACCGTCGATCCCTTGAAGCTGGGCGAACTGTGGGCCTTCCCCATCATGCTGCAGCTGGCGCTGCTGGAAAACCTACGCCGCGTCGGGGTGCGTATCGCCCAGCGGCGCGAGGAGCGCGATGCGGCCATCACCTGGGCAGACCGCATGCTCGCCGCAGCCGAAACCGAACCCAAACAGCTGATCCAGTTGCTGGCCGAATTTGCCAATGCCGATGTGCCATTGACCGCACCGTTTGTGGAGGAATTTTACGACCGGCTGCAGGCGCAGGGGCCCGCCATGGCTTTCGTCCAGACCTGGGTCGAGCAGAAACTGCTGGAACAGGGGGTGACCGCCACCGAGTTGTCGGAGGCGGCCGGGCGAACCGCCGCGGCCAACCAGATTTCCATCGCCAATAGCATCGGCAGCCTGCGCTTTATCGGCGCCATGGACTGGAAGCATTACGTCGAGTCGCTCAGCGTCGTCGAACAGACCCTGCACGAAGACCCGTCAGGCATGCACGCCAGCCAGGATTTCGCCACCCGCGACCGCTACCGGCATGTCATCGAGGATGTGGCGCGACGCAGCACGTACAGCGAAATGGCAGTGGCACGCGAAGCCATTGTGCTCGCACTGGCGGCTGCCGCGCAGCGGGGTATCCATGACCGCAGCGCGCATGTCGGCTACTACCTGATCGACCGGGGGCGCCCGCACCTGGAGCGTGCGGTCGGCTGCCGGCTGTCATTGCGATCCAGCATCAGCCGGGCGGGCCGGCATGTCCGCCTGCCCCTGTATCTCGGCCCCATCCTGTTGCTTACGCTGCTGGCGACAGCAGCCGTGCTGTCTGCGCTCGGCGGGTTAGATCCGGCTGACTGGCGGTTCTGGTTGCTTGCGCTTCCGCTCGTCATTGCCGCCTCGGCGCTGGCCGTCCCGCTGGTGAACCTGCTGATCACGCTCGTCCTGCCGCCACGCGCGTTGCCCCGCATGGATTTTTCCAAAGGGATTCCGGACAGCCACTGCACCATGGTGATCGTCCCCACCCTGCTGGCAAGCCCGCAGGACGTCGACGATCTGCTCGAAGCGATGGAGATCCGCTATCTCGGCAATCGCGACCCCAATCTGTTCTTTGCCCTGCTGACGGATTTTCGCGACGCAGCCGAAGAGACACAGCCGGACGACGACGCCCTTCTCGCCTACGCGCGCGCGGCAGTGGAGGCGCTCAACGAAACCTACCGCGACGACCGCCCCTGCGTCTTCTATCTGTTTCACCGGCCGCGGCTGTGGAATCCCTACGAGCGGGTGTGGATGGGCTACGAGCGCAAGCGCGGCAAGCTCGAGCAGTTCAATGCCCGGCTGCGCGGCAATGCGCGATCGGCGTTCTCGGACGTCGTCGGCGATCCGTCGATTTTCGAAAGCATCCAGTATGTCATCACCCTGGACACCGACACCCAGCTTCCACGCGACGCAGCGCACACGCTGGTCGGCAACCTTGCGCATCCGCTCAATCGG
>JBPPMF010000226.1:0-9625 GCA_051305915.1 Thiobacillus sp. | reverse complement strand
GACCAAGGTGTTCGTGATCGAAGTGATGGGCCGCCACGCCGGCTGGATCGCCGCTGCCGGCGGCCTGGTCGAGGACCACGGCATTCCGGTCGTCATCCTGTTCCCGGAAATCGAATTCGACCAGAAGAAATTCCTCGCCCGCGTCAACAAGCTGGTGAAGGAACACGGCTACTGCACCGTGGTGGTGTCCGAAGGCTGCCACTACCCGGACGGCACCTTCCTAGCCGAGCAGGGCACGCGCGATGCCTTCGGCCACGCCCAGCTGGGCGGCGCCGCCCCGGTGGTCGCCAACATGATCAAGGACGCGCTCGGCCACAAGTTCCACTGGGCCGTCGCCGACTACCTGCAGCGCGCCGCCCGCCACATCGCGTCGAAGACCGACGTCAAGCAGGCCTACGAGCTGGGCAAGAAAGCCGTCGAACTGGCCATCAAGGGCCACAACTCGGTGATGCCGACGGTCGATCGTCTGTCCGATGAGCCGTACAAGTACAAGATCGGCATGGCCGATCTGAAGGACGTCGCCAACGTCGAGAAATTCATGCCGCGCGACTTCATCACCCGGGACGGCTTCGGCATTACGCCCAAGTGCAAGCGCTATTTGACCCCGCTGATCCAGGGCGAGGACTATCCGAAGTACCAGGACGGCTTGCCGGTCTACGTGACGTTGAAGAACGTCGCGGTGGCGAAGAAGCTGGCGGTGTTCAAAATTTGAGGATCCAGGAAATAGGGGCTAGGAACTAGGGGACGTGCGGCTGCGCCGCGCAATGCGATTAGGTGCGGGCTTCGCCCGCACCACCCCTAGATCCTGGTTCCTAAATCCTAGTCTCTAAAAACAATGACACTCGACCGCGCCAAACAACTGCTCAAAGTGCAAGCCGACTTTGGCGGTTTCTACAACGGCAATTCAGCCAAGCTGATTTTGTCCGAGGTGCAACGCGAGCATGGGCAGGAGGCGGTCGATCAACTCATCAGGGAATTGCAGCTCGACCAGATCTTCGGGTTCGAGCCGGGTACGCGGTTTGAAGGCGGCCTGGCAATGGGTAAGTAGCAGTGAACAGGAACGGTGGCGAAAGCTGCCGTTTTTTTTTGGGGTGTTGGTGGCGATAAAATAATGAGTGAAGGCTTGCTGTTTGCGCTCGTGGCGGCGGTGGTTGCACTGCTCTACGGGATCGTGTCGATCAAATGGATTTTGGGCCTGCCTACCGGCAACGACCGCATGCGTGAAATCGCAGCAGCCGTGCAGGAAGGCGCTTCCGCCTATCTGAACCGGCAATACACCACCATCGGCATCGTCGGCGGGATTTTGCTGGTTGCGATTTTCTTTGCCCTGGGCTGGCAAACCGCCGTCGGTTTCCTGCTCGGCGCCGTGCTTTCCGGACTGACCGGCTATATCGGCATGAACGTCTCGGTGCGTGCCAACGTGCGCACAGCCGAAGCGGCATCGCAAGGCCTCAATGCCGCGCTTAACGTCGCCTTCAAGGGTGGCGCCATCACCGGCATGCTGGTGGTGGGCCTCGGCCTGCTCGGCGTGGCCGGCTATTACGCCTTCCTGACGCTGATGATGGGCACGACCACCGCCGAAGCGACCCACGCACTGGTGGGCCTGGCCTTCGGCGGCTCGCTGATCTCCATCTTCGCCCGACTCGGCGGCGGCATCTTCACCAAGGGCGCTGACGTCGGCGCCGACCTGGTGGGCAAGGTCGAAGCCGGCATTCCCGAAGACGACCCGCGCAACCCCGCGGTGATCGCCGACAACGTCGGCGACAACGTCGGCGACTGTGCTGGCATGGCGGCCGACCTGTTCGAAACCTACGCCGTGACCATCATCGCCACCATGCTTCTGGGCGGCCTGCTGATCACCGGTTCCCCCGAAGCGGTGATCTATCCGCTGGTGCTGGGCGGTTTCGCCATCGTCGCCTCCATCGTCGGCACCTTCTTCGTCAAGGTACGCGAAGGCGGCAAGATCATGAACGCGCTGTATCGCGGCCTGATCGTGTCGGGCGTGCTGGCTGCGGTCGCGTTCTATCCCATCACCACCTGGATGCTGGGCGACGGCGTGATGATCGAAGGTGAACTGGTGACCTCGATGAACCTGTATTTCGCCAGCCTGATCGGCCTCGCGCTGACCGCGGCCATGGTGTGGATCACCGAGTACTACACTGCCACCGAGTTCAGCCCGGTGCGTCACATCGCGCAGGCCTCCACCACCGGCCACGGCACTAACGTGATCGCCGGCCTCGGCGTGTCGATGAAGTCCACCGCAGCGCCCGTGCTCGCCGTCTGTGCCGCTATCTGGGGCGCCTATGAACTGGGTGGCCTGTACGGCATCGCCATCGCCGCCACCTCGATGCTGTCGATGGCCGGCATCATCGTTGCACTCGACGCCTACGGCCCGATCACCGACAACGCCGGTGGCATCGCCGAAATGGCCGGCCTGCCGGACAACATCCGCAACATCACCGACCCGCTCGACGCCGTCGGCAACACCACCAAGGCCGTCACCAAGGGCTACGCCATCGGCTCCGCCGGTCTCGCCGCTTTGGTGCTGTTCGCCGACTACACGCACGCCCTGAGCGCCGGCGGTCAGACCCTGACCTTCGACCTGTCCAACCACATGGTCATCATCGGCCTGTTCATCGGCGGCATGGTGCCCTACCTGTTCGCCGCGATGGGCATGGAAGCCGTCGGCCGCGCCGCTGGTTCCGTGGTGGTGGAAGTGCGTCGCCAGTTCAAGGAAATCCCCGGCATCATGGAAGGCACGGCCAAGCCGGAATACGGCACCTGCGTCGACATGCTGACCAAGGCCGCGATCAAGGAAATGATCGTGCCGTCGCTGCTGCCGGTCGCCGTGCCCGTCATCGTTGGCCTCACCCTCGGCGCGCAGGCGCTGGGCGGCGTGCTGGTCGGCACCATCGTCACCGGCATCTTCGTCGCCATTTCGATGACCACCGGCGGCGGCGCGTGGGACAACGCCAAGAAGTACATCGAAGAAGGCAACTTCGGCGGCAAGGGTAGCGAGGCGCACAAGGCCGCCGTGACCGGCGACACCGTCGGCGATCCCTATAAGGACACCGCCGGCCCCGCCGTCAACCCGCTGATCAAGATCATCAACATCGTCGCACTGCTGATCGTGCCGTTGATCGCGTAAAGGTACTTCTCTGTTCGTCACCCCGGCGTATGCCGGGGTCCAGCGCTTCAACTCAACCGGGTTCCGGTGACGCCAGAATGACGACACGGGATTTCAAGTTCTTTGCGGACTTCACCCCCAACCGCCCTGCACGTTATAGTGCAGGGCGGTTTTGTTTGGGGAACCCTGTGGCGTTTTGCCCGCCTGAACATCAGCCCTGATATTTGGAGAAGCATTCTTGAAACGATTCATTGTGACCTGTGCCCTTGCGCTGCCCATGCTTGCCCATGCCGGCGGCGTCGATCGCCTCAAGGCTTTTGTCGCCGGCGCCAAAACCGCCGAGGCCGACTTCACCCAGACTGTCAGCGACAAGTCCGGCCGTGTCACCCAGCAGGCCAGCGGCAAAATGGCCTTTGCCCGTCCCGGCAAATTCCGCTGGGATTACACCAAGCCGTATGAACAGGTGATCGTCGGCGACGGCGTCAAACTGTGGTTGTATGATGCCGACCTCGAACAGGTCACCGTCAAATCGCTCGGCGACGTCATCGCCGGCACCCCCGCAGCCTTGCTGGCCGGCGACAACGCCATCGAAAACCACTTCAGCCTGAAAGACGCCGGCAAAAATGGCGGGCTCGAATGGCTGGAAGCCACCCCGAAGAACAAGGACACCACCTTCGAACGCATCCGCATGGGCTTCAAAGGCGACATGCTGGTGCAGATGGAACTGGACGATTTCTTCGGCCAGCGCACCACCCTCAAACTGTCGCGCATGGTGCGCAACCCCACCATCCCGGCATCGCGCTTTACCTTCACCCCGCCGAAAGGCGCCGACGTCATCGGCGACTAGTTGATTCCCGAAATGTGGGAGACCACTGAATGCAGCAGGGGCGCCTTCGCCCCGATTTTCGTACGCCTTCGGGGTGCACACCACCCCTTCCAACCGGGGTTTCTAGGTTAAATTGTCGGGCAGCGCATCCGAACAGGAATCAATATGATGGACGATACCGGCAATCTCTTGGCTAATCTTCATGATCTAACCGGCTTTCTGGAAACTGAAGGAAGCCTGGATAACAATCTGCAACAGCTTGCGGTGATGGCTGCAAAAATTCTTCACGCCGATAACTGCTCCATCATGCTGATGAACGAAGGCGAATTCAAGGAGTTGAGTTTGCGCGTCTGTGCGAATTTCGGCGAGATCCCCGCAAAGGCATATCAGGAGTCCATCAAAAAAGGCGAAGGCATATCAGGGCATGTCATTGCCAGCGGAAAATCACTGCTCATTGAAGACATCGAAAATTCGGATTTCGCCAAATGGGCGCGGCGCACCCATGACCCGCGCAAAAGCTTGCTGTCCTCCCCGATCTTGATCAATGGCAAGATCATCGGCGTCATCAACGTCAATGCACCGCAAATGAAACGTCCCTTCAATCTGGACGATTTAAGCTTGCTGGACATCGTGGCATTGTTTATCGGTAAATCGATCCAGGTTATCCAATTGCAAAGCGTGTTGAAGTCGCGCTTTGCGCAATTGGCATTGATCGACGAAACACAAAAAAGAGTGGGAGATGCGCTGGCAATCACCGCCCAAAATCCAGACAAATTGGCAAAGATTGTCGCCAAATCGTTTTATCGTGAAATGGCCAAGGCCGGTTTCGGGTCCGCCCAGATTATCAGCGCCGCTTCGGAAATCATTTCAGAACTGAGCAGGAACCTGCAGAAGCACAGCAAGCGCATGACGCGGCAATAAAGGCAGTATCTTCACGACAAAGACAACGTGTTGAAACAGGGTCGACAGGGATTGGAGATTTTTGCCGTCCGACTAGAAAAGAGATTCCAGATTCTTCTGGGGGGCGTCGACGAAATTCCTGAGTTTCATGTCCCTTTGTGGGGCACCTAATAAACCGCAGAGCGTGGTTGTCGCCGCTTCAGCGGCTTGAGTGCGTGGTTGCTGCCGATCTATCGGCTTTACAACCACGGCCTCCCCCTTGCGGGGACAACCACGGCCTGCTCCCTGCGGGTGCTCCTACAACAGCACTTTGGTTCTGACGGATAATTGGCGCCAATGGCCACCCAAGACCTTTTCCAGACCGACACCCCGGAGCCTGCGCGCGACGACCCCAACGCGCCGCTGGCCGAACGCCTGCGCCCGCACACGCTGGCCGATGTCGTCGGGCAAACCCACCTGCTCGGTCCCGGCAAGCCGCTGCGTCTGGCCTTCGATTCCGGCAAGCTGCATTCGATAATCCTGTGGGGGCCGCCGGGGGTGGGCAAGACCACGTTAGCAAGATTAACCGCGCAGGCTTTCGGCGCCGACTTCATCGCGATCTCGGCCGTGCTCAGTGGCGTGAAAGACATCCGCGAAGCCGTCGAGCGCGCGCGCATGAACCAGCGAGCGGGCCGCGCCACCATCCTGTTCGTCGACGAAGTCCACCGCTTCAACAAGTCGCAGCAGGACGCCTTTTTGCCGCACGTTGAATCAGGGCTCTTCACCTTCATCGGCGCCACCACCGAGAACCCCTCGTTCGAAGTCGTCGGCGCGCTGTTGTCGCGTGCCCAGGTCTACGTGCTGAAGTCGCTGACACCCGACGAACTCGGCCAGTTGATGCAGCGCGCGCTGGCCGAACTGCCCGACCTGAAGCTGGGGGAGGGCGTCGACAAGCTGCTGGCCGCCTACGCCGACGGCGACGCCCGCAAGCTGCTCAACCTGCTGGAACAGCTCGACACCGCCGCGCGCACCTCGCAGGTGAAGGAAGTCGACGCCGCCTTCGTCGAAAACGCGCTGGCGCAATCCATGCGCCGCTTCGACAAGGGCGGCGAAGCCTTCTACGACCAGATTTCCGCGCTGCACAAAAGCGTGCGCGGCAGTGACCCGGATGCTTCACTTTACTGGCTGGTGCGCATGCTCGACGGCGGCGCCGACCCGCGCTACCTCGGCCGCCGCCTCATCCGCATGGCCAGCGAGGACATCGGCCTGGCCGACCCGCGCGCGCTACGGCTGGCGCTCGACGCCGTCGAAACCTATGAAAGATTAGGCTCCCCCGAAGGTGAACTCGCGCTGGCCCAAGCCTGCCTCTACATGGCCTGCGCGCCCAAGAGCAACGCCGCCTACGTCGCCTACAACGCCGCGCGCGCCTTCGTGCAGACCAACCCCTCCAACGACGTCCCCATCCACCTGCGCAACGCCCCCACCAAGCTGATGAAGGAACTGGGCTACGGCCGGGCCTACCGCTACGCCCACGACGAGCCCGAAGCCTACGCCGCCGGCGAACGCTACTTCCCCGACGACATCGAAGAACAGAACTGGTACCAGCCCACCCCGCGCGGGCTGGAAGGCAAGATCGCCGAGAAGCTGGCGCATCTGCGCAAGCTGGATGAGGAAGCAGGGTAGGACTGAGACTTGGAGGATCGAAACATGAAAACCGCAAAGCTATTTGAATACGGTCGTTGTCAGGCCGTGCGCTTACCCGCCGAGTTCCGATTCGAGGGAGAAGAGGTGTTGATCCGGCGCGATCCATCGACTGGCGATGTCATTCTCAGCCCAAGAAAAAGGAAATTTTCCGATTGGATAAAGCTGCGCGATCGGCTTTTGCCCCGTGTTCCCAAGGACGAGCTCAAAGTCCTCGATAATCTGCGTGATGCCAGCCTTATGGATGAGTGCGCCGATGCGGTACGTGCGAAGCTGGCTGAACTGGACCTGTCAGAGCGGGATATTTCTGACGCTATTGCCGCGATTCGAAAGCCAGCGGGCTAACGCATCTTGGGAGCGGATGGGGTCAATTAAACTTCCACACCAGAAATCCCGATAAAAAGACTAAAATAAAGACCTAATTAAAGTCTTAAAGGGGCTTCACCATGGAACTGCTCTACACCAACGCCTCGGTCAGCATCAGCGAACTGAAGAAAAACCCCACCGCCGTTATCGACGAAGCGGACGGTTTTCCCGTCGCCGTGCTCAACCACAACAAGCCCGCCGCCTACCTGGTGCCGGTTGCCGCCTTCGAGGCCATGATGGAAAAGCTCGACGACATCGACCTTGCCAAACTGGTCAGGGAGCGCGCGCACGAACCCACCGTCAAGGTCGACCTGGATGCCCTATAGCCTCGAATTCCGGGAAAGCGCCTGGAAGGAGTGGAACAAGCTCGACCGCCCGCTGCGCGAGCAATTCAAGGCCAAACTGCTGGCGCGCCTGGACAACCCCCGCGTCGAATCCAGCCAGCTGTCCGCCATGCCCAACTGCTACAAGATCAAGCTGCGCGCTGCCGGCTATCGTCTGGTGTACCAGGTCTTCGACGAGCGGGTCGTGGTCGTCGTCGTGGCCGTGGGCAAGCGGGAAGACAGCGCCGTGTATCGCAAGGCGGGGAAGCGGTTGAAATAAGCGGGAGCGGGGGGCGATATGTCGATGAAATGCGTTTTGATCGACATATATAAAAGCATGCGGCTTGTGCGAAGATTCGGCAGATAACAAAACAAGGGGGCGTTTTGGCACCACAGCCGGAACAACAAGCGAGGGGGAATATCGATCGGCTGCTGGAGGCGGCAGGCTGGCACGTCTGCGACGCGTCCGCTGCCAACATCCACGCCGCGCGTGGGGTCGCTATCCGTGAATTCCCTTTGCCCGGTTATGGCTTCGCTGATTACCTTTTATATGTGGACGGCAAGGCGGCCGGGGTGATCGAAGCCAAGAAGGAGGGCGTCACCCTCACCGGCGTCGAAACCCAGTCCGACAAATACACCAAGGGCCTGCCCGCCGGTTTGCCGCGCTGGAGCAACCCGCTGCCGTTCGCCTACCAGACCACGGGCGTTGAAACCCGCTTTACCAACGGCCTCGACCCCGTCCCACGCGCCCGGCCGGTGTTCGCTTTTCACAAGCCCGAGCTGTTTGCCAGTTGGCTGAGTTACGCCCCCACCGCGAAGCCGGAGGAGGGCAGCGCAGGCGAAACCGCCTCCACCTTCCTCGCCCGCCTGCAAGCCATGCCGCCGCTCAAGGAAGAAGGCCTCTGGCCCGCCCAAATCACAGCGATCCATAACCGCGCCTATCTGTACTTGTTTCCAAAGGACGCTCGGAGGGCTTATCCAATCTCCAAGTTCCTGCTTTTATGTGTGATTGCGGCATCTGAACATAAGGCTGGAAAAAAGGCGGCGAGGCCTGAGGTAGAAAAACTCGTTGTTGATCCATGGATGCAAAGTGCGATCCGAACGATCAACCCACTTTGGTTCGCCACAAAAGGCAAAAAATGAATACCGCATCCATCGTCACAAAACTCTGGAACTACTGCAACGTCCTCCGCGACGACGGCATGAGCTACGGTGACTATGTCGAGTAGCTCACCTATCTGCTGTTCCTGAAGATGGCCGACGAGCGCAGCCGGCCACCCTATAGCCAGAAGAGCCCGGTGCTCGCCGGCTATGACTGGCCCAGCCTGGTGAAGAAGGATGGCGACGAGTTGTTCGGCCACTACCGCCACACGCTGGAGGAACTGGGCAAGCAGAAAGGCTTGCTCGGGCTGATCTTCACCAAGTCGCAGAACAAGTTTCAGGACCCGGCCAAGCTGCGGCGGCTGATCGTGGACCTGATCGACAAGGAAACCTGGGTGTCGATGAGCGCCGACGTGAAGGGCGACGCCTACGAGGGCCTGCTGGAGAAGAACGCGCAGGACACCAAGTCCGGCGCGGGCCAGTACTTCACGCCGCGCCCGCTGATCCAGGCGATTGTCGATGCCATGGCGCCCACGCCCGGCGAGACCATCTCCGACCCGGCCTGCGGCACTGGCGGCTTTCTGCTGGCGGCGCACGACTATGTGGTGAAGCATTACCCCAACATGACGTCGGCAGAGAAGAAGAAACTGCGCGGGGAAAACTTCAAGGGCTGGGAACTGGTGCAGGCCACCGCCCGGCTGTGCGCCATGAACATGCTGCTGCACGGCATCGGCAGCCAGGACTTCGAGCCCATCGTGGTGTCCGACTCGCTGGCCGCCGACTCCGGCGACCGCTTCGACTTGGTGCTCACCAACCCGCCCTTCGGCAAGAAGAGCAGCACCACGATTGTTGGTGAAGAAGGGAAAGTGAGCAAAGAGCGCGACAGCGTCGAGCGCGGCGACTTCTGGACCACCACCTCGAACAAACAGCTCAACTTCGTCCAGCACGTCAAAACCCTGCTCAAGCAAAACGGCCGCGCCGCCGTGGTCGTGCCCGATAACGTGCTCTTCGAAGGCGGCGCCGGCGAAACCATCCGCCGCAAGCTCCTGCACGAGTGCGACGTCCACACCCTGCTGCGCCTGCCCACCGGCCTGTTCTACGCCCAGGGCGTAAAGGCGAACGTGCTGTTCTTCGACAAGAAACCCGCCAGCGAAACCCCGTGGACCAAGAAGCTCTGGATCTACGACCTGCGCACCAACATCCACTTCACGCTCAAGACCGATCCGTTGAAGCGGGAGGACCTGGAGGAATTCGTGAAGTGCTATGGCGCGGAGAATCGCCATCAGCGCACAGCTACCTGGT